>JAVVFH010000239.1:0-5380 GCA_032250585.1 Lysobacterales bacterium
CTGACGAGGATGCACGCGCTCTTCTGGCCGATCTCGGACATTGTCTGTGGGGCCCAGATGCTGGGCGGCTACACCGCCGGCGCGCTGATGACGATCAACGGCACGATCAGCATCGGCGACACCTTCACCGAAGGCGAAGCCCTGCAGTTCACGGGCATTCCCAATTTTGCACCCGAACTGTTCCGGCGGGCACAGCTGCGCGACCCGCTCAAGCTAAAAGCGCTGCAGAAAGGACTGGCCCAGCTTTCCGAGGAGGGTGCGACCCAGTTTTTCAAACCCCTGCTGGGCAACGAACTGATCCTCGGGGCGGTGGGCATCCTGCAGTTTGACGTGGTGGCCTACCGGCTTAAAAACGAATACGGCGTGGATGCGATATTTGAAAACGTCAACGTCCAGACGGCGCGCTGGATCCAGTGCGACGACAACCGGATGCTGGCGGATTTCACCCGTCAATTGGAACAACACCTGGCGCGCGACGGCGCGGGGGAGCTCGTCTATCTGGCGCCGACACGGGTGAACCTGCAACTGACCGAAGAACGCTGGCCCGGCATCACATTCCGGGCGACCCGCGAAACCGTCGTGTTCATCGAATGAACGAATGACGGCGAGCCTCCGGAATGCCGCGTCGCTGCTGCCCGGGCGTGACCGACGCGGGATGATCTGGAGTATCGCCCTGCCGATCACGGGCGGGATGATGTCGCAGAACATCATGAACCTGGTCGACATTGGCATGGTGGGACGCCTGGGGGACCAGGCGTTGGCCGCCACCGGCATCGGCAGTTTCGCCAATTACATGGCGATCGCCTTCATCATCGGGCTTTCGGTCGGGGTTCAGGCGCTGGCCGCCCGGCGGCTGGGCGAGGGACGGGATTCGGAAACCGCCATTCCCCTCAACGGCGGGCTGCTCCTGTCGCTGATCATCGGGGCGCCGTTATGCGTCGCGATGATCCTGCTGACCCCCTTCGCTTTCACACTGGTCACCGACGACCCGCAGGTCGCGGAGCTGGGCATACCTTATCTGCAGATCCGGATCGCGAGCATGATCGCGGTGGGCATGAACTTTTCCTTTCGCGGCTACTGGAGCGCGATCCACATGACTGGCGTCTATCTGCGCACGCTGCTGGTGATGCACGCCATCAACATTTTTCTGAACTGGGTGCTGATTTTCGGCAAGCTGGGCGCGCCGGAACTGGGCGTGTTCGGCGCCGGTCTGGCGACCACGATTTCGCTGTACATCGGCACGCTGCTCTATTTTCTGTCCGCCGCGCGGCACGCCCGTGACAAGGGCTTTTTGCGCGCCGTACCCTCGCGCGAAACACTCTGGAAACAACTTCGCCTGTCGCTGCCGTCCAGCCTGCAGCAGCTGTTTTTCGCGGCCGGACTGGTGGCCCTGGTGTGGATCGTCGGGCGCATCGGCACCGCCGAGGTCGCCGCCGTGAACGTCCTGATGACCTTCCACATCACCGCCATGCTGCCGGCCTTCGGCGTGGCGCTGGCCACAACCACCCTGGTCGGCAACGCCCTCGGGCGCGGCGACGTGGAAGACGCGGCGGCCTGGGGCTGGAATGGCGCGGCGCTGACTTTTGTTTACGGGGTGCTGCTGAGTCTTGTCCTGGTGCCCCTGGCCCTACCCCTGCTCGGCGTCTTCCTGACCAATCCCGAGACCCTTGAACTGGCCTACCTGCCAATGATCCTGTGGGCACTGGTCATCAGCTTCGACACCGTCGGCATGGTGCTGATGAACGCGTTGATGGGCGCCGGCGACACGCGCCGCGGCATGCTCATCACGGTGAGCTGGCAATGGGTATTTTTCCTGCCGCTGGCCTGGATGGTGGGCCCGGTGCTCGGTTACGGTCTGCTCGGCGTATGGATCATCAACGTCGTCTATCGCCTCGGCCAGGCCTGCCACTGCAGCCGCGCATGGGCGAGCCGCCATTGGGCGCAGATCCAAATCTGAACGGACAGGAAGCCGAAAACTGCATCGGTTCCCTTTTTCTTGGTACCCTGCCGATCAGAACAAGAACAATACCAAAACGGAGAGCGTGGCATGATCGGTAGCATCGCGTTTGGAATCTTTGGCCTTGCCGTGCTGATCGGCATCGCGTTCGGCCTGTCGACGAACCGTTCGGCTGTGGACTGGAAACTGGTCATTTCCGGAATCACTTTACAGCTGCTGTTCGCGGTGCTGGTCATCCTGGTGCCGGGCGGCCGGCAATTTTTCGAAGGCCTCAGCCGGGTTTTCGTGCAGATCATCAGTTTTTCAGCGAACGGTGCCGCGTTCATCTTCGGGCCCCTGGCCGACCCCTCCAGCCTGGGCTTCATTTTCGCCTTCCAGGTGCTGCCAACCATCATTTTCTTCGCTTCGCTGATGGCCGTGCTTTATCACCTCGGCGTGATGCAGAAAATCGTCCAGGTCATGGCCTGGGTCATGCTCAAGATCCTGCGCACCAGCGGCGCGGAATCGCTGTCGGTGGCGGCCAATGTTTTCATCGGCCAGACCGAAGCCCCGCTGGTGGTGCGCCCCTACATCGCGCGCATGACCGAATCCGAACTGTTCACGATGATGGTGGGCGGCATGGCGACCATCGCCGGCGGCGTGCTGGCAGCCTACATCACACTGCTGGGCGGTGCCGACGAGGCGGCCCGGATTTTCTACGCCAAACACCTGCTGTCCGCCAGCATCATGGCCGCGCCGGCGACGGTGGTCATCGCCAAGCTGCTGCGGCCGGAAATGGAGGAGTCGCTGACCCGCGGCGAGGTCCGGCTGCACGTGGAGAAAACCGCCACCAACGTCATCGAGGCCGCCGCCAACGGCGCGGCGGACGGCTGGCGACTCGCTCTGAACGTCGGCGCCATGCTGCTCGCTTTCATCGCCCTGATCGCGATGATCGACTACCCGCTGGGCTGGCTCGGCGAAATCAGCGGCTTCGAGGCCGCGACCAACCGCACGCTGAGCCTCTCGACCATGCTCGGTTACCTGCTGTCGCCGATGGCCTGGGTGATCGGGGTACCCTGGCAGGACGCGGTCACCGTCGGCGGCCTGATCGGTGAAAAAGTGGTCACCAACGAGTTCGTGGCTTACGTGCATCTCAATGAGATCCAGGACACGATTTCACCGCAGGCGCTGCTGATTTCCACTTACGCGCTGTGCGGCTTCGCCAACTTCTCGTCGATCGCCATCCAGATCGGCGGCATTGGGGGCATCGCGCCCGAACGGCGCCCCGACATCGCCCGCCTGGGTCTGAAGGCCGTGCTCGGCGGTGCGCTGGCGACCATGATGACGGCCACCATCGCGGGTGTCCTCAACACGCTCGTCTGAAATGTCCGGCGGTTCTCAATTCGCGCTCTTCAGCCAGCGGCGCTTCATGCCGTTTTTCATGACGCAGGCGCTCGGCGCGTTCAACGACAACATCTTCAAAAACGCCCTGGCCGCGCTGCTGGTCTTCCAGGGCAGCCGCCTGGCCGGACTGAACACGGACCAGGTCGTGAACCTCAGCGCCATGGTATTCATCCTGCCGTTTTTCCTCTTTTCCGCCCTGTTCGGGCAATTTGCGGACAAGTACGAAAAGTCGCTGCAGATCCGCCACATCAAGCTGTTCGAGATCCTGATCATGGCGCTGGCGACACTCGGTTTCTGGCTCAACAACGTGCCGCTGCTGCTGTTCGTGTTGTTTCTGCTGGGCCTGCAGTCCACCGTCTTCGGCCCCATCAAGTACGGTATTCTGCCGCAGATCCTGTCGCGCCATGAGCTGATCGGCGGTAACGCGCTGGTCGAAATGGGTACCTTCGTCGCGATCCTGGCCGGTACCATCGCCGGGCCCCAACTCGCCGGCATCGAAGTCGCCTGGCCGTATTATGCCGGCGGCGCGGGACTGGCAGTGGCCGTGACGGGCTACCTGTACAGCCGGCGGGTACCGATCGCAGAAGCGGTCTGTCCGGAACTGAAAATCAACTGGAACGTTTTCAGCGAGACCGTCCGTAACCTGAAGTTCATCAACCAGAACCGGACCGTGCTGAACAGTGTGTTGGCCATTTCCTGGTTCTGGTTCTTCGGCGCCACCTTCCTCGTGCAGATTCCCAGCTACAGCCAGAACGTGTTGGGCGGGGACGAAAATCTGATGTCGGCACTGCTGGGCATCTTCATCATCGGCATCAGCAGCGGTTCGCTGCTGTGCGAAAAACTGTCCGGCAAGCAGGTGGAAATCGGGCTGGTCCCCTTCGGGGCCTTCGGTCTGACGCTGTTCGCCCTGGACCTTTATTTTGCCTCACCGGTCGTGCCCGGCGTTAACGTGTCGGCATCGGCTTTCCTATCCGGAGCGGGCAGTTGGCGCATCGTCGTGGACTTTCTGCTGATCGGCGTGTTCGGCGGTTTTTACATCGTGCCGCTGTATGCCCTGGTACAGTCGCGCTCGGAACCCAGTCACCGCTCGCGGGTGATTGCCGGGCTCAACATCCTCAACGCGCTGTTCATGGTTATCGCCGCCGTGATGGCCATGCTGATGCTTGGCCCGGGTGGTTTCACGATTCCGCAGCTGTTTTTGCTGGTCGCCCTGCTGAACGCAGCGGTCGCGATTTATATCTTCAGCCTGGTGCCCGAGTTCCTGATGCGGTTTCTGGTCTGGATGCTGATCCACACCATTTACCGCGTGCGAGTAACGGGCATGGAGAACATTCCCGAGCAGGGACCGGTCATCGTCGCCAGCAACCACGTCAGCTTCGTCGACCCGCTGATACTCGGCGGCATGATTCGGCGGCCCGTCAATTTCGTCATGTACTACAAAATCTACCGGGTTCCGCTGCTGAACTTCATCTTCCGCACCAGCAAGGCCATCCCGATCGCTGCTCGGGCGGAACGACCGGACATCCTGGAAAAAGCCTACCGACGCATGCACAAGGTGTTGACGGCCGGTGGCGTTCTCGGCATTTTCCCCGAAGGGCAAATCACGCACGATGGCGAAATCCAGATCTTCCGTCCCGGTATCGAAAAGATCCTCTCCGAACAGCTGGCAGCGGGCCAGGCCGTGCCCGTCGTACCGGTCGCCCTGTGCAATCTCTGGGGCTCGCTGTTCAGCCGCCGGAACCGCCTGCACCGGCGCCGGCCTTACAAGCTGTGGGCGCAGATCGGGATGCGGGTGGGTGAGCCCATTGCCCCCGAAGAGGTCACTGCCGAACGCTTGCAGCGCGAAGTGAAGAGACTGCGGGGCGACGATCGCTGAAAGTCCGCCATCCCGTGCGGTGGCAGACGAAGCCCGCGACTGCTGAGTCGGACAGAAAAAAGCTGGCGAAACGGGATTTTCTACTACTGTCCTGTCACGCATCTTATGTCGCTTTCAGCAAAGCAAGAAGCGGTCAGATGCCAGGCGCGCGAGTGCAGGACTAG
>JAVVFH010000023.1:0-17881 GCA_032250585.1 Lysobacterales bacterium
CGGTCGGGCCGGAGGACCCCAACGTGCAGATCGGCGCGACGATTGGCTCCTGGATCGGGCAGCGCCTGGGCCTCTCGGAGAAGCGCCTGCAAACACTCGTCGGCTGCGGCGCGGCCGGCGGCATCGCCGCCGCCTTCGCGGCCGAGGTTGCCGGTGGCCATTGCCAGGTTGGCGATACCCATGACTGTCGTCGAACCCTGACTGTGTTCGGAAACACCGAGGCCGTAATAGATGGAGGCATTCGGCGCCGCCGCGAACAGCCGCGCCGCGGCCCGCAGTTCCGAAGCCGGAATGCCGGTGATGCGCTCGGTTGTTTCAGGCGAGTTCTGTTCGCCGGCAATGAAGTCACACCACGCCCGGTACGCCGCCTCTTCGCAGCGCGCCGCGATGAACGCGCGATCTTCCAGTCCCTCGGTGATGACCACGTGCGCCATTGCGTTGATGAAGGCCACGTTGCTGCCGGGGCGCAACGCAAGATGGTGTTCCGCCCTGACGTGGGGTGAGCTCACCAGGTCGATGCGCCGGGGATCGACCACAATCAGCTGCGCGCCCTCGCGTATCCTTTTTTTCAGCCTCGAGGCGAACACCGGATGCGCGTCGCTCGGATTCGCGCCCATGACCATGATCACGTCGGACTTCGCCACCGAACTGAAAGCCTGGGTGCCGGCGGATTCGCCCAATGTGGTCTTCAATCCATATCCGGTTGGCGAATGGCAGACCCGCGCGCAGGTATCGACGTTGTTGTTGCCGAAAGCGGCGCGGACCATTTTCTGGACCAGATAGGTCTCCTCGTTCGTGCATCGGGACGAGGTGATGCCGCCGATGCTGTCCGGCCCGTGCTCGTTCTTGATCGCCAGCAGACGGTCCGCGGTGTAGCGAATGGCTTCGTCCCAGCTGACCTTGCGCCAGGGATCGTTGATGCTTGCGCGGATCATCGGCTCGGTGATGCGATCCGAGTGCGTGGCGTAGCCGAAGGCGAAACGGCCCTTTATGCAGGCGTGCCCCTCATTGGCGTGACCGTCCTTGTTCGGCGTCATTCGCAAAACCCGGTCGCCCTTCAGCTCGGCGTGAAAAGAGCAGCCAACCCCGCAGTACGCGCAGGTCGTCGTGATGCTGCGCTCGGGCAGGCCGTGCTCAATCACCGTTTTCTCGTGCAAGGCCTCGGTCGGACAGTGCTGTACACAGGCGCCGCAAGAGACGCAGTCGGAATCCATGAAGCTTTCCGACTGACCCGCGGACACTTTGGATTCGAAGCCGCGCCCGTGCATCGTCAGCGCGAAGGTGCCCTGGATGTCATCACAGGCGCGCACGCAACGGTAACAGACGATGCACTGCGAGGGGTCGAAGGTGAAATACGGATTGGACTCTTCTTTTTCCGCATCCAGGTGGTGCGCGCCCTCCAGGCCGTAGCGGCTGTCCGTCACGCCAAGGGATTCGGCCACGTCCTGCAGCTCACATTGGCCGTTGGCGGAGCAGGAAACGCATTCCAGCGGATGGTCGGAGACATACAGCTCGACGACGTTACGGCGCAGGCGCTCGAGACGTTCCGACCTGGTCGTGACCACCATGCCCTTTTCGACCCGGGTCGTACAGGAAGCCGGAAAACCTTTGCGACCCTCGATCTCCACCAGGCACACGCGACAGGAGCCGAAGGCGTCCAGCGCATCGGTGGCGCACAGCTTGGGCACCTTGACACCCGCCTGGGCGGCGGCCCGCATCACCGAAGTGCCCTCCGGAACGGAGACGTTTCTGCCATCGATCGTCAAATCGACGTAAGCGCTGATTTTGATCGGGATCGGCGTCCCGTAATCTGGCTGCGGCTGGTACATATCAGGCATTATTCCAATTTTCAGAGTATTAAGCACGTTTCCGTGCGCCAATTATCCTTTGACGAAATCCCCGGCAAAATGTTTCATCGCGCTGCGCACCGGCAGCGGCGTCAGCCCGCCCATGGCGCACAGCGAGCCCTCGACCATGGTCTCGCAAAGCTCTTCGAGCAACTGCAGGTTGAAATCAGGCCGGTCACCCGCAATCACGCGGTCAATCACCTCGACGCCACGTACGGAACCCACCCGGCAGGGCGTACATTTGCCACAGGATTCCACGGCGCAGAACTCCATCGCAAAACGCGCCTGCTGCGCCATGTCGACGCGTTCGTCGAATACCACGATGCCGCCGTGGCCAAGCATCGCGCCGATCTCCGCCATGGCTTCGTAATCCAGCGCCACGTCCCACTGGCTTTCTGGCAGGTAAGCGCCCAGCGGCCCGCCGACCTGAATGGCCCGCGCCGGACGGCCGCTGGCCGTACCGCCGCCATAACCCTCGACCAGTTCGCGCAGCGTTATCCCGAAGGGTATTTCGACCAGCCCGCCGCGACGGATATTGCCGGCCAGTTGGGCGGTCAGCGTGCCGCGCGAGCGACCGCTGCCGAATTCCCGGTAGGCATCAGCGCCTTGCGCCAGAATTGTGCTGACGGCGGCCAGTGACAGCACATTGTTGACCACTGTCGGTTTGCCGAGCAGCCCTTCGATAGCGGGTAGCGGCGGCTTGTAGCGCACCAGGCCACGCTTGCCTTCCAGACTGTCCAGCAGCGACGTCTCCTCGCCGCAGATATAAGCGCCGGCACCGATCCGCAATTCCAGGCGGAATGCCCGGTCCGACCCGCAGATACCGTCGCCGAGGTAGCCCGCCGCCGCAGCGCGCGCAAGCGCTTCGCCGAGCACGGCTTTGCAATGCGGATACTCGGAACGCAGGTAAATGAACCCCTGGGTCGCACCGACCGCGAGGCCCGCGATGATCATGCCCTCGATCAACTGGTAGGGGTCCGCTTCCATCAGCAGGCGGTCGGCGAAAGTGCCCGAGTCACCTTCGTCGGCGTTACAGACGATGAATTTTTGTGCCATCCGCTGATCGAGCACCGTCTGCCACTTGATGCCGGTCGGAAAGGCGGCGCCGCCGCGCCCGCGCAGACCCGACTCCTTGACCTCGTCGACGATGACCTGCGCCGGCAGGTCCAGCGCCCGCAGCAGGCCGCGAAAACCACCGAGGGCCCGGTAATGGTCGAGTGACAGCGGGTCACCGAGACCGGCGCGTGCGAAGGTCAGGCGCTGCTGACTGGCCAGCCAATCGATACCGTCGACCGGCCCCAGCGCCAGGGCGTGTTCGGCGGCGCCCGGAAATCCGCTTTCGAACAGGCCCGAAAGGTCCTCGGGCCGTACAGGGCCGAAGGCCATACGGCCCGCTTCGCTTTCCACTTCGACCAGCGGTTCGAGCCAGAACGCGCCGCGTGACCCGTTGCGGATCAGTTCCAGATCGATCCCACCGTGGGCAGCATAGTCGCGGATGGCAAGGGCAACCTGGTCGGCGCCCAGCGCGCAGGCGGTCGCATCTTTCGGCACGTAGATCTTCACGGCCATCAGTCCCCCGCCTCCAGGTGCGCGATCAATTCGTCGAAGCGCGCTGCCGAAACCCGTGCATGGATATCGTCATTGATGCGCAGGGACGGTGCACAGGCGCAGTTACCCAGGCAGTAAACAGGCAGCAGCGTGAACAGGCCGTTGGCGGTCGTCTCGCCGTAGCCAATACCCAGGCGCTCGAAGGCGTGGCGCTCGAGTTCGCGCGCCCCCATTGACTGGCAGGCTTCCGCCCGGCACAGCTGCAGGATGTGTGCGCCCGCAGGCTCACTGCGAAAGTCGTGATAGAAGCTCATCACCCCGTGGACTTCTGCGCGGGACAGGTTCATGGCCTGAGCGATCATCGGCACCGCTTCTTTCGGCACATGGCCAAAGCAATCCTGCACCGCATGCAGCACCGGCAGCAGCGCGCCGACCTGCCCGCGGTGGGATTCCACCACCGATTCCACGGTTTCTTTGAGCGCGACAGCGGATGAATTCATAAGATGGACTCTACGCACTTGAAAATTCAAAATCCCGAAACCGCTTACGCAGTTCCATTTTCTGGATTTTCCCGGTGGCGGAATGCGGAATCTCATCAACGAAGACTACGTCGTCCGGCATCCACCACTTGGCGATTTTATCCTCCAGAAACGCCAATACATCTTCTCCGCTGACCTCGGCACCCGGTTCGCGCAAGATGACGAGCAGCGGCCTTTCGCTCCACTTGGGATGCGGCAAGCCGATCACGGCGGCCTCGGCGACCCCCGGACAGCCAACCGCAACGTTTTCAATCTCGATGGATGAAATCCACTCGCCGCCGGACTTGATCACGTCCTTGTCGCGGTCAGTGATCTGCATGAAGCCCAGCGGGTCGATGTTGGCGATGTCGCCGGTGTTGAACCAGCCGTCCTCGGTCAGCGCATCGCCCTCGATCCGATAATAGGTTTTAGCCACGGCCGGCCCGCGCACCAGCAAATGGCCGGCCGACTTGCCGTCGCGAGGCAATTCATTGCCCTCATCGTCGACGACTTTCATTTCAACGAGATACGGCACCCGGCCCTGCTTCTCTTTCAGCTTCAGCTGGGCCTCGCGTTCCAGGCCGGAGGTGGCGTGTTTCATCTTGCCGGTGGTGCCCACCGGCGACATCTCGGTCATGCCCCAGCCATGGATGACCTCGACGCCGTAGTCCAGTTCGAATTTGCGGATCATCACGGGCGGACAGGCGGCGCCGCCAACCACCGCGCGCTGCAGGTACGGCAGCTTCTTGCCACTGCTTTCCAGGTACTGCAGCAAGCCCATCCAGACAGTCGGTACGGCCGCCGTCGCGCTGACCTGCTCGGAATCCAGCAATTCGTAAATGCTCGCGCCATCCATGCCGGCGCCCGGCATAACCATTTTCGCACCGGCCGCCGGAACGGCGTAGGTCAAAGCCCATGCGTTGGCGTGAAACATCGGTACGATGGCCAGGATCACGTCCTCCGAGCGCAGCCCGAATACGTCGGGCTGGTTCACGGTCAGGCCGTGCAGCACGTTCGAGCGATGCGAGTACAGCACGCCTTTCGGGTTGCCGGTGGTGCCGGAGGTGTAGCACAGTGCGGCGGCCGTGTTCTCGTCTACGCGCTTCCACTCGAAGTCGTCATCCACACCGTCTATCCAGTCTTCGTAAGCGACCGCATTCGGCAACGAGGTTTCCGGCATGTTGTCGCCATCGGTCAGCACGATGTACTTGCGGATCGTCGGGAACCTGTTCTGCATGGCCTCGATGATCGGCAGAAAAGTGAGGTCAACAAACAGGATGTCGTCTTCCGCGTGATTGACGATGTAATCGAGTTGTTCGCTGAACAGGCGCGGGTTCAGCGTGTGGCATACCGCACCCAGGCCCATGATTCCGAACCAGGTCTCCATGTGGCGATCAGTGTTCCAGGCCATCGTCGCGATGCGGTCGCCGAGACCGACGCCTTCGCGCTCCAGCGCCTTGGCGACGCGCAGCGAACGCGAATGGATCTCGGCCAGCGTGCAGCGGCGAATCGGGCCTTCTACGCCGCGCGTCACCAGTTCGCGTTCGCCGTGGTTGATCGCCGCGTGGTCGAGAAACGTGTGAATCAGCAGCGGGTAGTCTTGCATCAAGCCGAGCATCGTCGAATCCTCTTTCTATAGTTGCCTGCCCTGAGCCGACTGGCACACCACTCTGGCATGACTCCGAACCTCGGCGCTGGCAAGGGAAGCATACGGCCTGCTTCGAGTCACGGCGCCGGTCCCGGACCCTTGATGCGCTCCTGCGGGCTGAGCGTATTGGCACATATTCAGGGTAATCAGCAGCGCCGTCAAATTCCAGCGAAATCGGGGCCTTCCGTCCGTACGCTTGGTGAGGAACGCCGACGGCCTTATAGTTGTCCATTGGGCTCAATCAATGCCGACAGGACAAATCCATGTACGACTGCACCCGCAACTACATCGATGGCGAATGGGTCGAGTCGGGCTCGGACCGGACGCTCGAGATCATCAACCCGGCTACCGAACAATCGATCGGCCGTGTTTCGCTGGGCACGGCGGAAGACATCGACCAGGCCGTCGCCTCGGCACGCGCAGCATTCGATGAGTTTTCACAGTGGACCGTCAAACAACGGCTGGGGCTGCTGAATGACATCCTGAACGCCTACAAGGCTCGTTACGACGATATTGCCGTGGCGATCAGCACCGAGATGGGCGCGCCGGCCAGATTCGCGCAAAAGGCACAGGCCGCCACCGGCATCGATCACCTGAAAGCCACCATGACCGCGCTGGAAGGCCTGCAAATGGAGGAAAAGACCGCCCGGGCCGTCGTGTTGAAAGAGCCAATTGGCGTCTGCGGGCTGATCACGCCCTGGAACTGGCCGATCAACCAGATTATGTGCAAGGTGGCCCCCGCCCTGGCGGCAGGGTGTACAGTCGTTCTGAAGCCCAGCGAGATCGCGCCCGTCAGCGCAATGATTTTCGCCGAGGCGCTGGACGCCGCCGGCGTGCCGGCGGGGGTGTGCAACCTCGTACAAGGCGACGGTCCCGGCGTCGGCGTCGCGATGTCGGCACACCCCGGCATCGACATGATCTCTTTCACCGGCTCCACCCGGGCCGGCATCGAGGTTGCAAAAGCCGCCGCCGACACAGTGAAGCGGGTTTCACAGGAGCTGGGCGGCAAATCCGCCAACATCATCCTGCCGGGGGCACCACTGGAAAAAGCCGTCGTACAGGGCGTGCGCGGCGTGTTCAGCAACAGCGGCCAGTCCTGCGACGCGCCGAGCCGCATGCTCGTGCCGCAAGACGTGTACGACGAGGCGGTCGAGATTGCCAACGACACGCCCTACGACCTGTCCGGTGCCGTGTACGGAGAAACGCCGGAAGCAGCCATGCAGGTCGCTTGGCGCTTGCGAACCGGCATGGTGCACCTGAACGACGCACCGAGCGATATCAGCGCCCCGTTCGGTGGCTACAAGCAATCGGGCAACGGCCGCGAATGGGGCGTTCATGGCATCAAGGACTTCCTCGAACTCAAATCGGTAATGACGGGCTGACCGGAGATACCCCGCGCCGTGAGCACCATCATAACGATTGATCTGGATGCGCTCGATGCAAATTACCGGCGTTGCCTGGAGCGCCTGCGGCCAGCCAGTTGCGCCGCCGTGGTCAAAGCCGACGCCTATGGCCTGGGCATCCGCTCTATCGCGCCAGCCCTGTCGCGCGCCGGCTGCCGGCAGTTCTTCACTGCCACGCACACCGAGGGCGTGGTGCTGCGCGCGGTGTTGCCGGAGGCGGAGATCTTCGTCTTTGAAGGTGCCACGCCGCGCAGCATCCGGGTGCTCAACGATTACGCTTTGGTGCCGGTCCTGATCACGCCGGAGCAAAGCGCCGCCTGGGCGGAGCGCGCCCGCGCGCTCGGCAGGCCTCTGCCGGCCATTCTGAACATCGACACGGGCATGACCCGTCTGGGCTTCGGCCGCCGCGAACTCGAGCTTCTGCTACAGCGGCCGGAAGACCTCGAGTGGCTGGACATCGAATACGTCATGACGCATTTCGCCTGCGCCGACGAGCCGGGCGATGCCATGCTCCTGCAACAACTGGAGCGATTCAACGAACTGCGCCGGGCGCTGCCGGCGGCGCCCATCAGCATGGGCAACTCCGCCGGCGCGCTGCTGGGGGCGGAATCTTCAGGTGACATGGCGAGGCTCGGCATCGCGCTGTTCGGCGGCAATCCCTATCTCAACCAGGAACCGGCGCTCGAGCAGGTATTGCGCGTACAAAGCCGCATTCTTCAGCTGCGGGAAATACACGAAGAAACGCCCGTCGGTTACGGCGCCACCTACACGGCCCGGCCGGGTACGCGCATTGCCACTGTCGGTACCGGCTATGCCGACGGCTACCCCTGGTCGCTGGGCAACCGCGGCATCGCTTCGGTCGGCGGGCACCGGGTGCCGGTGGTCGGGCGTGTCTCGATGGACCTCATCACGCTGGATGTCAGCGGCCTGCCCGACGAACTGGTCCAGCCGGGCTGCCTGGTGGACCTGATCGGTCCCGACGTCAGCCTCGAGGAACTGGCAGCACGGGCCGGCACTGTGAATTACGAGATCCTGACGCGTTTGAGCCAGCGCGCCACCCGCCGCTTCATCGGCGGACCGGTAGCGAGCACGGAAAACCACCAATCAACCGATTTCCCGGCATGAACAACGTTGCTGGAATTCACATTAACAGCCAAGCCACTCGATGGATCAATTCGCCCCGTAGTCTTTGAAACGCTCCAGCACACGATCCATCTCCGCGTCGTCGAGCAAGACCGGGGGGCCAACGGCCAAACACTCCATGTAAGCAAAGGCGAGTTGCTCGATTTCGACGGCCAGGGCCAGAGCGCCGGGCAAATCTTTTGCCAGGCACAACAGGCCGTGATTGGCCATCAGGCAGGCCTTGCGGCCTTCCAGTGCTTGCAAAACATTATCCGACAGGGCCTGTGTTCCAAAGGTCGCGTAAGAAGCGCAGGGAATGTCGCTTCCACCGGCCACTGCGACCATGTAGTGGAAGGGCGGAATCGGTTGGCGCATGCAGGCCAGGGCTGTGCAGTGGGTCGGGTGCGCATGCAAAATCGCCGCCGCATCTGACCGGCCGCGGTAGATGTCATAATGTATGCGCCACTCGCTTGAAGGCTTGCCGTGACCCTTGAAACGCCCGTCCGGCCCGATGAAGACGATGTCGCGCGGCTCGAGCTCTTTGTAAGACCGCCCCGAAGGCGTGATCAGAAGGCCGTTCCCGCAGCGCAGACTCAGGTTCCCCGCCGTGCCGCGGTTGATACCGCTGCGGTTCATCGCACAGGCTGTGTCTATCAGTTGCTGGCGCCGTTCATCCGTCATTGGAATGCTCCTGTTTCTCCGGATACAAGGACAACAGGCCTTCCACGCTGGCTGCGCAGCGACCACGCTCGGTAATCAAGCCGGTAACGAGCCTGGCCGGCGTGACGTCGAAAGCGAAATTGCGCGCGCTCACTCCGTCCGGCGTGATCTGCACCGCAGCCAACGCGCCGGAATCGAGCCGGCCGGACACGCGGCTCACCTCGGCGGGATCGCGTTCCTCGATCGGGATGCCTTCCACGCCGTCGGCGGTCTCCCAGTCGATGGTCGGTCCAGGCAGCGCGACGTAAAACGGTACACCGTTGTCATGGGCCGCCAGGGCTTTGAGGTACGTGCCGATTTTATTACAGACATCGCCGTTGCGGGCCGTGCGATCGGTGCCGGTGATGCACAGGTCCACCAGCCCCTTTTGCATCAGGTGGCCACCGGCATTATCAACGATGACATCGTGAGGCAGGCCGTGCGCCGCCAGTTCCCAGGCGGTGAGTGCTGCGCCCTGGTTGCGTGGCCGGGTTTCGTCCACCCACACGTGGACCGGGATGCCGGCGTCGTATGCCATATACAACGGGGCCAATGCGGTCCCCCAGTCGACGGTGGCCAGCCAACCCGCGTTGCAGTGAGTCAACACATGAAATACCTTCTGCCGGTTGTCGCGGTCCGCCCATAACTGCTCGATCACTGCCAGGCCGTGCGCGCCGATGCGCTGGTTGATGTCGACATCCTCGTCGCAGATTTCCGCGGCCAGCGCGTAGGCCGCCGCGGCCCGCTCGGCCGGCGGCAGAGAGATCAACCGGTTTTCCATCCGTGCCAACGCCCAGCGCAGATTGATCGCTGTCGGGCGCGTCTCCAGCAGGGACTGCCGGGCCAGGCGCAACGAATCGTCCCCCGGGTCGCTTCGCATCGCCAACGCCACGCCATAGGCGGCGGTCGCGCCAATCAGCGGGGCACCGCGCACCCGCATGGCACGGATGGCCTCGGCAGCCTCCGCCGGGCTCGTCAGGCTGCGGACTTCGAAAGCGTGCGGCAGTAAGGTCTGGTCGATGATGTCGACCGCCCAACCGTTCCCGTTCAGCCAGATGGAGCGATATGCCTTACCTTCGACTTGCATGATGGTCCCCGATTACCCACGTGGAATTCTACGCGTTTTTACTCCGTTACTCCTTACCCGCTGTCACGACCGATGTGATCAGACCACCGCTTGCGGCGAGGTGACAAATTTTGGCAGCCAAGTGCCACTGCGGGTCAGTGTCCGAGTCAAGTCGCGGCGCACGACGGTCGTCCTTGAGCAGTGAACTCACTATATCCATCTGTTTTTCAACTGCTTTACCTTTTCCAGCGAACTCACGTTTTTTATTGGCACGGTAAATGCATTAATACCCTTGCAAGACCGCATCAACCAGGGATGACCGGAGTGTTCCGAAGGGAGTTGGGAACGATGAATCACACGCAAATACACATGACCGTTTTTCAGGTAGACAGGCTCAGAAACATCGTGGGCCAGGGCAACACCACGGCTTACCAGGTCTACACATCCGAAGGGGATTACCTGGGCGTCGTCGGCAGGATCATGGGCCGCAAACACGAGGCAGCCAACCAGCATCGCATCGATCCGGTAAACCTGGCACCGTTTCGATCAGCCGCCTGGCTGCGGCGAGCGGTGAACCGGCTGGGCGGCTGATCGCCGGACCGTCACGACTCGGGTCCTTCGTATTCGCGAACGACCTTGAAATGCCGCTTACTGAAATCCCAGCCGAAACGTTTTTCCAGTTTGGCCAATAATCGGTGCTTCGTTTCCCTGCGGCTCAGCCGGTGATCGGGATCGAAGCGGAATCCCCTGTTGGCGTGCGTCCTTAACCAAGACTCCATGACGGCGGGATGCTGGCCTACGAAACGCCCGACAGCGCATGGGTCGATGTCGCCGTAAGACGACTCGAAGGCCTTCTTGGTCGCCCAGTACTGATTTCCCGCCGCCGCCTTCTTTTTCAGGAAACGCTCATCCCGCGCGTTGCCGTAATGGTAAATCGGCGTATTGAGAGCCGCAGCCCGGGGATAGCGCGTCCGGCGCTTGTTACGACCACCGTACCAGGTCTTGTCCTTGATCAACGCCCAGTAAAGGCCGTCCGGAGCGATGCTTCGCAGGCGGTTGCGGATGATACGCGTGGCACGGCGATAGGCCTGCGAAGAAATGTGAAGGTGACTGGCATCGCCATAGAAATGGTAGTAATCGAACGCCAGCGCCTCTACTTCGGGATCGTCCAGGTAATACGCCATGCCGGCACGAATCCGCTCCAGGTCGTTTTCATGCAGGACCTCGTCGCCTTCCAGGTAAAAGGCCCAGTCGCCGGTACAGTTGTACTGGGCGATCATTTTCTGCTGCCCGTAGACGAAACCATGGCTGCGGCACTGCTCGTTCCAGTGGGTCGACAGCAGTTTCAGCCTAGGCTCACCCATCGCCTGCAGGCGCTCCCAGGTGCCGTCGTCGCTGGTGCCCACGGCGATTATGAATTCATCGCAAAGGGGCAAGGCCGAACGGATGCTCTCCTCGAAGGGATACCCGAGGCGCACGCCGTCGCGAAGAAAACTGAAACAACTGACTTTCATCCGTTTTCCTGAACGCTAAAACCCGTCGATATTATCATCCGGCAGCCAGAACCCGGTGGAAAAATGCCGCCGTCCGGCGGGCGGTTTCCTCCCAGGTGAACTTCGCCGCGCGCTCCAATCCCGCCCGGATGGCTGCGTCACGAAAGGGGCCGTCGAGCGCGACGGCATCGATTCCGCCCGCGAAAGCCTGTACGTCCGACTGGCCTGCGATTGGCCAGATGCCGCCAGAGACCTCGGGCAGACAGGACGAATCGGAGACCACGCCGGGCAAACCGACTGCCATCGCTTCGAGCAGCGGCAGCGCGAAACCCTCGTAACGTGACGGTTGCAAAAGAGCGCGCGCGCCCGCCAACAGCAGCGGCAAATCCGGACCGGGAAGATCTTCCAGCCAGCAGATTTGCTCTGCGACGCACTCCGACGCCGCGAGTTCACTCAGCCTGGCGGCATATACCGCGGTTGCCCCACCTCCTGCAAAAACCAGTTTCCAGCCGTCGGCACAGGCCCGGGAGCGGGCGAAAGCCCGAATCGAAAGCTCGAGATTCTTGTGGGGAAACCAGCTGCCCAATTGCAGCAGGTAGGGCGATTCGATGCCATAACGCCGGGCGGTAGCACGGGCTGCGTCGGGATCCTGGGGGTGGAATCGCTCCCGGTCCACGCCGTGCGGCACAACAGCCAGGCGCTGCGGGTCGAAATCCGGATAATGGTGCAGCAAGCGATCCCTGCCGTGCTCGGTCAGGCACAAAATCCCGGCGGCACGCTCGATGTTGCGGCGCAGGCGGTTGCCACCCACGCCCTTCTCCAACGGCCGGTCCAGCGCACGGAAGTCGTGTACCGTGAAGGTCAGCGGCACTTTCGCAATGCGCGGCAGGTGGTTGCCGAAACTGTGAAACAGGTCCAGCCCCCGCGTGGGCAGCCAGGCAGGCGTCGGCAGCCACGACCGCGGCACCGCTGGCTGCAAGTCCGCCACCAGCGAGCGGCGCCACCAGCGGGCGCCCCGAATACAGTAGGTTGTGTCCAACTGAAGTGACGGATCGGCCAGCCGTGGCAGGATTTCGCGGATGTATCGCGCAATACCACGTCCGCGTCTTTTTACCGCCTGGGTGATGTCGAGCCCGACACGCATTCTTCCCCTCCATTGCCCGCCTGGTGCGCGAGCTCAAACCGTAAAGCACTGATCCAGGCCGTACCGTGCATATCCGGTGGTGGTGCCGGCTTGCGGCGATAGCGTCAGGCGCACGTCGCGCGCGGCGATCTCGAGCCGCACCGCCTGACCCGGCGGCAGTTCGTTGTCGATCACCGAAAAGCGGCCGGCTGCAGAGTCCAGGTAAGTCAAGTGATAATGCGTATCATGCCCGGCCACTTCAGCCTCGAGCACAGCGGACGCCCCCGCCTCGTGGGCCAGGGGCAGGTCCAGCCGGGTCAGCAACTCGTGAAGGTCACCGGCAGCCACGATTTGCCCGGCATCGATCAAAACCAGGTGATCAGCGAGTCGGGTCACCTCCTCCAGATCGTGCGTGACGTAGATCACCGGAATCACGAGTTCTCGCTGAAAGGTCTCGATGAACGGCAGAATCTCGCGCTTGCGCGCGGCATCCAACGAGGCCAGCGGTTCGTCCATCAGCAGCAGGCGCGGACTGACTTCCAAGGCACGCACGATGGCCACGCACTGGCGTTCGCCGCCGGACAGCGTGTCTGGGGCCGGCGCCCGAGCAGTGGACCAATACCCAGCAGTTCCACCGCGCGCTCCGGGGTGACACCGCGCGACGGCAGTCGCTGCACGCCAAACTCCCCAACCGTATACGCAAAGCCCAGCACGAGCAACGCGAAAAGGGCGCCAACCGACCGGCCCGCAAGGATCTGTCGCTGACGCACCCGAATGCTCAATCGTGCTCGACGAAGATCAGCTCGCCGGTAGCGAAACCGAGTTCGCCGGCGCGTTGAACAAAGCGCTCACCGACTGTTTCGCCGATTTCAGGCGACCGAGCCAGCAGCCACAGGTACGAACGATCCGGCCCGGATATGAAGGCGTAGTCGTAGTTGTCGTCCAACTCGAAAACCACATAGCTACCGAAGAACGGTCCGAAAAATGAAACCTTCAGGTAGCCTTCGTCCGGGCTGCGCACGAAGTAGGCCCTGCCTTCGGCCTGTTCCCACTCACCTTCTTCCACGGCAAAACCGCGGTTGATCACCCGGACCCCGCCATCCTCGCGCAGCGAATACTCGGCGGTGACGCGCTGCAGGCCGCGCTCGAAGGAATGATCGAGGCGCGCGATTTCGTACCACTTGCCGAGGTAACGGTCGAGTTCGAAATTACCGACCGGTCCGATACCCTGTGGCAGGCCGACGCAGCCGCTGATGGCCATGACCATGAACAGCAAAAGCGCGTAACCAGCCATTCTGCTTCGATTCCCTCGCATCGGCCTGTTCGCCCGCAAGTCCGACATCAATCCGCCGAAGCGGCGGAATCCCAATCATCGAAAAATTCGACGACGCCCGTTGCCACGGAATATTCGGCACCGACCACAAGCAGTTCCTTGTTCTCGATCAGGCCTTCCAGGACTTCCGAACCGTGCCGCAGCTGGCTCACCGAGACGCTGATATTGGTACGCACGGCGTGTGCCAACAGCCGCTCGGGGTCCTGTCGCAAGTCCGTGCCCAGCAGACCTTCCACCGAAGGACGAATCCGGTCGACGATTGAACGCAGATTCCGCGATTGGCGCTCGGCCGACTGCTGTAACTGGTCGATGGTGGCGGTAACGGCACCGCACTCGGTGTGGCCCAGCACCACAACCAATGGGGTGCCGAATTGCGAGGCGGCGAACTCCACGCTTCCCACCTGGGACGGCGCGACGATGTTGCCCGCGACCCGGATTACGAACAAGTCACCAAGGCCCTGATCGAACACGATCTCGGCCGGCACCCGCGAATCCGAACAACCGAGGATGATCGCAAAAGGTGCCTGCTCCCGGGGCAGAATCGTGATGCCGGACTGCGTGAGTGCCGCCCCACCTTTTTGTACCCGCTCGACGAAACGTTGGTTGCCTTCTTTCAGGCGCTGGATTGCTCCTTGTGCCGATAACATGTCTGCCGGTAACTCCCACGCAGAAACCTGTTCTGCAATATTCGAGCATGCTGCGCAAGGCCTCAAATCGATGCCTTGCATTATAACGGAAACCAGCGCCTGAGACCCGGGAGGGCATCAGGTGCGCTCGCCTCCCCGGTCAATCCGGGCGCGGATTGATTACGATGCCGAGTTCATCCTCGTAAGGGGGGACGGCGCAGTCGATGATCCAGTCGGGGCCAATGTCCAGCTGCAAGCCGACGAAATCCGTGCGCAGCGGCATGTCGGCTTTGCCGCGCACACACAAGGCAGCCAGCTGCAACCGTTTCGCCCCCATGGTGCGCAGGAAGCAGCAGGCCCGGAACATCGACTCGCCGCTGTAAATCACGTCATCGACGAGAATCAGGTGGCGGTCTTCAATTTCGATGTCGAGCGTTGATTCGTCCAGTTCGGGTTGTTCGTGCAGCAGGGTCAGATCGTCTGCGTAGCGTTTGAGCTTTAGTTTACCGACCACGGGCCTGGCCCGCCCGGTTCGCTCGACGCGGTCCGCCAGTGCCTGCGCCAACGGCGCGCCGCGGCGCAGAATCCCGAGCAGTGACGTTTCGCCACTGATCGTAGGGATGATCTGTTCGGCCATGCGGTCGAGCAGGCACTCCACTCGCTCCGTATCCGCAAGCTGCAGGCCCCAGGTTTTTCGATCGCTCATGGTTTCTTCCCGGCAATGTCCCGAACGCGCTCCTTTACTTGCTCGAGATGCAGCTGCAAAACGTCGCTCAGCGATACGGGATAAGGCGAGTCGGCCCGCTCGATGCCGCGTATTGCCTCCGGCAGCGAAGCCAGGTTCCTGGCGGCGCGCTCGCGAGCTGTGTCCGGATCGTCGCGCTGACGGACCCGGCGGCCGTTTTTCATGAACGGCTCCAACAAGGGCCGGCCGGCCAGCTTCTCCTGCCGGCTGGCCAGCACGTCACCACTCATCCGACCGTCCTGAAACTGTCGGAAAATCTGCTTGGCGCCCGGCAGGGAACGTTTGCCGGCTGATAGCTTCATACGCCCCTTCCCGGCGTAGGCGACCAGCTTGTAGGCGATGTCCAGGGCCGGTGCGTCTTCCGAAACGCCCATCGAGGTGCCTACCCCGAAGCCATCAATCGGCGCACCGACTTCCAGCAGTTCCCGAATTTGCTTTTCGTCGAGACCACCGCTGGCGAAGATTTGGACGTCGGTCAGCCCCGCGTCATCGAGTATTCGCCGGGACGCGTGCGCCAATGCCCCTAGATCACCGGAGTCGAGGCGGATACCCCGCACCCGGAAGTCACCACCCAGTTCCGCGGCCAGCGCAACCACCTTTTTGACACCCTCTTCGGTGTCGTAGGTATCCACCAGCAGCACCGTTTCTGGAAACTCTTTCACAAAAGCGCGAAAAGCCTCCATTTCATCGTCATGCGCCTGCACGTAACTGTGCGCCATCGTGCCGGCGATCGGCAGCCCGTAAATGCGCCCGGCCAGGACATTGGACGTCGCGTCCACGCCCGCCACGTGAAAGGCCCGGGCGGCTTTCAGGCCGCCGTCGGCGCCGTGGATGCGCCGCAGACCGAAATCGAGGGTCTCGCGACCGGCCGCCGCGGTGACGACACGCGCCGCCTTGGAAGCCAGCACGCTCTGGGCATGCACCTGGTTCAGGATCCACGTCTCAACCAGTTGCGCTTCCGGTATGGGCGCGGTGACCTCGGCCAGGGGCTCCTCGGGAAACACCGGCGTGCCATCGGGCAGGCCGTACACGTCGCCGGTAAACCGGAAGCTTTGGAGGTAATCGAGCATCGACTGCGAGAGCGTACCCTGGTCACGCAGGTAGTCGATGTCCTTCTCACTGAAGCGCAGGGATGCAAGATAATCCACGACGTCCTCAATGCCGCAGGACAGGATGTAGTTGCGATCGTCGGGTAACTCGCGGAAAAAAAGACTGAACGTGGCGGCTTCGAGCATGCCGCCGGCCACATAGGCCTGCGCCATCGTCAATTCGTAGAGATCGGTAAACAGCGCTGCATTGGTACCGTTGATATAAGGCTGGCTCATGCAGACATCTCGATGACGGCGCCCGCAGCGCGCATCTCCCGGAGTGCCTCCTCGCCCTGCTTCGCATCGATCGGCCGCGTCGCGGCGGCCAGCAGGTGGACGTCGAAGCCCTCTTCACGCGCGGCGAGCACGCTGGCATGCACGCAGACATCCTGCGCCAAACCCCCAACCCACAAGCGCTCAACGCCGTCTTTGCGCAGCAGTGCCGCAAGACCGGTTTCGTCAAACACCGAATACTGGTCCTGGTCGAAGCGGACTCCCTTGGAAACCTTGATCGCCCCAGCCGGCAGCGCAAGCTCCGGGTGGAACACGGCGCCCTCGGTATCCTGCACGCAATGCACCGGCCACTCACCGCCTTCGGCTTCAAAGCTCGGGTGCCGCCGGGGATGCCAGTCGCGCGAGGCGATCACCGGCACACCAGCCTCGCGGGCAGCGGCCAGGCATTCGTTGAGGTACGGTATGATCGTGTCGCCCTCCGGCACCGGCAGGGCACCGCCGGGACAGAAGTCGATCTGTACATCGACGATGAGCAGGGCATCGCCGCGCTTGAATTCCGGTTGAAACATGGCATTCATCCCCTGTGGATTGTTCCTTTATATTATAAAGTCGGCGATATCGCTTTGCATTGCGCAAATCCGGATCCTGTGTCCGCAGGCACGTGCGTTTCCCGTCGCGCTCCTGTTATGGTGAAGTCATGAAGCGGAACCACCAGGAGCACCGATGAACCGGAAGAACCAGCAGGATTTCAGACTTGAATGCGTCGTCGGCGACATTACGAGCCAGCCCGACATAGACGCAATCGTCAACGCAGCCAATGCCGAACTTCGCCCCGGTGGCGGCGTCGCGGGCGCGATCCACCGCGCCGCAGGCCCGGCGCTGGACCGGGAATGCCGGGCGCTAGCGCCCATCCGTCCCGGTGAAGCGGTCATCACTGGGGCATACGACTTGCCGAATCGCTATGTAATCCACTGCCTTGGCCCGGTCTACGGCCGTGACGAACCCGCCGCGGGCCTACTGGCCGACTGTTACCGGAACGCCCTGCGCCTGGCTGAAAGCAAAAACATTGCCTCCATCGCTTTTCCCGCCATCTCCACCGGCGCCTTCGGTTATCCCATGGAGCAAGCGGCAGGCGTGGCGCTCACGACGGTACTCGAGGAACGCCCAGGGCTTTCCAACCTGAAGCAGATACGTTTCGTCCTGCACGGCGAATCCGATCGCAAGGTTTTCGAGCGCGTTCATGCCGAGTCGTAAAAAAAGGAGCCCATTGCGGACTCCTTTCTCTTTTTTGGCTGAGGTGGCCCGTGAATTATGCGAGCTGGCCGGCTCAGAACGCGTATTCCGCCGTCAGATACCAGTTGCGGGGCCGGTCGAAAACGACCAGTGAA
>JAVVFH010000023.1:17891-24227 GCA_032250585.1 Lysobacterales bacterium
GAGCTGATTATTCGAGTCGCCGGCGATGATATATTCCTCATCCGTCACATTATTGACACCGAGCGTAAACTTGAAAAGGTCATTCGGCTCGTAAGCGACCGCCAGATTCAGCCGGTTATAGGAGTCGCCCGCGACATCATCGTTGTTGACCGGCTCGTACTGGATTTCCGATTTGTATACCCAGTCGAGTCTCGGCGTAATGATGCCGCCATTGTTCAATGTAATCCGGTACGAAGCGCCCATAAACCAGGACCATTCCGGGGTCCGGATAAATTCATCGTCTGTTGAGACCTCTACCTGCAGATCCTCATCCAGTTCCGTGTATTCCGCATCCATGTAGCCGAAGCCGCCTTCAATCAGAATCTCGGGAGTGGGCACGAAGGTGAATTCCGCTTCCAAGCCGAAAATCTCTCCCTGGGCGGCGTTGACCGTAACGGTGCCGATATCGTCCGGTGGGTTTGCTGAAATCTGCATGTCCTCGTAATCGGAAAAGAAAGCGGCGACGTTCAGTCGCAGCGTATCCAGCAGATCGGTCTTCAATCCCACTTCGTATTGGGTCATCGTCTCCGGTTCATACGTTGCCGGATCGTCTCGTGGAGCCGTGTGCCGCTGGTCGAAACCACCGCTTTTGAAACCCGTCGATACGGTACCGTACAAGCTCATGTTGTCCGCCAGGTCATAGGCCAGGGCGCCACGCCAGGTAAGCTCATCGAACCCCAGTTTGCGCTTGCCCCGCGGAATAAAAGGCTGAGCGCCAGAGGCGATCAACGCTTCCAGCGTAGGCACGGTATCAAAGCCGATCACGTCATAGGCAATCGGGTCGTTTCTCTTGGTCTCGTCGGTATAGCGCACACCGGCCGTCAAGTGCAATCGTTCGCTGAGGTCGTAGGTGAGCTCGCCGTAAACCGCCCAGTTATCGTTGTCCGTGAGCGTACCGATGTACTTGGGGAAGGCCGGCGCGATAATCGCCTCGACCAGTTCCGGCCCGCTGGCCTCTTCCTCCATATAGAACAGGCCGCTCACCAGGCTCAAGCGGTCGTAAGTGCCGGACAACTGGAATTCCTGGGAGAACTGATCCTGCTCGTAATCGTCCGTCGTATGAAAGATGAGAAACGGCGTGGCATCGGCATCGCGTGAGAATTCAGCCTCCATGTCGCGGTAGGCACTGATGGACGACAGCGACCAATTGTCGGACAGCACCCAGTCGACATGCAGAGCCACGCCCCATTGATCCACGTCGTTCTGCGAGAGAGTGGCCGAGGTGTCGAAGGGAGCGCCGTTGTACTGGTCGTTTGCACAGGCCGGGTTGTCCAGCGGCCCGCCGCCGACACACTCGGATGGCGCGCCATTACCGAAAACGTTGGCATTGTAAATGCTGACAAAGGTGGATGCCTCATCGATGTCGACCATGACTTCAGGCGCGCTTTCCTCGCGTTCGCGCGTATAATCCGCGGTCAATTTAACCGTCACGTCAGTGCTCGGCGTCCACACCAGCTTGCCACGAAAGCCGACCACGTCCTCGTCGCCGGGGTCGCCCGCCGACCCGGCATTGCGGTCGACATAGCCGTCACGGGATTTGCGCATGCCGGTAAAGATGCCCGCCAGATTGTCGCCCATAGGCACTTCGAGGGTGCCATAAAAATCCACGCGCTCATCGTCGCCGACCGTGGCGCGAATCCGGCCAGCCAGTTCATCGCCGGGATCGCGCGTGGTCAGGCTGATAACTCCGCCGATGCTGTTGCGACCGAACAGGGTGCCTTGCGGACCGCGCAACACTTCCAGCCGCTCGAGATCGACCACGTCCAGCACCGAACCGATGGTTCTACCCAGATAAACCCCGTCAATGTAGATACCGACACCGGGATCGGTGACCGGGGTGAAGTCGTTCTGCCCGACACCGCGAATGTAAACCACGGCCGCGGACCCCGAGCCGGAACTGGTGCCGCCAAAACTGAAATTGACGTTGGGAGATATGTCACCAACGGCCGAAATCTGCGTCATGTCACGTGCCTCGAGTGCCTGGCCGGACACGGCGGTCACCGCGAGCGGCGCATCCTGGAGGCTCTCTTCACGCTTGCGCGCAGTGACCAGCACTTCTTCGATAGCAAAGCCGGATTCGGCGGCCATGGCAGGGACGGATAGAGGCAAAAGTACGCCTGCTATGCCTGCAGCAAGTAATTTCCGGTACATGCTTGATTCCTCCCTCAGGAAATTTTTAATTTTGACCCCACGAAAAATACTATACGACCATATAGTTGAAGTTGCAAGAATATAGATGTTAATGAAAAAGTGTCGACTGACGAGCGCGCCACAGCCGTGGGGTCAGGCAAATAATGATCATGCCCAATCCTCGTCAATGTCGTTTTCCAGACTCATCAAGTGCTGATCCAGCTTGTCCAATATTTTGCCAAGTGATTCAAGCTCCCGCTGCGTCAGGCCTGCGGCGATCAATTCGCCTGTTTCAATCCGTTTTGGTGTAATCCGGTCGTGGTAATGCGCACCCGCTTCAGTCAGATAAATCAGCAACCGGCGACGGTCGCGTTTTGACTGCAGCGTATCGACGAAGCCAATTTGCTTTAATGTCTTGACGGCGCGGGACACGGTTGCCGCATCCAGTCCGGAAATCTTGACCAGTTGGCTGTTGGTGCGTCCCCCGTATGCACCCAGCAACGCTATGACACGCCATTCCCGCTCACCGATGGGCAAACCGGATTCGCGGATCAACGTCGAAAGCTTGTTGCCGGCGGCCGACATGCGCAAGCCCATCCGCAGAAATCGGAAAGGCAGGAAACTTTGCATGTCGATAGGATTTTTGACCTTGCCTGAATTTTTTCGCAGTGGGGCGGGAGCGGGATTTACCTTCCTGCTTTTCCGAGACTTGAGCGAGGACATTGGATCCACCTTTTGGTTGCGGCTGTTATTATGATGCCAATTCGGCAACCCTTTCCAATTTTAATTGAAATTACAATAAATCGATTGCCCTTACATTTATCAATGGGTATTTTATCAGCGGCTCGGTATGAGATTTGTATCAGAACGATGCGCGGCAAGAACAACGTATGAATCCAATAAAAAAATACGGTGAAAAACTGGGCCCGGGCATGCTTTTTGCAGCCGCCTGCGTCGGCACTTCGCATTTGGTGCAATCTACCCGCGCAGGGGCCGACTATGGACTCGCGCTGTGGTGGGTCATTCTGCTTGCCTGCCTCATAAAGTATCCGGTATTTCATTTTGGCTCGGCCTATGCGGCGGCCACCGGTGAATCGCTGATAGAAAGCTACCTTCGCCAGGGTAAATGGGCTGTCTTCTTTTTCACCGCCGAGTTGTTCGTCAATATGTTTATCGCCACATCTGCGGTGGCGTTGATTACCGGCGGCCTGGTAAACAACAGCCTGGAATGGGACATCGACGCCGTGTCGATGGCCAGCCTGTTACTGATCGGCAGCAGCATTCTGTTGGTTTCGGGTAAATACCACCTGTTCGAGAGAATAACCACGCTGTTTGTAGTACTTTTTACCGTGTTGATTTTGCTGGCGGTGTTGCTCGCCCTGCCCAGGATAGAACCACAATTGCTTAGCATCAGTCCGTTTTTTGACACCGATCTGAAGACCATACTGTTCATCATTGCACTGGCGGGCTGGATGCCCACTGCCGTCGGCGCGTCGGTTTTCCAGTCACTTTGGGTGTGTGCAAAATCCAAAGATCTGAAGCGTAATTTCACCCCGCGGGAAGCGTGCTTCGACTTCAATCTCGGCTATGCCGGAACGGCTGTGCTGGCTTTCTGCTTCCTGCTGTTGGGGGCTGTGTTCATGCATCAGGACGAGGTTGCCGTTGCCGGTTCGGTGAGCAACTTTGCCGGGCAGTTTATCGGATTGTTTACGCAATCGATCGGTGCGTGGTCCTATCCCATCATCGCGGTCGCCGCCACAACGATCATGTTTTCCACTCTTCTGACACTCATGGATGCCTGTCCGCGCGCATTGACGGGCCTGATCGCGCATTTTACGGCTGACAAAGGGATAAAAACCCGCGCCGCAACCAGCTACACGGCATTCATCATTTTGCAGTGTCTGGGCGCAATAATGATCCTGTTCGCTTTTATGCGGTCGTTCAGGGCCTTCATCGATTTTGCCACCAGTGTCGCTTTCCTGGTCGCGCCCTTCATCGCGTTTATCAATCATCGCGCCATGTTTTCCACCACCGTTCCATCCGAGCTGAAGCCAGGTGCCCTGCTGTACAGCTGGAGCCTGTTCGGCATCATGGCGCTGGCGATCTTTGCTTTCTGTTACCTGTATTTTGGCGTATTAGGCTGACCGCATCTTCTGATTTCCGGAAGCGATTACAGAGGCGCCGATGTAAATAAAATCGTGACGGTTTATACTCAATGAACCGCGGATTCTTCCTCGGGGAAAATCACGCCCGCCGCTTTGTCAAGACCTTCGCCAGCGCCTCCAGCAGCCGGTGGTTTTCCAACTCCGTCCCGACCGTAATGCGCACGTAGTCCGGCAGGCCGTAAAGCCCCACCGGCCGCACGATCACCCCGAGATTCTGCAACTCGCCAAACACCTGCTCCCCGTCTCCCACCCTTGCGAGCAGGAAGTTCGCCTCACTTGGAACGAAAGGCACGCCCAACCGCTCCAGTCCGGTTTCGAGGAGCCGCAATCCCGCGCGGTTCCCGGCGCGGCAGCTGGCCAGAAATTCATGATCGTCCAACGCGGCAGCCGCCGCGGCCTGTGCCGGCCCGTTGACATTGAAAGGCTCGCGCACCCGGTTCAACAGGTCAGCCATTTCCTCGCCGCAATAGCCATAACCGACCCGAAGTGCTGCCAGGCCGTAGATTTTCGAAAAGGTGCGCAAGCAGATCAGCTTCCGGCCGTCCGCAATCAATGGCCGAAGGTCCGGCGGATTGTCCAGATACTCCGCATAAGCCTCGTCAAAGACAAACACCACGTGGTCGGGCAGGCTGCGGGCGAAGGCGGTCAGTTCGGCGGCGGAATTGGACGTGCCGGTGGGATTGTTCGGGCTGGGCAGAAAAACCATTTTGGTTCGCGGACCAACCGCTGCCGCCAACGCTTCCAGGTCGTGCCGATGCCCCCGCAACGGAACCTCGACCGGGGTCGCTCCAAAAAGGAGGGTGACCAACTTGTAGACAATGAACGCCGGCGTACCCATGACCGTCTCGTCCCCGGGGCCGAGAAATACGTGGCCCAGCATCTCCAGGATCTCGTTCGAGCCATTGCCTACCACGATTTGACGCGCCGACAGGCCAAGGCCGGCCGCCAATTTCGTTCGCAAGGCGGAAGCGCCCCCGTCAGGATACAAATGGGCTTGCTCCAGGGCCCGGCGCGCAGCCGCCACAGCTTTGGGCGAAGGCCCGAACGCATTTTCATTGGAGGCGAGCTGGACAAGCTCCGACAGGTTCAGGCCAAGCTCGCGAGCCACGTCTTCGATGGCTTTGCCGGGTTCGTAGACGGGCTGCTCGAGCACCGGCTTTTGCACCAGGTCGGTTAACTTCATGCTCTACCCCCAGGAAAGGGACGGACTTCGGTCTCGCCAGCCAGAGCGGGTTTTACAGCGATCTTGCTCATATTCCTTCTCCTTTGAACTCAAGGTTATTGGTCCATGAGCGGTTACACAATCCAATTTGTGGCTTGTGTCCTGGATTTATCCCGGATTTATTCGCTTTTGTGGGTGTCCCGGATTTGCCCGGATTTGATCGCTTTTGTGGGTGTCCCGGATTCGGATTTGCCGGTGTCAGGAAAGGCGAAATTGTAGATTGAGGGGCATTTGCTAGACAGGACACCCCGTTGGAAAAGCCTAAGTTATTGATTTAATGGTGCCGGCAGGGTGACTCGAACACCCGACCTACGCATTACGAATGCGTTGCTCTACCAGCTGAGCTATGCCGGCACTGAGAGCGGCGCCAGTATATTCAAAAGCTTTTGCCGGCACAATACCGCGTTGATTTCCTACTGAATTCACTGGAAAAATCCGACACAGAACAAGGCGATTCACTATTCCTTCAGGGCGCTGTATTTCCGATCATGTCTACATCGTGAATCAAGGGGAACACGCAAGGGAGGACGTCATGAATTTCCGCAACCGTGCCGCTCAGTCGGGTTTTTCCTTACTTGAGCTCTCGCTCGCGACGGCCATCTATTCAATGGGTCTGGGAGGACTGTCCCTATTGATGTTCGCGGCCGTCCAGGGAACCGCGGACGCCCGGCACCAGACGGTGGCGGTGGCCGAAGCCAGTTCCCTGGCCGAAACGATCCTGATGAACCCGGCCGCTTTCGGCCATTACATCGAACCGCCGGCGGCCGCTGACCGTGATTG
>JAVVFH010000240.1:0-1978 GCA_032250585.1 Lysobacterales bacterium
CCCTTCACCCTTTCCCACGCCAGCCAACTCCAAAAATTCCGCTTCATCAACCAGCCTGACTCCCAACGACTGCGCTTTTTTCAGCTTGGCACCGGCATCCGCCCCGGCCAGCACGGTGGTGGTTTTCGCTGAAACGCTGCCGGTGACCCTCGCGCCCAGTGATTCCAGCAGGTTTTTCGCGCGTGCGCGAGGCATGCTCAGCGTACCGGTCAATACCCAGGTCTGGCCCGCCAGGGGTTGCTCGCCGGCCGGCGACTCCAATGGCTGCCATTCGACACCGGCGGCTTGCAATTGCCGAATGACCTCGAGGTTGTGTGGTTCCTCGAAGAAGGCATGCACGTGGCCGGCCACCACCGGGCCAATATCCGACACCTCCTCCAACGCCTCTGGGCTCGCCGCGGCGACCGCCTCCAGGCTATTGAAATGTCGCGCCAGCGCGTGCGCGGTGACTTCCCCGACTTCGCGGATGCCCAGCGCGTACAGCAGGCGATCGAGGGCCGGTTTCTTGCTGCGCTCCAGTTCCGCCAGCAAATTGTCGGCCGATTTCTCGCCCACGCGCTCGAGCTCGATCAACTGCTCGCGCTTAAGGCGATAGAGATCCGCGATGGATTCCACCAGTCCGGTCTCGACAAGCTGCTCGACGAGTTTCTCGCCCAAGCCCTCGATGTCCAGCGCACGGCGCGAGGCGAAGTGCATGATGCTCTGCTTGCGCTGCGCGGCGCAGAACAAACCGCCGGTGCAGCGGAAAGCCGCCTCGCCCTCGATGCGCTCGACCGCCGAACCGCAGACCGGGCAGGTCTCGGGCATGGAAAACTCCGCGGGCTCGCCGGCGCGGCGCTCCACCACCACCCGTGCGACCTCGGGAATGACATCGCCGGCGCGCCGGACGATCACCCAGTCGCCCGCGCGCACGTCCTTGCGCCGGACTTCGTCGAGGTTGTGCAGCGTGGCGTTGGTAACGGTCACCCCGCCCACGAACACCGGCTCGAGACGTGCCACCGGAGTCAGCGCGCCGGTGCGGCCCACCTGCAGGTCGATTGCCAACAGGCGGGTGATTTCCTCCTGGGCCGGAAACTTCTGCGCAATCGCCCAGCGCGGCGCACGGCTGACGAAGCCAAGCGTTTCCTGCTGCGCAAGCAGGTCGACCTTGTAAACGACGCCGTCGATGTCGTAGGGCAGGCTGCCGCGTTTTTCCGCCATCGCTTGGTAGTAATCGATGCAGCCCTGCGCGTCGCGCACGCGCCGCACCTCGGGGTTGACCGGGAAACCCCATGCGCGCAACAACTGCAAGGCCTCATAATGGCTTTCGGGCCGGTTCCCGGAAGCCTCCAGACCGTAGGCATAAAAGGCCAGCGGCCGCCGCGCGGTGACCCGTGGATCGAGCTGCCGCAAGCTTCCCGCCGCGGCGTTCCGCGGATTGACGAACTCTTTTTCGCCACATTCGCGCGCCTGCTCGTTGTACTCCGCGAACGCCTCCAACGGCATGTAAATCTCGCCGCGCAACTCGAAATCTTCGGGCCAGCGACGCTCGCCCCCGCGCAGCTCCAGGCGCAAGGGGATCGCGGCGATGGTACGCACGTTGGATGTCACGTCCTCGCCGCTGACGCCGTCACCGCGCGTCGCGGCCTGGCGCAGGCGACCGTCCTCGTAGCGCAGCGATATCGCCACGCCGTCGAGCTTGGGCTCCGCAACGTAATCGACGTGATCGACTTCCAGACCACGCAGCACCCGTTCGTGGAACTTCTGGATTTCCTCGTCGGAAAAGGCATTCGCAAGCGACAGCATGGCCCTGCGGTGACGGACTTCCCGGAAGCCTTCCAGCGGCTGGCCGCCGACGCACTCCGCCCACATGCGATGCGCCTTGCCGAGCTCGCCGACGAGGGCGTGCCCATGCTCTTCACCCACAGCGCGGCCGAGATACTCGGCAGCAGCTTCGGCACGCCGGACGGCGGCAACGTCAATGGCCTCGGCATTCTCG
>JAVVFH010000240.1:1988-5288 GCA_032250585.1 Lysobacterales bacterium
ATGAGATCCGGGTATTGGGCCTCGAGTTTCTCGAGTTCACGCAGCAGGCGATCGTACTCCGCGTCCGGAATCGTCGGCGTGTCGAGCACGTAATAGCGATAATCGTGGTGTTCGATCTCTGCGCGCAATTCGGCCGCGCGTTTGCGGGCTTGCGCCGGATTCATGGCTGTCTCATGCCCCTTTGGATGCCCCGGTCATCAGACCCCGGAGGGATACTTTTTCCGGTCGAAGGAGCGCATCTCCTCGCGCATCTGCGCCTCCTTTTGCCGGGTAAACGGGACACGATCTCCGTCCAGCAGGTCGGCGTGCAGGATCTCGCTCATCCGGCGCGCCGTAGCCAACATCGCGTCCCAGGCGTCCAGCGCGTAAACCGGGCCGGGCAGCGTCATGAACAACACCACGCCGTCGGTTTCGAAGGTGTTCCACTCGTCGCGCTGGAAATGGCCGGGCTTGGCGGCGTTGGCCATGCTGAACACGGCTTGTTCGGAGCCTTCGGGCAAACGGTGGAAGATGTTCATGTCGCCGAAGTCCATGCCCGTGTTCAAAGCCGCCTGCAGCAACTCGGCGCCGGTGATCAGCCGATTGTCGCGCGCCAGCAGGAACAGGCTGACGATTTTGTCCGGCGGAGGCCCGGAGGGCTTCCTCGAGACGGCTCCAGGCGGTTTGGTGGCCGCCTCGGCCCCGTCGATGGGCAGCTCGCCCTGACTCGCCGGCTCGGCAGCGTCGGCGACCTCGCTTGCGGTGTCCCCGGTCTCGACTTTATCGCCGGGGCCACCCTGCAGCGTCGGCTCGCGACGCTCGCCGGCCAGGCGGCTGCTTTTTCGCGAGGCCTTGGGTTTGCGTCTTTTTTCCGGGTTGCCAAACAGGAAAATGGATCCGATGATGATCACGCCGATGACGATCAGGATCCAGCGAAGTGTTGACGTTTCCAAGGTTGACCTCTCAGCTATTATTGATTTTAACTGGCAGCCAGCCGGGCCGCCTCGTCGATGTCCACCTGCACCAGGCGCGACACGCCGGGCTCCCTCATCGTAACACCACTCATCTGGTGTGCCATTTCCATCGTGATCTTGTTGTGCGTGACGACGACGAACTGCACGGTCTCGGACATCTCGCGCACCATGGTGGAAAAGCGCTGCACATTGGCGTCGTCCAGCGGCGCATCGACCTCGTCCAGCAGGCAGAACGGGGCCGGGTTGAGGCGGAAAATCGCGAACACGAAAGACACCGCGGTCAGCGCCTTTTCGCCGCCCGACAGCAGGTGCAGACTGCTGACACGCTTGCCGGGCGGCTGCGCCATGATGCTGACACCGGTGGTCAGCAGGTCCTCGCCGGTGAGTTCCAGATAGGCGTGGCCACCACCGAAAAGCCGCGGAAACAGTTCCTGCACCCCCTTGTTGACGCGCTCGAATGTTTCCTTGAAACGGGTGCGCGTCTTGCGGTCGATTCGGGCGATCGCGTTTTCCAGCGTCGTGAGCGCATCGCACAGGTCATCGTTCTGGGCGTCGAGGTAGGCCTTGCGCTCCTGCTCCTCGTCGTATTCCTGGATGGCCGCGAGATTGACCGGCTCCAAGCGGGCGATCTGCTCGGCCAGGCGTTCTATTTCGGCTTCCCACTGGTCCGGGCGCGCATCCTCCGGGATGTCCCTGGCCAGTTCTTCGACGTCACCACCGCGTTCCTCGACCTGCCGCTGCAGGCCGCGCGCGTTCAGCTGGAGTTCCTGCTGCTGCAGCCGGGCGCGCTCGAGATCCTGACGGATCTCGTCGGAATGCTGTATGGCCTGCTGGCGCTGCGCGTCTTTTTCCCGGTAATCGTTCTCCAGGCTTTGCAGGCGCGCGCGGGATTCGCTGAGCCGGTTCTCGGTTTCGACCCGCCTTTTCAGCAACTGCTCCATCTCGGCGTAGTGTTGCTGTTCGGGCTGGCCGGCTTTCGCGATCTGCTCGCTGAGGCCGATGTAGCGTTGCTGTGTTTGGCTCAACTGGGCGTCCATGCGCTGCAGCGATTGGCGCAGTGAATCGAGGCTGGCACGGCGCGATCCGGCTTTGAGCGCCAATTCATGGCGCCGGTCACGGGCGACGCCCAGTTCGGCGCGCGCGGTGTCACGGCGATTCATCAGTTTCCGGCGCCGGCCGTCCAGCGCATCGCGCTGCTCTTTGAGCTCTGCCATCGTCGCCAGCCGTTTTTCAAGCTGACCGCGCACCTCGCGCACCGCCTGCTCGTCCTCGCCCACCTGCTGTTTGAGTTGAGCCCTTTCCCCGGCGATGGCCTGTTCGCGTTCGGCCAGCATGCGGATGCTGCTGCGGCGGCTGTCGAGCTGGCCGTCGACTTCATTTTTCTTGCGGTTCAGCGCAGTGACTTCGCTCTGCAGTTCGCCACTGCGATTTTCCAGCTTCGCGGCGGTCTCACGCGCGTTGCTGAGAACGGCAGCCAGTTCTGCTGCCCGCGCAGCGAGGCCATCGAGTTCTTTTTCCAGCCGCGCAATCGCTTTTTCCCGTGCCAGCATGCTGTCCTGCCCGGCCTGGCCGCGGGCAATCCGCACCCAGTCGGGGCCCAGCCACTCGCTGGCGGGAGTTACCACCGAAGCGCCCTGCGCCAGACGCTCACGTGCAGCCCAGGCGGCCTCCAGCGTATCGACCGTGTCAACGGCGTTCAGCCACCTCAGCACCGCGTCCGGCGCCCGGACCCGGGCGGCGAGACTGCCGGGCCGCGGCTGCACACCGCCGCGGCGGTCGTCCAGCAAATCCAGCGAGCTGTGCTCCAGCCCGGCGAGCGCCCGGCCATGGTCGCTGCCCGCCTCGACCAGCACGGACTGTAGCCAGTGCCCCAGCACGGTCTCGACCGCGGCTTCCCAGGCTTCGTCGACTTCGATGACCCGGGCCAGGCGCGGCGCGCGGGACAGTCCCTGTTCCTGCAGCCAGTCGGCCGCAGACTGATCCTCCAGCGCCGCCTGCTGCAGCGCGCGCAGCGACTCCAGCCGTCCCTCGCGGGTATGCAGATCGCGCTGGACCTGCCGGTGACTCTCCTCGCTCGCACGCAACTCGGCCCGGGTTTCCGCCAGGCTGGCACGCAGGGCGTCGAGCTCCCGTTGTTTCTCGTTTTCACTCGCGGCCAGGGCCTGCGATTCTTTTTCCAGCGCGGCGGTGGCCTCGCGCAGGCTCTCGACGTCGATGCTGCGCATTTCCTGCCCCAGCGCTTCGATCCGGCGGCCCGCCGCCAGCAGGCGCTGATCGAGTTCATCCTGCACGGTGTGCGGTATGCCTTCTATCCCGAGCGCGGGAGCGTGACTCGCGGCGTACCCAC
>JAVVFH010000241.1:0-5238 GCA_032250585.1 Lysobacterales bacterium
GTGAAATCCCCCGAGGGGCGCCGATCAATTCCAACGCCATTCTGCGTCACTTCAGTGCCCTGCCGCTCCATATGAGAGAACATTATGGGCCGATTCTCGCGCGACGGTTTTTTGATGCAGGGCATTCTGAAATCGGCCAGGCGATCCTGAACCACCACCCGAACCGCGCGCTGCAACTGGCCGAGAGCTGGGCGGCGGTCTTCCCGGACCGGTTCTATATCGAAGTCCAGCGCACCGGGCGCGAGCAGGAAAAACACTACGAAGAGCTGGCGCTGAGCCTGGCGGCGCAGGTCGATCTGCCGGTAGTGGCCAGCAACGACGTGCGTTTCCTGGCGCGCGAGGACTTCAAAGCCCACGAGGCGCGGGTCTGCATCCACGAGGGGCGCCTGCTGTCGGACCGGCGGCGCCAGACACCGTATTCCGAGGAGCAGTACCTGAAAAGCCCGGCGGAAATGGCGGCGCTGTTCGCCGACCTGCCCGAGGCGCTGGAAAACAGCATGCACCTGGCGGCGCGCTGCAACCTGGAAATGACCTTCGGCACCTATTACCTGCCGGCCTTTCCCACGCCCGAGGGCATGAGCGTGAAAAACTACCTGCGCGAGGTGGCCGCAACGGGGCTGCGCGCCCGGCTGGAGCAGCTGCCGCCCGCCCCGGGGCACAGCGAAGGGGATTACCGCGACCGCCTGGACCTGGAGCTGGGCGTGATCAACCAGATGGGGTTTCCGGGCTACTTCCTGATCGTTGCCGACTTCATCCGCTGGGCCCGCAACAACGACATTCCGGTCGGCCCCGGCCGCGGTTCCGGCGCGGGTTCGCTGGTCGCCTATGCGATGGGCATCACGGACCTCGACCCGCTGGCGCACGACCTGCTGTTCGAGCGCTTTTTGAACCCCGAGCGCGTCTCCATGCCCGATTTCGACATTGATTTCTGCATGGAAAAACGCGATCTCGTCATCGACTACGTGGCCCGGACTTACGGCCGCGACCAGGTCAGCCAGATCATCACCTACGGCTCCATGGCCGCCAAAGCGGTGGTACGCGACTGCGGGCGCGTGCTGGGCAACGGTTACGGATTCGTCGACAGCATCGCCAAGCTGATCCCACCGACGCTGGGCATCACGCTGCAGCAGGCGCTGAAGGACGAGCCGCAGCTCAAACAGCGTTACCAGGACGAAGAGGACACGCGGGCCATCCTGGACCTGGCGATACAGCTCGAAGGCCTGACGCGCAACGCCGGCAAGCACGCCGGCGGCGTGGTGATCGCGCCTTCGAAGCTGACCGATTTCTCGCCGCTGTTCTGCGAAGCCGGTGGCGGCAGCATAGTCACGCAGTTCGACAAGGACGACGTCGAGACCATCGGGCTGGTGAAGTTCGATTTCCTGGGCCTGCGCACGCTGACCATCATCGACTGGGCACTGAAAACCATCAATCACCAGCGCGCCGAGGCCGGCGAGGCGGCCATCGAGCTCGACAGGCTGCCGATGAACGACGCCGAAACCTTTCGCCTGCTGCAGTCCTGCCGGACCACCGCCGTTTTCCAGCTGGAATCGCGCGGCATGAAGGACCTGATCCGCAAACTGGTACCCGAAACCTTCGACGAAATCGTCGCACTGGTGGCCCTGTTCCGGCCCGGCCCGCTGGAGTCGGGCATGGTGCAGACCTACATCGACTGCAAGCACGGCCGCGAAGTGGTGCGCTACCCGCACCCGAAGCTGGAGCAGATCCTCAAGCCCACTTACGGCGTGATCCTGTACCAGGAACAGGTCATGCAGATCGCCCAGGAGCTGGCCGGCTACACGCTGGGCTCGGCCGACATCCTGCGCCGCGCGATGGGCAAGAAAAAAGCGGCCGAAATGGCCCGGCAGCGACTGATTTTTGTCGAGGGCGCGATGGAGCGCGGTGTCGATGAAGACCTCGCGAACCTCATTTTCGACCAGATGGAAACCTTCGCCGGCTACGGTTTCAACAAGTCGCACTCGGCCGCCTACGCCCTGATCGCCTACCAGACCGCCTGGCTCAAAGCCCACCACCAGGCGGCCTTCATGGCGGCGGTGCTGTCCTCGGACATGGACAACACCGACAAGGTGGACGGCTTCATCCACGAATGCCGGGAACTGGGCCTGGCGATTCTGCCGCCGGACGTGAACAGCTCGGAGCACGCCTTCACCGCGGTCGACGAGCAGACCATCCGCTACGGCCTGGGCGCGCTGAAGGGCGCCGGCCACGCCGCCATCGACGTGATCCGCCGCGAACGCGAACGCGGTGGACCATTTACCGACCTGTCCGATTTCTGCAATCGCATGGACCTGCAGAAAGTGAACCGGCGGGCACTGGACGTGCTGCTGCGCTCGGGCGCAATGGACGCCCTGGATCCCAATGCCAACCGCGCGCGCATGCTGCATGAATTACCGGATGCGCTGCAGGCGGCCGAACAGTACCAGCGCGACCGCGCATCAGGCCAGAGCGACATGTTCGGCAACGTGGCCGAGGTGCAGGCGCCGCGGACGACCGACCATCAGGCCATCCGTCCCTGGACCCGCCTGCAGGGCCTGCAGGCCGAGCGCACGACGCTGGGCCTGTATCTGACCGGCCACCCGGTGGAACTGCAGTCGGAAGACCTGGCGCGGTTCACGACCTGCACGCTGGGCGCTGTCGAAAAGCTCATACCCGACGACGCCAAAAGCAAGCGCCGCGGCACACCAATGGTGCTGGCGGGGCTGATCTGCGCGGTCCGCAGGCGCGGCAGCCGCGGCGGTTTCGTTGCCATCGAGGATCACACGGGACGCATCGAGGTCGGGCTGTTTGACGAGGCCTGGGCGCTGTACGCCGACCTGCTGAACAAGGACGAAATCATCGTCGTCGACGGTCGCGTCAGCAGCGACGATTTTTCCGGCGGCTTCCGCATGACGGCGCAGAAGGTCATGACCCTGGGCGAGGCCAAGAGCCGCTTCGCCCGCGGCGTACAGGTCTCGCTGCGCGGCCCGGGTGAGGAAATCTGCGCGGCACTGCAGTCGACCTTCGTTCCTTACCGCAACGGCTCGGCCCGGGTGTGGATCAATTACAGCAACGCGCGCGCCATGGCGCGTTTGGAACTCGGCGAGGACTGGAACGTGAAGGCCAGTGAGGAACTGGTGGCCGCGCTCGGCGAACTCGAAATGGTCAGCGACGCGCGCCTGATCTACTGAGCAGTTTCAGCAGGGCTTCCGACTTTTTTGGGGGGGTTTCCGTGGGCGCGACCAGCCGGGGGGTGTGTAGGAGCGAGCGAAGCTCGCGACCTGGGCGTCGAGGGGAGCTGTCGCGAGCTTCGCTGGCTCCTACAGGAGCGACCCCACAAACGCTCGCCGGGGTTACATGGCCTGGCGGTAGCGGTCATAGAGTATTTTGACCCGGCGGACGTACTCGCGGGTCTCTGCGAAGGGAGGGATACCGCCGTGCCGCCGCACGGCGCCGGAACCTGCGTTGTAGGCAGCAGCGGCGAGTTCGAAATCACCGTTGAACTCGACCAGCAGCATCGACAGGTAACGCGTGCCACCGTGGATATTGACCAGCGGATCGAAGGGATCCGTCACCTCCAGTTCAAGCTGGGTTGCCGGCATCAACTGCATCAGGCCCTGCGCACCTTTCGGCGACTGCGCGTCGGGCTGGTAGGCAGACTCGGCGTGGATGATGGCGCGGATCAGGGATTCTTCAACCGCGTTGACGCGGGCGGCGGCACGAATTTCCTGTTCGAAAGAACCGAGATTCAACGGCACCTTCTCCCAGTTCACCGACCGGCATTTCGGATCCGACGCGTAGCAGGGAAAACGCAGCACCTGGTAGGACCGGCTCGCCGGCGGCGCCACGTTGGTAAAGGTGACCACACCGTTCTCGTCCACCCACGTGTAAACCTCGGCCGCGACCACGCCGGGCAGGAGCAGCCCCGCGAGCGCGCACAACCGCACGATGCGGATCCCTTTTCCTACTGCGCTCCCTTGCATTGGCTGGCCACCTCCCGTGCGCGGTGCTTTGCCCCTCGAGGTTGGTATTCTAAACTGAATCAAGCGTTTATTTCATCCCGACTTCAGGACAGGTTCGCGCTCCGGGCGCAACCGCTGCAGGGGGAACCTTCACGGATGGGCCCGGAGCGCCTTCGGCGTACGACGGAAGCAGCACGCTATTGCGTTTTTTTCTTCTCGTCGTAGAGCCGCTGCAGGCGCGCATCGGCATCCTGCCGGTACGCCTTGGCGGCGGCGATCAGCACGTCGGGATGCAGGCGAACCCGGTAGTCGGGATTGGTGTACTGGAAATGCACCAGGCCATCTTCACCGATCAGAAAGAGGGACGGCGCCGGCAGCACGTGGTGCGTTTCGCCGGAAGCTTCCTCCAGGTCGATTCCGAACTCACGGTAGCGCTCAACCAGTGCATCGGGCACGCGAAAAGCGATGCCGAACGAGCGCGTGGCATCCAGCCGCGCATCCGAAAAGATCGTGTAACCGATGTCGGGATCCTCGAGGCTGGCATACAGCTTTTCCGGCTGATCGACGCTGACGAACCACAGGTCGAAACCGAGGTCTTCGAGGGGCTGCTGCGCCTCGCGCAATTCAGACAGGTAAAGGTTGCAGTAGGGGCACCAGCCGCCGCGGAAAAAGGTCAGGATGACCGGCTTTTCCAGCGCGCCAGGCTCAAAGCGGAACGGCTCGCCCTCGACGGTCAGCACCTCGAAAGCCGGCGCCTCCATACCCGGCAGCAAGGGCTGCACCTGTGTCGAACTCTCATGAATGGCGGTGCGCCCTTCGTCGGCGCCCAGGGCCTGGGCGTTCAAACCGGCGACCATTGCCGCCGCGGCCAGTAACTTTGTAATCATGGTGTTTCCTCGTTTGGTGTACGGTCAGGTCAGTTTTGACGGGTCGGGTTGCCGCTTCTCGAGGAAGGCGGTCAAGGCCTCCCGAGCGGCTTCCGAATCGAGGCAGACAACGAACCGCTCCGATTCCGCCCGTACCCGCTGGGCCAGCGGCTCGACGGGCCGCCGCATCAGGCGCTTGGTCGCGCGCAAGGCCGCCCGGGGTTTGGACGCGAGTTTCCGCGCGGTCCACAGAGCCGTTTCCAGCAAATCCTCCTTCGGGCACAGCCGGGAAACGATGCCGCAGGCCTTTGCCTCGGCAGCGTCGAAAGGTTCGCCCAGCATCAGCAATTCGGCCGCCTTGCGGTAACCGCAGGCTTCCGCCAGCAGCATCGAGGAACCCGCTTCGGGTACCAGGC
>JAVVFH010000242.1:0-5234 GCA_032250585.1 Lysobacterales bacterium
ATGTGAGCGCAGGAAAACCACGCTTTTGCGCAGCGAGTCCATAACGGGCTGGGATGCCCGTTTATGGACAGATACTAACTCGGCACATTCAGTCACACATGGGCAGAGGATGACATGATCGAAACAGATTATCTCGTGGTGGGTGCGGGCGCGACCGGCATGATCTTCGTGGACGAGCTGCTAACGCACTCGGACGCGCGCATCGTCATGGTCGAGCGCCGGTTTCGGCCCGGCGGCCACTGGAATGACGCCTATCCGTTCGTGCGCCTGCACCAGCCGTCGGCCTTCTACGGCGCAGGCTCCCGCGAACTGGGCAGCCGCCGCATCGAAACCAGCGGCCCCAATGCGGGTCTCTACCAGCAGGCGGGCGGCACGGAGATCAGCGCCTACTTCGAGCAGCTGATGCAGGAACGCTTCCTGCCCTCCGGCCGGGTGCAGTTCCTGCCGTTGCATGGCTACCGCGGAGACTGGACCGGGCACCACCAGGCCGTCTCGCAGGCCACCGGTGAGGTCAAAGACATCCGGGTGACGAAGAAGGTGGTGGACACGACCTTCTATAAGATCTCCACCCCACTGTCCCATACGCGCAGCTACGAAGCCGAGTCGGGCGTCCGTTTGATTCCGCCCAGCGAGTTGCCGAAGTCCGTGGCGCCACATCGCAACTACGTCGTGGTCGGCGGCGGCAAGACCAGCATGGACGTCCTGATCTGGCTGCTCTCACAAGGCGTGAGCGCCGATGACCTGACGTGGATTGTTCCGCGCGATTCGTGGCTGATCAATCGCGCCTCGATCCAGCCGGGCGAAGCGGGCATGGTGCGGATGGTGGAGGGGCTGGCCAACGCGCTCGCGGCCGCCGCCAATCTCGAGAAATTGATTGCCACGCACGAGCGCGGTGAGGACGTGTCCGCCAGCCTCGAGCCGCATGCGCCGCCGGCCGTAGTGGTGGGCGGTGACTAGGGCCGGTTTACCCGAACCCGGCCCTGGCCTGGTCCAGGCGCGCCGGGATTTGGGCTTCCCTCAAGGCGCACTGCGGCTACGGACCCACATTAAAGAACAATCGGGCCAGCGGTTGGACGGCCACGGCCTGGCGTCCCACCTGGCTCGGGAAGTCTTCGCCATGGCTCGCCGAGAGTATGCGGGCGGGCTTTGGCCCGATGTCAGGGCAGCTTACTCTTCGCGCAGTTTGTCGAGATCGTGCAGGAGTTCTTCGCGCAGCAAGGCGGACGGCAGGGTACCGATCTTCAGCACCCGGTCGTGGAAGTCCTTCAGGCTGCCCTTGCGGCCCATCAGATACATTCGGCCAAAGTACTCGTCCCGCAGCGCCATGAATTCGTGGTAGCCCCAGGTCGGGATGCCGGTTCGGCCGTAGCCGTGGGTAGCGCCCTGGACCTGCAGGAAGGAATACGGCTCGGCGAACATCACATCACCGGTCATCATCTCGACCGCCTCGTCCACCGTGACGTGTCCCAGGTGCATCCCTGGTCCACACGTACCTTCCGAAGCTGTTCGACAACGGTCTGTTGGGGAAGCATTATCGCCAGCACCCCATCTGGACCGGAAACTTGCTGCCGCAGGGCGCGATAGCCGTCCCGATCCGATATCATGAAATCGATATCAAGGGATTCCCGGAACTCACCAAAGCGCATCACGATCGCGGTACCACCGGCAAACCAGCAATGAAGTTCGCGCAACTGCTGGCCGTCGATCACCGACAGTATCTGCGCAATTCGTCGATGGTGGGTCCGTTCAAACATCACCAGGGTCTCGACCAATGGCTTTACGGAGGTTTTCGATGAGCATTCGTTCGTTGGTACTTAGTGCGTCCGGATCGAGATGTCTCCAGTTGCGCTCGTAGATGTCCAGCGCTTCACGTGGCGTCAGCTCTCCCCCTGGCGCCAACTGCCAGGCAAGTTCGGCCAGGCACGGGTAATCTTCCAATGCGATCCTGACCGGGATCCAAGCCTCTCTGGCAGCGTACCCGGCCGCACGCCTGAATTGAATGGGATCGAGTACTTCGATCTCACAGCCCAGGGCGTCAGCCACCGCCTGGTAAGCGCCCATGGTCACTGAAGGTTCACCACGTTCGATACGGTGGAGCGTGACGCGTGAAATCCCGGCCGCTTCGGACACGACCACTGCACTCAATTCCAAATCCTTCCGACGCGCCCGCAAATTGGCGCCCAGTTCGGCTATCTGCCGCTGCAGTCGTTCGGGCAATTTAGGCGCTTTGGCTGGCATAGTGTTTCGCATTATATACAAAACGAATCATTTGTAAATAATGAGAAACAAATATGAGAGGATATAGACGCTGCCCATTCACGGGTTTCGAGGACTACCCTAAAAAGTGGCTGCGAACACTCTTGACTCGTGAACCAAGCAGACGTCTATGAACCGGAACATACTCCATGTCGGCTTCTGCCTCGAGGGCGACCTGCGGTCCCACGGCGTGCTCGTCAATCCATCGGCAGCGGTAGTGGCTGTGTTTCCATACAAGCATGCCGAGAAAAAATCCGCTTTTATGCCGGGTTACCGTCACGGTGTCCGCTTGCGGTTTCACTCGTCATCGGCTTGAAAGGGCCGTCAGTCTGGGTCCGCGAAAGGCTTGCCCACCACCTCCTGCCACAACGGACGCACTTCGTTGCTTAATCCGGTCATCTCCCAGCGGATCAGCGTGACCGGAATAATTCCCCGCGAAAGAAAATCATTATGAAAATCCCCCAGGTCAAATGCCTCTCCCTGCTGGAAGCTGCGCTCAGAAATGAGCTGCTCGATTTGCATCTTTCCGGTTATGTACATGCTTCCGAGGCCCGGACGGCGCAAGTAGCCAATCAGGTCGTACCGGCCAAGGTCTTCTTCCATATAGGGCACCCAGTCCTGCATGTAGGCATTTGCCTCACCCACCGACATTTCACCGGTGTGCATGCCGATTTCGGCGAAAATCCGGCTGCCCCGCTTGATCAGCGCCGTGTAGAAGAGTTCCCGTGCACGCGGATTGTCGTCGGTAATGCCGGCCTGGACGAACAGTTCTTCCAGGTAGGTGGCCCAGCCCTCGGCACGGGCGCTCTCACCATGGGCGCGCCGAATCGGACTGTCGAGATGTTCGCGTAACTTCGCATCGAAGCGATGGCCGGGCACCGATGCGTGGATGTGGTTGTTGAGCGCATTGCGGAACTGTAACTCCTCCCAAAAGTGACGATCGTTCAACGCTCTTGGGCTCCAGTAGGTATCGGTCTCGAATTCCTCGGGCATATAGCCGGGAATGTCAAGCAGATTCTGTTCGCGAATGAACCTGCGGATCCTGGCTTCGGCTTGCCGGGTGCGCTCCGCGTGTTGCTCGGCGGTTCGAGTCAGGGAAAGCTCGGGAAGAGACTCGTTCCGGTTGCGTTCCACCATGTAAAGGTAACGGTAACGGTGAAATTCCCGACCGCCGAGACGCAGCAGATCGTCCACGTCGTAGGGCAGCAGGCGGACGTGCGTCAGATACCAGTTGAAATTCTCCCGGCCGATCGCGACAGGCTCGTCCATGTCAGCCAGGTTCTCGGCGAGCCAGTCGCGATAGCCTGCAACGGCCGCAGTGGCGGTCCGGCAGCGTTCAACCAGTGGTGAGTCCGCGGTTCGCAGACGTTCACACAGATCCTCGTACCAACCGATTGTGCCGTCCGGTGGTTCGTCACGATAGGGTTCACGGGAACCTACGCCATCAAAATTCTCCAGTAGAAAAATCGTCAGCCGGGCCAACTCGCCAACCGGCTGGGTCAGGTTCGCCCGGGCCTGCGCCATCGCCCCCGGCACAGCGCGAAGTTCGGCATCCAGCGCAGTCGCCTCTTCCCCTGATTCGGGCACCTCGGTCCACGGGACACTGTGGACGTGGTAAAGGTACAGCAGCGGGTCGCGCGCCCACGGCTTCATGACCCGATGGTCGAACCAGAGCCCATTGAGCCGTGACCAGACCAGCAGGTAGTCGACCTGCTGCTCCACCGGCCACCCCTCTACATCGAACCGCTTGAGCCGTTCCGGGAACTGCCCCAGTTTCGCCCGCCGCGCCGCAACGGCCCCATTACTGAAATCGGGCACGCCATCCACGCGTTCCGGCTGACTGAGCTCCGTCAATTCTTCGTGAATCGCCAGGAGATCATCGTACGACTGCTGTCCCAGAACGGGCGTCGCCGAGAGCAACAGGATAATCAATACGAACATGCGGCGGGGAAACGTCATGGTCACTACCCTCTTAGGCAAGGAAAGCAGATGGTGAGAGTCCTCAAAAAAGTCTGACAAGATTCACGCGAATTGTCAAAGATTGCGAGTGGTAATAAAAAACTTTAAGTGCTTATTATTAAATGGTTTTATTGTTTAACGCGTCAGGGGCGCTCGCGGACAATTTCCCAGGACGCTCGGGTCACGTCGAAGCGCACGTTACAGGCCGAGTAGCGGGTTGGTCCGTCTCCCTCGTTTCGAAATCCCACGCTGTCACCGGTTTCCGAGAAGACATAGATCAGCAGGCGGCCGTCGTTACGCATGCTGAAGCGCATTAGCCGGTCGGGAGCGGCATTGTCGAGCAGGTCCGGGCCGAGCAGTTCTTCGAGACTGCGATGGGCGAAGGCCATGCCGCCGCCGCTTTCCACCGTGTCGCTGAAAGATTCCCGTCCGCGCGTTGCCGAGCCGATGTCGCCGCCCAGTTTGCATCGGCCCAGCGGAAACCGGGCGCCGGGTGCGGCGTAGCCTATTGTCAGTCCTTGCACCATCGTGCGTGAATCGAAGTCGAATTCAGCCGCGGAGGCGTCCAGCAAGGTCACCCCGCCGCGACCCAGCACGGTGGCCTGTCCGGAAGCCAGGTTCACCACCATGGCCGTGTCCTCGTCGATGCCGTAGCCGAAGGATTCGCCGGTTTCGCCCAGGGCGCGGACCAGCCGTCCCAGCCGGGCGCGAACGCCGAAATGCTGGTCGACCAGCCCCCGCGGCAAAAAGCCGGCGCCCACGGTCAGCAGCAGGCGGCCGCTTTCCCCCCCGTCGCTCGAATTGTAGCTGGGGTTCACGGATTGCAGCAAAGCCTCGAAACTGTCACCTCCTGCGATCATGTGGCGACTCATGATGGCGGCGCCGGCGCTGCTCCACTCTGGCTCACCCCTCGGCCAATCATTGAACCCCTGTCCGATCAGGCTGCGGACGCAGCCGGTTGCTGCGACGCGCTGGCGGGCAGCAGCGAGCACCCGCGCTCGCGGACCTTTGGTGTTACC
>JAVVFH010000243.1:0-5162 GCA_032250585.1 Lysobacterales bacterium
CGGCTGGACTCGTTCAACAGCGCCAGCGCGGTGCTGCTGCGCAACCCGGACTTCCGCGCCGAACCGCTGGACCTGGCACGCGAAGGCTACGATTCGCGGTCGCAATCCCGGCTTGGCCTGCAACAGCTGGAAGGCCTCAGCCCACCGTTTACGGACCGCATTGAGATCGAATTCATCGCCGAAGACGCAGCCCGCTGGAACGCCTTCAATGCCGGCGAGCTGGATTTCATCAAGGCCCCGGTGAGCCAATTCGACCAACTGCTGAAAAGCCGCGCCCCGCCCGCGCTCGTTCCGGCCATGGCCAGCCGCTACCACCTGGCCGCGAACATGGAGGCCGGTTTTGTGCGGACTGATTTCAATATGGCCGATCCGCGCGTCGGCTACCATCCCGACCCGGCCAAGAATGCGCGCAACCATGCGCTGCGATGCGCGATCATCAGGGCGTTCGACTGGGGAAAACGCAACGAGGTGTTCTATTACGACCTTGGGCAGGTGTTTCCCGGCATCATTCCCCCCGCTGCTCCGGAATACGCGCCAGGGCTGGCTCGCGATGCCGTCACCCGCGATCTGGACGGCGCGCGCCAACTGCTCAGCCGTTTCGGCTGGAACGCCGACAACCTGCCCGTGCTCGATTACGGTTTTCCCGCCAGCGTAACCGAGCGGCAGATGTTCGAACAGCTTCGCAGTTTCCTGGTTGAAGCCGGCTGGCCCCGCGAGAAAATTCAGCCACTGACCTTCGCCACCTACGGCGACTACGCGAAAGCCTATCTCAATCGAGAACTCATGCTGATCACCACCGGCTGGACCATGGATTATCCGGATGCCGAAAACACGGTTCAGTTGTTCTACGGGCCAAATGGCTCCCCCGGTTCGAACACGGCCAATTACGACAACGCTGAATACAACCGCTTGTATCGCCGCAGCTCGGCGATGCAGCCGTCGCCGGAACGAACCGCCATCTATCAGGCCATGAACCGGCTCGTTCTCGACGATTGTGCCACCATCAGCGGTCTTTCCAGAACCTTGATCCTGCTGTGGGACCGCAAATTCGCGATGCTGCCGGACCGCTCTTTCCTGGGTGGTTTTTACTTCCGGTTCGTGGCCCCCGCGGCTGTGTCCCGGTGGTGAGGTCCGTCCTGCGCAAAGTTGTCGACGGCTTGCTGCTCATCATGGGAGTGACGTTCATCAGTTTTTTGCTGATGGTCCATTTCGGACCTGATCAGACCTACACGCTGATCGGGAAAAACGCGAGCGCTGAGCAGATCGCGCAAGTGCATCGGGAACTCGGCTATGACCGGCCCTTCGCCAGCCGCTACGCAGGCTATGTCACTGACTTGTTTACGCTCGATCTCGGGCGTTCGAATTCATCCGGCGAACGGGTCACCCGTATTCTCCAGAAAACCGTGCCGGTTTCGCTGGCGCTGATGCTGCCCGGCTTCGTCATCGGCAACCTGCTGGGCATCGCACTGGGGCTGCTGGCCGCGCATCGGCGCGGACAACTGAGCGATCGCATCATCACCGGACTGGCGGTGACCGGCATGAGCTTCAGTTTCCTGATCGTCATCATCGCCTTGCAAGTATTGCTGAGCACACCCTACGGGCTCGACCTGTTCCCGGTTCGCGGCTGGCGGGTCGACGGCCTGCTCTCCTATCTCCATTTCGTAACCGTGCCCACGCTGTCCCTGGTCATCGTAACGCTGGGCTACAACACGCGCTTCTACCGCGCCGTATTCGTCGAGGAAAGCGGCCGCGACCACATTCTGGCGGCCAGGGCTTTCGGTGCCTCGCCGGGCGCCTTGATGTGGAAGCACGTGCTCAAGAACAGCCTGGTGCCCATCACGACCCGGGTTCTTTTTTCGATCCCGCTGGTCGTGGTCTCCGGCAGCCTGCTGATGGAAAGCTACTTCGGCATTCCCGGCATCGGCAAGGTGACTTTCGATGCCATCCAGAATGGCGACCAGCCGGTTCTGAAAGCCGTCGTCGGATTGACCGCGGTCGCCTTCGTGCTGATCCAACTGCTCACCGACATGCTTTACAAGCTGTTCGATCCAAGGCTGCGAGAGGCATGACGGGCGTGCAAATCTGGACCCGGCTGAAAACCAACCGCGGCGGACTGGCCGGCCTTTCGATCCTGGTGGTGTTCCTGCTGCTGGCACTCGGTGTCTGGCTCGGCTGGCTTGGCCAGGACTGGTCGCGGGCGCCCGGCGGCCGCTGGGAGCCCGCCGGTTCACGTTTCTGGTTTGGCACCAACGTGGTGGGCCAGGATATTTTCCAGCGATCCATGTACAGCGTACGCACGGCGTTCGAAATCGGGCTGCTGGTGTCGCTGGTGTCCACCCTGCTCGGTGCGGCTCTGGGCGCCCTGGCCGGCTGGTATCACCGCAGTTGGGTGGACCGCAGCATACTCTGGCTCAAGGGCGTGCTCGATTCCATTCCGTTCTATCTGTTCGTCGCCGCGGTCGCTTTCGCCCTCGAGGGTTATCCATGGGCGATGCATGTCGCCATGATCGCGACCTTCTGGACCAGCACGGCACGCCTGGTCCGTGCGGAAGTCATGAAAATCAAAGGGCGCGAATTCGTTCTCGCCGCGCGCGCCATCGGGTTACCGGACGGGCTGACATTGCAGCGCCACGTGCTGCCGAATACCAGCCACATTTTGCTGGTCCAGGCCAGCCTTTCGTTCGTGGCGGCTATCAAGACCGAGGTCGTTCTCAGCTTCCTGGGCCTGGGCGTCAAAGACGGCGTCAGTTGGGGACTGATGCTGGCGGAAAGCACCCAGGAAGTGCTGGCCGGCCACTTCAACAACTTCCTCGCCGCGACGCTGATGCTGTTCACGCTGCTGCTGGGTTTCAATCTGCTGGTGGATGCGCTGCAGGATGCGTTCGACCCGAAGCAGGTGACCCGTTGAACAGGCCCACGCTTTCTGTCAGGGACCTTGTAGTCGTTGTCCACGGCCGGGAAGGGAGCCGCCGTATCGTCGACGGTGTCGGGTTCGACCTGGCCCCCGCGAAGGTGCTCGGTCTGGTCGGAGAATCGGGCAGCGGCAAATCGACGATCGCCAAAGCCCTGATGGGCTTATTGCAGGCAGGCCTGTGCACCGTCCAGGCCGGCAGAATGACCCTCGGCCAAACGAATCTGGCGGCGCTGACAGAGAAAGGCTGGCAAAAACTACGGGGCCGCGAAATGTCCATGATCTTTCAGGAACCGCTAACCTGCCTCGACCCGGTTTTTACGGTGGGCCAGCAGCTCGTTGCGGTGCTGCGCCGTCACCGGCATCTCTCGCGCCGCGAAGCGCGCGACGCGGCGGCTCACCTGCTCGGCACAATCGGCTTTGCCGATGCCCTGGATCTGCTGGCAAGCTACCCGCACCAGCTATCCGGCGGCATGCGGCAGCGGATCATGCTGGCCATGGCCATGGGCTGCGATCCGGCTGTACTGATCGCCGACGAACCCACCAGTGCGCTGGACGTTACCACCCAGGCGCAGGTGCTGATGCAATTGACCGCTCTGGGCCGCGAACGCCAGACCGCCATCCTGCTGATCACACACGACCTTGGCGTGGTGGCACAGTATTGCGATCATGCGCTGGTGATACGGGAGGGAAAAATTGTCGAAGCGGCCCCGGTGCGCAAGCTGTTCGAGGCCCCGACACACCCCTACACGCGCTCGTTGCTGGCCGCGGTGCCGACCATCCGCGCCCGGCGCCATCGGGGCTCGCCGCGGACGCTGGCGGATCAGCTGTGAGCCGGTTTTCACCCACACTGCTGAGCATCCGCAAGCTGGTAGTCCAGTATGCGCGCGCCGGCGGGCGAAAAGCGCCGCTGATAGCGGTCAGGGGCGTAAGCCTGGACATCGGGACCGGAGAAATCTTCGGCCTGGTGGGAGAATCGGGCTCGGGCAAGACGTCGTTGGCGCTGTCCATCCTGCAGCTCGTTCCGGTCTTCTCCGGAGCCGTGCTGTACCGGGACCAGGACCTGGCGACAGCCGAAGCGCAGGCGTTGCGAACGGCCCGAAAAAGTATCCAGATGATCTTCCAGGACCCGCTCGCTGCCCTCAGCCCGCGGCGTACGATTCAACAAAGCCTGCTGGAGCCGCTGGCGCACTTCGGTATCGGCAAGCCTGCCGAGCGGCTGGAGCAGGCAATTGCCGCACTGGAACATGTCGGTCTGGACCCCGCCCTGCAAGGCCGTTACCCGCACGAGCTTTCGGGGGGGCAGCGCCAGCGCGCCGCACTCGCCCGCGCGCTGGTGTCGGAACCCGAGCTGATCATCGCCGATGAGCCGATCGCCTCGCTGGACGTTTCCGCCCAAGCGCGCATCGTCGATCTCATGCTCGACCTTCGTGAGCGTTTGGGAGTGGCTTTTCTGTTCGTTTCCCACGACCTGGCGGTCGTGCGGCAAGTGGCCGACACGGTGGGGGTGATGTACCTGGGCACACAGGTTGAAAGCGCTTCCGCGGACGATCTTTTCGAACAGCCGGCGCATCCCTACACGCGCAGCCTGCTGAGTGCCGTGGCGGTGCCTGACCCGGGGCAGCCCGCCCCGCTGGTAACGGCCGGCGAACCCGGTTCGGTCTTGACTCCGCCAGCCGGCTGTGTATTTCATACACGCTGCCCTGACCGGATGCCGTCATGCGCTTCGATCGAACCGGCGGAAACGTGGCCGCAAGGCCTTGCTGTCGCGAACTCACAAACAGCGCAATACGCACACGGCGAGGCAGCGACATTACAACGCAAGGTAAAATGCCACCTATGGAATACCTGAAGCTTAGTACCCTGGCCGGCCTGCTGCTTATGGCCGCTGTTCTCACCAACGCCTGCGGACCGGAGGTCATCAAGGGTCGTGCGCCGTTCACCGACGTCTCGGGCATGAGACTGGACGGCGGGACGCTTGCCGCGGACTTTCGCATTCGCAATCGAAACGGCGTCAGCATGAGCATCGACCATGTGGAATTCGTGATGCGCGTCGAGCAAACGGAACTCCTGCGCTACGAGGATCGGTCCAGCCTCAGCATTCCGGCCAATGGCACGGAGAAAGTGCACATCGAAAAACCGGCAGGCGATGTGGCAAGCGAGCGCCTGAGCTCGCTCGATCAGGGTGAGGTATCGAACTTGCCTTTTTCGCTGGAAGGCCGTGTACACTCGCTCGAGGACGGTTATCTGG
>JAVVFH010000244.1:0-5141 GCA_032250585.1 Lysobacterales bacterium
GCGATGACCTCGGCCGGCCCAAGACCGCGGAAATGGGTGGCGCGACGCGTCTGCGCATCTCCTCGCAGAGTCTCAAGCGGGCCTGGCGCACCTCACAAGTCTTCGAGGAAGCGGCCAAGGGACATGTCGGCACCCGCACCAAGGAAATGGGAAGGCGAATCTGCAAGCGGCTGATGGAACGCGGAATCGCCGAAAAGAAGGCCCGCGAATGGTCTCGCAAGATCGCCGAGCAGTTCGGCAAAGCCAAGGGCTCCGAGGATGATGGCAAGCCCGAATGGCTGGAAATCGAACAGCTGGCTCATTTCAGCCCGGAAGAAATCGAGCATATTGAAAGCCTGGCCAACACGCTGATCGAGCGTGGCTCCGAGCCGACTGAGGAAGAACTGGAGCTTTTGAGGGAGAAACCGGCTGCAGCCGATATCGCGCTGTTCGGACGCATGCTTGCGGCCAAGCCCAGGTACAACGTCGAAGCCGCTGCCCAGGTCGCTCATGCCATTACCATCCACCAGGTGGCCGTCGAAGACGACTTCTTTACCGCGGTCGATGACCTCAACGAGGGTATCGAGGATGTCGGGGCCGGCCATATGGGCGAGACCGAATTCGGCGCCGGGCTGTTCTATCTCTATATCTGCGTGGATCGCCAGTCCCTGTTGGACAATCTCGGTGGCGATGAGCAACTCGCGCAACGCACCCTTGCCGCACTGGTCGAGGCGGCGGTCAAGGTCTCCCCGACCGGCAAGCAGAACAGCTTTGCATCGCGCGCCTACGCTTCCTTTGCCCTGTGTGAAACCGGCGATCAGCAGCCACGCTCGCTGTCCGTGGCGTTTCTTCAACCGGTGCGAAGCACCAACCTGCTCGAGGACGGGGTGAAGCGCCTGCTGGAGACCCGGGACAGGATGAACCAGGTCTACGGCGACTGTGCCGATCAGGATTGCACGCTCAACGCTCACAGCGGCGAAGGCAGCCTGGCGGATGTTATCGATTGCGCGACGCGGTGAGGACCATGACCTCGTATCTCGTATTCCAGCTCTATGGGCCCATGGCGGCCTGGGGCGATGTCGCGGTGGGCGAATCGCGCGTCTCTTCGACTCTGCCGAGCCGTTCGGCCCTGCTGGGCCTTCTCGCGGCCGCTCTGGGGCTGAAGCGGACCGATGAGCAGCGCCTGAACGATCTGTCGGCCAGCGTGCGATTTGGCTTGCTGACCCTGAGCAGCGGCCACTTCCTGCGCGACTACCACACCGTGCAGGTGCCGCCCGCGAGCGCACTCAAACGCCGAACCTCGCGCACACGCCGGGATGAACTTTCGATTCCGAAGAGTGAGCTCGGCACCATTCTTTCGGCCAGGGACTATCGGACGGACGCCAGCTACCGGGTCGCGGTCGAGCGAGTAGAAACCGGTAAGTTTGAACTGGAAACGCTCCGAAATGCGCTGTTGAAGCCTGTTTTTCCGCTCTACCTGGGGCGAAAGGCCTGCCCACCGTCGCTGCCGCTGGCTCCACGCATTGTCGAGGCAGTCAACCTGCTGGGCGCCTTCCGAGCGGCCCTCGCCAGCGACGGAAAAAATTCGATTGATCAGCCAGGAAAAGGCTTTGACGTTCATCGCATCGAGTCCGCGCCTTACCCGCTCACGTGGGAAGACGGCATGACAACAGGCATCGAGCCGATCAAGTCGACAACGCGCCGGGATCAGCCGCGTACCCGGCGCCGCTGGCAATTCAACGAACGCATCGAACACCAGGCCATGCTGGATACGCTGGAGGACACGTCATGTACTTGAGCCGCATTCGTCCGGCCGGCGGCGCCAATCAACTCCGGCGCCTCGCGCAGCTTGCCAGCGGCGGGCAATACCGCATCCACCAGGCGCTCTGGAACCTGTTCGAGTCCGACCCCGAGGCCACCAGGGACTTTCTCTATCGCCAGGAGGGTCAGGCCGATGAGCTTGCCTTCCTCGTGCTGTCCCGGAGAAAGCCGGGCAACGGCGACGGTCTTTGGCAGGTGCAGACCAAAGCTTATGCGCCGCGCCTGAAAACGGGGCAGAGACTGGCCTTCTCGATTCGCATCAATCCCGTGGTGAAACGGCGCGACGATGCCGGTCGCCAGCACCGCCATGATCTGGTGATGGACATCAAGAAGAACAAACCGGATTCGGCCGACACCCAGGCCGAAAGGGTACAGCTCGCCGCACAGCAATGGCTGGCTGCCCGCCAGCCGCGATACGGATTCGAGCTCGCCGAAGAAACTGTCATCGGCGAGGCCTACCGGCAATGGCGTTTCCGCGGCAAGGGCGGCAATGCAATCAGTTTCAGCTCCATGGATTGCAGCGGGCATCTGGCCGTGACCGACACTGCCCGCTTCGAATCGGCGCTGATGAATGGTGTAGGGCCGGCAAAGGCCTTTGGCTGTGGCCTGTTGCTGATTCGGCCAGCCTGAGTTATGCTATCACTTGATGGCACAAATTGGAAGGGCCATGGATACCTTTACCGTCCGCGACCTGCGCGAGCGCACCGGCGAACTGATCCGGGACGCCGAATGCGGAAAACTCTCGGTGATCACAAAACATGGCCGGCCGGTGTTCGTCGCCGTGCCGTTCGACGAGTTGCTGATTCGCGAGGGCATCGGGCTGGCACTGGCCGTGCGCCTGTTTCAGCAAGCCGAAATTTCGCTCGGCAAGGCAGCGCGACTGGCTGGAATGGAGCGAAAGCAGTTCATGGCCGAACTGAGCGGACGCGGAATACCGGTCACCGAACTGTCCGAAGGCGAGCTCAAAGATGAGCTCGAGCAATTCGAGTCGTGAAGTCGTTGCCGATGCCGGGCCGATCATCGCCCTGGCCCGACCATTGATCTAATCCGTCTGCCAACTGGCAGGAGAGTCATGAAATCATGCTGCCGCCGCTCAAACCGATCGCGATGAAAGAGCGTATTTCCATGGTCTTCGTCGAGAAGGGCCAGATCGACGTTCTGGATGGTGCGTTTGTGGTGGTCGATGAGAACGGTGTACGAACCCACATTCCAGTTGGCAGCGTTGCGTGCATCATGCTTGAGCCTGGCACCCGAGTGTCCCATCGGGCAGCAGCACTCGCTGCCCGCGTCGGTACCCTTCTTGTCTGGGTCGGAGAAGCCGGCGTGCGCCTGTATGCTTCCGGTCAGCCTGGTGGCGCCCGAGCCGATCGTTTGCTCTACCAGGCGCGCCTGGCATTGGACGAAAAAACCCGGCTCAAGGTCGTGCGCAAGATGTACGAGATGCGTTTTGGCGAACCGCCACCGGCACGTCGTAGCGTCGATCAATTGCGTGGTATTGAAGGCGCGAGGGTGCGTGAGACTTACAAGGCGTTGGCCGCAAAGTACGGAGTCAAATGGAGTGGCAGGCGCTACAAGCCTACCGAATGGGACGCCAGCGACACCCCGAATCTATGCCTCTCGGCGGCCACGGCCTGCCTGTATGGCATCACCGAGGCCGCCATCCTGGCGGCGGGGTATGCGCCGGCCGTCGGCTTCATTCATACCGGCAAGCCGCGCTCGTTCGTCTTCGATGTGGCTGACGTGTACAAGTTTGAAACCGTCGTGCCGGTTGCTTTCCGGATTGCCGCGAAGGCTCCGCATGATGCCGAACGGCAGGTTCGACTGGCGTGTCGCGACGTGTTCAGGGAAACGAAATTGCTAGGCAAGCTCATCCCGGCCATCGAGGAAATGCTGACTGCCGGCGAAGTCGAGAAGCCGACCCCGGGCGAGGGCTCTATCGGCCCGGCTTTCTCCGACGGCAAGAGTCTGGGCGATGCTGGTCATCGTCACTGAAAACGTCCCGCCAAGATTGCGCGGACGACTCGCGGTATGGCTGGTCGAGGTTCGTGCTGGAGTTTACGTCGGCGATCCTTCGAAACGTCTGCGCGAGTTCATCTGGGAGCAGGTGAAGGACGGTGTCGAGGATGGCAACGCCGTCATGGTCTGGAGGTCCAATACCGAATCGGGCTATGATTTCGAAACGATCGGCAAAAATCGCCGGATTCCTGTAGATTTCGATGGGCTCAGATTGGTGTCATTCCTGCCTCCCGAAGCTCCTTGACAATATGAGAATCGAAGACGAAACGACCTGGAATCTGGTGGTAGAAATTCCTTGCGCGAAATTTCTTCATTTTTTCAGATAGATACAGGAAGTGTGTTCCCCGCGCCCGCGGGGATGAACCGTCTCCTAAAATGGCATTTTTCGGAATTCCTCCGTGTTCCCCGCGCCCGCGGGGATGAACCGCAGGCCAGTTCCTCGCTCTGGACGGTCGGCAGGTGTTCCCCGCGCCCGCGGGGATGAACCGACCGTGTAGCGCGTGGCTACCCCGTGCAGTTCGTGTTCCCCGCGCCCGCGGGGATGAACCGTAGTTTGCCTGTCTCATCAGTACCGGGAAGCAGTGTTCCCCGCGCCCGCGGGGATGAACCGGCGCAGACCTGTACGCCCGATGACCGAGCCGAGTGTTCCCCGCGCCCGCGGGGATGAACCGCAATGCAGCAAGCGAGTTTTAAGAGAGGGGAAGTGTTCCCCGCGCCCGCGGGGATGAACCGCCATCTGGACCGGAGGCACAAGTACCCGGCCGGTGTTCCCCGCGCCCGCGGGGATGAACCGAGCGACATAACAGCACAGTTCGGTTTTATCGGGTGTTCCCCGCGCCCGCGGGGATGAACCGCCCGCCAGTTCGCGAGAAACCGTATCCAGTCCGTGTTCCCCGCGCCCGCGGGGATGAACCGTTCGAACGCTCACTGTCGGATTGAACGCAATGGTGTTCCCCGCGCCCGCGGGGATGAACCGATGAAGCACATAAACTCGAAGATTTCTACGAAGTGTTCCCCGCGCCCGCGGGGATGAACCGCATGTGCAGAGATTGCCAGAACGCTAAAGCAAGTGTTCCCCGCGCCCGCGGGGATGAACCGCTCACACGGAACACGTCGCCCTCGACGTGCTCGTGTTCCCCGCGCCCGCGGGGATGAACCGGCTTGCGGATCGCCCGCGCCCATGAACAGACCGTGTTCCCCGCGCCCGCGGGGATGAACCGATCGGCGCTATACCATCGAGCGCGGCTGATGAGTGTTCCCCGCGCCCGCGGGGATGAACCGTACACGCCAACCGGCCGGCGCATGGTCTGGCAGGTGTTCCCCGC
>JAVVFH010000245.1:0-5141 GCA_032250585.1 Lysobacterales bacterium
GTCCATGATCTGCGCCACCAGTTCGCAAGCGTGCTGGTCTCGGCTGGGCAATCGCTGGCGATCATTGGCGCGCTGCTGGGGCACACGCAGAGCAAGACGACAGAAAGATATGCTCATCTGTTCGACGAGCCGCTGAGAAAGGCCACAGACGCAGCCGGCGCCGTCCTGAGCGGCAAGCCTAGCGCAGAGGTTCACAACATCAAGGAGGCGCGCAAGTGAAAACGCGCAACTATCGTCTATGGCGCGAACAAGGTATGCCGCGCGCAATGCATGATGCATGGCAATGGGTTTGCGCTGTTGATGCCTATGACTTCGACCACCGGCAACCGCTGGCCGATCTGGTGAAGTCTGAACCCGTTCCGGAGGAATTGCGCCCGATCATCGCTGAAATTGTCGCAGGGAATAGACCACCAAACAAAAAGCGAGCCGCAAAGCTGAAAATTCCAGCCGATGAACGTATGAAGATTGCAGGGAGCATATCGGCTGTGCTCGGGCTGGTTGACGCAGTCAAGTACGACATAGTTGACGAACGCTATCTCGGCAAAGGTGTAACCATGATCGGGCATCGTGATGGTCGAGACCCAGGCAGACCACGATTTGAGCCGAATGATCCAGTTATCAGTGAACTGGAAACCGAAGCGCGCAAGATTATCGCTGGCTCGGCCGAACAGCTAGGCGTAAGCATCGAGACCATCGAAAACCTGTTGCGCGATCTGCGGGGCAAGATGGAGCGCTACCCCAACATCTAGAAAATACAAAGCCTCTTTGTACTACACGACCGAAAGTGACGTAGACAAACCCGCCCCGTAGATTGGCAGCCATCGTCATTAACGACTGATGGAGGCCAATCAATGCAACGCTTGAATGAAGACCTGTTGACCGCCGATCAGGTAGCGCAGGAACTTGACACCACCCGCCGTACCGTAGACCGCTGGCATTCTCGCCGGATCGGTCCACCCCGAATCAAAATCGGCCGCAAAGTCTACTACCGACGCGACGCTGTACGCGAATGGTTGCTGCGACTTGAGCAGCGCGGGGAGGCGGCGTGAATGGCTATCCCAAATAGACGAAGCCCCGCCGGGCAGAGGCAGGGCTTCGATACCTTACAGGGCGGCACTGGATCAGCACCTAGCAGAAAGTATACCACCCCGCACCACTGCCCGACCTGTCACGAAGCCGTCACCCGCCCCGGACTGTGCCGGACTTGCGCCCAATGGGCCGACGCCATCGCCGGCATTGAACGGACCCGCGACGCATTGCGGAGGATACGCCGTGGATGACCTTCAGCGAATGCGCGAGGCAGACGACGCCAGCGCCGCCGAAGAAGAGGCGCAGATTCGGCAGGCCCAGCGCGAACACGAGCGCCGGTTCAGGCTGGTCACTGCCGGGGAACTCAAGATCAAGCCCGCTGCGTGGCTGGTTCGCGATTATCTCGAAAAGAATTCACTGGCCGCGTACTTCGGCCCGCCCGAGGCATGGAAATCGCTCTACCTTCAGGACATGGCCTGCTGTGTCGCGCATGGCGTGGAGTTTCACGGCCACGAGGTCGAGCAAGGCAACGTCGTTTACCTCTGCGGGGAAGGCTTCGGCGGGCTCGCCAAGCGGTTCCGGGCATGGTGCATCCGGCACGATCAAGACCCGGAACAGAATCCCGTGCTGATCTCAACGCAGCCCGCCGCCCTGACCGATCCCGTCAACCTTGCATCGGTATCCGGGGTTATTGCCAAGGCTGAACCCGACTTGATTGTCATCGACACCCTGGCCCGCAATTTTGGCGGGGCCGATGAGAACTCAACATCAGATATGGGCTCGTTTATTCAGGCTTGCGATGCACTACGCATCGAAAACGATTGCGCCGTCGCCCTTGTCCACCACAGCGGCCACATGGACAAGAACAGGGGCCGGGGAAACTCGGCGCTGAAAGGTGCGCTCGATTGGGAATACCGATTTAGCCGAATCGACGATGTTGTCGAGGTCGAATGCACGAAGTCGAAAGACCACGACCGCCCGACCGAACAGGCGTTCAGGCTGGAAGTTGTCGAGGTCGATACAGACGATGCAGGCTTGCCCGTTACGTCGGTGACGCTCGCGTCGACGGACAGGCCCAAGCCGCCACCATCCAGCCCGTCCGGCAAATGGCAATTGAAGGCGCTGGCCGTGCTGGGGCAAATGACCGATGAGCATCGCGACAACCTGAAGGACTCAGGGCACAGCCCGGAACAGGCCCGCGTGAAATTGGCCGACTGGCGGGAACGCTGTATCGACCGGGAAAAGATACCTCGCAATCGGTGGTACGAGGCCAAGCGCACCCTTGCCGAATCGAAACAGATATGCGTCGAAGGGTACTTCGTGGAACTGGCCGGATGAGGTGTCCGGTTGTCCGGTTTGTCCGGTGTCCTAAGACACACCGGACGGAACCGGACAGGACACCAAGGGCAAAACCGGACGGAACCGGACTAGAACCGGACAGAAAACCGGACAAAAGCGGACAGGGTGAAAAATGGACGGACTGAAAGAAACACAACGTTATGCAGACCTGAGCGGATGGAAGCCGGACAACCTGGCCGGGTATCGCGTCGGGGACTTGGTGCGGATTGAATCTCTCGGGCAGTGCCGGGTAACAGCACTTCACCCCCCTGCACTGGTGGAGGTCCAGACCGCCGGAGGTGGTACTTGTCGGGTTGGTTGGAGGACGTTGAGGCGGGTTTGTGAGTAGGCGCAAATCTGCACCCTTGCCCGACCTTTTTTGTCCTGTGTATTTGTACAGCCTTCTGATATATAATCAGCGGGCCGACATATTGAAAGCACTGGCGTTAAAGGCTTTCATCCTCATCGAGGTAATTTTGTCAGCGCATTGTCAGCACGGAAACCGAAATCATGCCCGATAGTCACTCAACACCCGCCGCCGTTTCGCCGACGAATCGCAGCGCCGTCACGAATGGCAAGACGCTATTCATGGAAAAGATCGACGGCCGTTCACCTTGGGCGCGTCGATTCCGCGATTTGATCGGCCTGCATATCTCCGACTTAGGCGGCCCGGACAACGTGAGCGAATCCGAGCGGCAAATCGTTCGACGTTGCGCAACGCTGGAAGTCGAGCTAGAGCGATTGGAGGGAATGTTTGCCCAAGCTGGCGAAGCGGACCCGGCAACACTTGACCTGTACCAGCGAACGGCCAACAGTCTGCGCAGGTTATTGGAGGCCAACGGACTACAGCGCCGGGCCGTCGATACGACGCCAACGCTTCAACAGTATTGCGAGCAGAACTACGGGGCCGCCAATGGGAGCTAAATCCAGGCGCAAGGGCAAGGGCGGGGAACTGGAGCTTGCTCACTACCTGACCGACCACGGCCACCCGGCCCGGCGTGGACGCCAGTATAAGGGCGCTCCCGACGCACCCGACGTGATAGCGCCGAGTATCCCTTTCCACATCGAATGCAAGCGGGTCGAGCGATTCAACGCATACGCCGCACTGGAACAAGCCGAAGCCGACGCAGACGGCCCGGCGATGGTGGCACACCGTCGCAACGGGAAACCCTGGCTTGCCGTGATTCGGCTGGATAGCCTGCTGGCGATTCTGGACTACATAGAGGCTACAAAGCCATGAGCGCAACCGCAGAACAGCTACAGACCGGCCCGACCGTCATCGACGCATGCCATGACCCTGCCATGTTCGGAGCGCTGTTCGAGGACGGCGAATCATGGCGGCCGTGGTTCGCGTTTTTGCGCGCCTTTTACGGTCTCGAATTGGACGATACCGACCTTGCGCTATTCCGCAAACATACCGGAAGGCAGCGGCCGGCACCCGGCGGCTATCGCGAGGCTTGCGTTATCACCGGCCGGCAGTCTGGCAAGACCCGCATTGCTTCGACCGTCGCTGCGTATGAGGTCGCTCAAGCCGTCCTGAGCAGTCAGCGTGGCGTTTACGTGCCACTGGTGGCCCAAGACCTACGCGGGGCACAGCGCGCGCTCTACGGCTATCTGCGGGAGGCTATCGAGCGCAGCCCCGCACTATCTCCCGAGGTCACCCGGCAGACCACCACCGAGATCGAATTATCAGGCGTCACGGCCGGCGTGTATCCGTGCAGGCCGGCCGCTGTTCGAGGTATCCGCGCGGCTTGTGCCGTAGTCGATGAGCTTGGTTTCTTCGTCGCCACCGATGGCCGCCCGACCGATGCCGAAATGCTGCATTCAATCCGGCCGGCACTGGCAACGACAAACGGCCGGTTGCTGATTCTTTCAAGTCCGTACGGTCAAGCCGGGGCCTTGTACGAATTGCACCGGAAGCACTACGGCCAAGATTCGAGCACCTTGGTCTGGCAGGCCACAGCCCCGGAAATGAATCCGGGTCTACCGGCCGACTACCTGGAGCGCATGCGGGAATCGGACCCGGAGGCATACCGTTCCGAAGTGTTGGGAGAGTTTCGCGCCGGGATCAGCACCTTTATCGATCCCGATGCTCTGGCCGAAGTCGTCGAAACCGGCGTACGGGAGCACCCGCCGCAGGATGGAATCACGTATCACGCCTACATCGACGCGGCCAGCGGTTCAGGCAAGGATTCATTCGCGGCCGGGATCGCGCACAAGGACGGCGAGCACGTGGTCCTGGATGTTATCCGACGCTGGCAACCGCCGTTCAATCCTTCCGGAGTTATCGCTGAGGCTTGCGACTTGCTCAAGCGGTATCGGATCAGCGAGGCGCAAGGCGACAAGTATGCGCCGGGATTCGTCAACGAAGGATTCCGAAAACATAACGTCAGCTACAAGCCGAGCCCGCGCACCACGTCCGAGGTCTATCTCGAACTGCTGCCGCTGGTCAACGCTGGCTCGGTTTCGATTCTTGACGAACCGCGATTGCTTCGCGAGCTTCGAGGATTGGAGCGCAGGCGCGGCACAGCAGGCCGCGACAAGGTCGATCACCGGCGCGGCGAGCACGACGATTCCGCAGTCGCTTGTGCTGGTGCGCTGGTGTCGGTTGCAACCTTCAAGCCCCGGCCCAAGAGCCGGACCGTCTATCTCAAATACTTATGAGGTCACCACCATGAAAGTATCGAAAATCCAAAAGCTTTTAGTTCGACTCAGCAGCCGCCCGGCCCGCGAGGGACTGCCGGCAGACTTCGCGCCGCTGTTCGCTTCGCTCG
>JAVVFH010000246.1:0-5100 GCA_032250585.1 Lysobacterales bacterium
CGACAATTCGCTGAACGAGCGGAAGTAGAACGACGGCGAAAATCCTGCCAGCACGGCGAGGAGCAACGCACCGGACATTACCGTGAAGTAGCCGATACGACGCACCTCGACCGGCGAAAATACCGGCTCTCGACAGGCCCCCGGCTGAGTTGATCGGCCCATTCTCGTCATGGCGCTCCCCGTGACGGGCTGTCTTGTCTCGTGGGTTCCCTTACGCATAACGCGCTTGTTGCAGAAGATTCATGACTTACCTCCAGCGTTGCATCTGTATCAATGCCTCGCAAGCGGAAAAGCGAACGGGAGGGACGGACAGAAAGATGGACCGCTCGATCCGGGAAGGAAGAAGGGAGCGCCAGGCGCTCCCTTCCATCAGGGCTGCCCGAAAAATTTTCTCAGAACCCGACGATGATCATATGGGCGACGGCCGTGTCTTCCGGCCCGGGGACCGGGCCCCAACTCATGTTGTCGGTGTGATAGACGACGAAGAACGCATCCGTCTCCAGGTTGATCGGCAGGCTGCAGTCTCCGATCTCGCCGAACAACGTCATCTCACCGGCGGTGCCCAGGGCGACGTGATTGGCGTTCCCTTCCCCGTCGGCGATGAATACGTTGCGGATGTCATCCGGCGGATGGGATGCCAGCGCGCCGCCGCCGGTCGCGGTGAAATGCCAGACGGTATAGACGCCGTGCGGGACGAGATTCTTGAACTGCAGGTGATAACGCGTGCCGGGCTCCTGGCACTTGATGCTGATGCGGCCGGTTGCCGGCAGCCATTCGCCCAGCGTCAGGTGTTCGCCGTCGGGCGCGAGAACCGGCGCGATGTCGTCGCAGATGCCCTGCTCGGCCAACGATATGGGCACCAGGTAAAGCGGCGTGCCCGGGTCCATGTCGGCAGTGAGGCTGCCGCAGCTCTCCGTCACCAGGTCGCGGACGAACAGTTGACCGATGTTCAGTATCGCTTCCAGGCGTTCCTTCGGTATGCCTTCCGCGTTGACCGCCGGTGCACCAAGCATCATTGCAGTAATCAGACTGACTACGCCGATGGATTTTCGAAATTGCTCGTTGAGTCTTTTCATTTCACTTTCCTCCTGTTGTGCCCGGTCTTGCGTGTACCGGGCGATTGGCCATGGAAAAAGGTTTGTGTCGGAATTGGTGTCGTTCATTTCGGTTTCCCGTTTTCCGGTAGTGGGTTGGGGCCCAACTCCGTGTAGGTGATGGATTCGCCGGGCAGGATGCCCACTACGTGTATGACCCGGTCGCTGGTGTTGACGAAGGTGTGGGGGACTCCGGCCGGGATGCGAACCACCGCCGGACCGGTGACGTCCACGCGCCGCTCGCCGATCAGAGCGGTGTAGGTACCCTCGAGCAGCACATGCGCCTCCTCGGTGTCATGCGTGTGCAGGGGCGGTCCACCGCCGGGGTGGGTGTCGGTGGTGATGATGGAAAGGCCGGCGAAACCGTAATCCTTTCCCTCGACGATGTAGCCGTACTCGCCGGGCACGTCGTAGAAGTGCACCATTTGTTCCCGGCCGAACACGTGGTCGGCGGGAGACGGCGGGACTTTCGGCGGCAGAACGTAGCTTTCGGCCGGATGGGTCCGGCTGGGCCCTTCGATACAGGCTGACGAAATCAGCCCGATGAGAAGCGCCGTGATCAGTTTCCAGTTCATCCCGTTCCTTCGAGTCATTGCCGCATTCGATGGCTGCGGCACCAGATTTCGGGTGCAGGCTACGGGACGGGTGTCGGGGAATTGGTCAAGGAGGGGTCAGGGAAAGCCGGTGCGGACAGCCCCGATCGTCATTTCGGGGTGTCAGCGGGCGAAGGTCGGTTTGCATTTCGCAGGCCGGGCCGGTAACTTTACTGGTCCAACCGTAAGTATTGAGCCATGAATCCTTTTGTTCGAGTTTCCTGGGCCGCATTCTTCATCCTCGCGACTGCCTGCACATCGAACCCGTTGTCTGGGTCGACGGCGCCGGCGTCCGAGCATACGCCCGAGATCGCTATTGAACATGTTTCGGTGATCGATGCGTCCAACGCTTCACCGCGCCTCGATCAGACCGTTGTCGTAAGGGGAAATCGAATTGTCCGGGTCGCCTCCTCGCGCACCATTTCGTTGAGCGACGATGCACAACGAGTTGATGCGCGCGGAAAATTTCTTATCCCCGGACTGTTCGACGCCCATGCGCACACCTGGTACGCGGGCATTGATCACCGGCGGTTATTCATAGCAAACGGGATTACCGCCATTCGCGATCCTGCGGCTCCCTGGGACCATCTGAGAGTAATCAATCAATGGCGTGAGGAAATCGAACGCGGAAAGGCGGTTGGGCCGCGCATCTGGGCCACGGGACAACCTGTTGTCGGACCTGCTTCCCAACATCCCTGGCCCATCAAGGTCACGGACGCGACGGAAGCGAGGGCCGCCGTTCGGCGACTGAAGAACGAAGGCGCCGATTTCGTCAAGATCCTGAACCGGCTGCCGCCGGAATCGTTCCATGCCGTGATCGATGAAGCCAAAAGGAATGATCTAACGGTCGCCGGTCATATCCCGCGCGAACTTTCCGCCAGGGCAATCGCAGAAGCCGGTTTAAGCGTTGTCGAACACGCATCGTTGGGCGGCTTGATGCTCGCCAGCGCAACATCGGAAGCCGCCTCGCGCGAAAGGCTCCTGAGCGGCACCTCGTATTTGAGCGAATTGCCCGAACTGCTTGCTACCTTTGACCGGCACCAGGCCGAAGGGGTGTACCGCATGCTCAGAGAACACGATGTCGCCGTGACACCGACTGTGGTTTTCTTCGAAGCGCTCGCCGAAACAGCCGAAGGCGACCCAGCCGCTGTGCGAAATGACTGGCTTCGCTATACGCCTCGCGCTTATGGCGAGATCTGGTCTCGGCAGCTCGGCCAGTTGCCGACCGATACCCTTTCAGCAAACCTGGAACGCAGCCGGGACGCGCTGCGCGCCATGAAATCGGCCGGCGTCAAAGTCCTGGCCGGGACCGATACGATCAAGCCGTTTCTGATTCCCGGCTTCTCCCTGCATCGCGAGCTCGAGATCATGGTCGCGGCCGGGTTCTCTGAACTGGATGCGCTTGAAGCGGCGACACGCGCGCCGGCAGAGGTTCTGGGTGCAAGCGATGTCGGCCTGATCGCCGAGGGCATGCTCGCGGACCTTGTCCTGCTGGACGCAAATCCACTCGCCGACATTTCGAATACCCAAATGATTCACGCGGCCTTTGCCAACGGAAGACTCTTCAAGCGCAACGAACTTGACCGGATGCTCTCCGAGATCGAACAGGCCGCGGCGGAATGGGTCGGCGAGCCGTCAACTTTTCCTTAAAGGAACATTCCTTAACACTCAAGCGCAGCCCGATTGGGCTGGTCAGGGCTCCAGGCCCTGCTTCAGGCGGGCGCGCAGGTTTCGGGCGGCTTCGGACGGTTCGGCATCGAGCTCCTCGTGCAGGAGCTGCGAAAGTTCGTCGAGTTGCCGGACCGCCGCGGCGCGGTCGCCTGCCAGCGCCAGGCATCGTGCCAGTTCCAGGTGGGCCCGCTCGTCCAGGTTGTCCTGGGCTACCGCTCGGCGGTAGAAAGTGGCCGCGGCATCGAACGCCCCCTCGGCAGTCCTGAGACCGCCGAGCATGATCAGAGCATCGAAAAAGCGCTGTTGCAACCGTTCCCGCTGATCCAGTACCCAGTCGGCCATACGCTCGCCCTCGAGAAAGTCGCCGCGGTAGAGATCGACGGCGCGTTCCAGCGATTCGGCGGCACGTGGTGCATCGTTATCCGCCAATGCCCCGGCCAGTTCGAGCCCGGACTCGAACGCTTCCACGTCGAACCAGGTTTCGAGCTGCCTATTGAACTCGTATCGCCCGTTGCGGAACAGCACCCATTCGTTGCCGCCCAGGGCTCGGCGCAATTGGTAAAGAGTCGTGCGGAAGCGTCCGCGGAGCTCGTCCGTGGAGGCCTCCGGCCAGAAAACGAGGCCGATCTGCTCCTTGGTACGCGGTCCGTGAACAAGCAGATAGAACAGCAGCTCCTTCGGCAGGGCGTAGGTCCAGTCCGCAGCCTCCAGGCGTCGTCCGCTTCGAAAGACGGCCGGCGGGCCGAGAGCGAAAACGCGAAGAGCCGCCTCGCTTCCGCCCGCTGCTTCCGGAATCTCCCGGGACTCCGGCTCCGTGACCTCGACGGCGAATGCCACGGCTGCATCGAACGGCAACGATGTTCCGGCCACCCATTCCTCGTCAAAAGCTGCCTGGCCCGCTTTGCGTCGAAGCGCTTCCACGGTTTGTACACGATCCTCGGCCGTGGCAAGGGCATACAGGTAAGACCCTGCGAGCTGCTCGGACTGGGCATGGCCCGCCGCCGCCAGCCGCACCGCCCGCCGGATACGACCGCGGCGCCGCTCCACTTCAGCCAGCGTCAGCATCACGTGCACCAGCGAGGTCCGGTCGCGCACCTCCCCGAAGGCACGCATACTCTCGATGAGCAGGCCGGCGGCCTGGCGCGCGTGGCCGGCGCCAATCTCGATCTCGCCGAGCAAGGCCAGGGTTTGCCCATTACTCCAGGCATCGCCTTCCGTGCGCTGCAGTTGCAGCGCTTCGCGTGCATGCATCCGCGCCCGTTTCCAGTCCTTTTGCCTTGCCGCGCCCAGCGCCAGCCCGAACTGCGCCAGCGCCAGTCCCCAGGGATCCCCTGCGTCGCGAAACAGGCGTTGGGCCTCCTCGCGCAAACCGCGGCCTGACGTGGAATCGCCGAGCGCATCGCGGACGTCGGCCTGCACCACCAGTGCCAGCGCCAGATCCCACGCGCTTCCGGACTCGCGCAGGCGGGCGATGCTCTTGTCGTAAAAATCCGTCGCGACCTCCGGTTCACCGAGGGTGAAATGGAGACCAGCCAGCTCGCGAAGCGCCAGCGGATACAGGGCGTCGTAAGCTCCGCCGCGGCATCGGGCGGCGCATGCTCCCAAGCGTTCGCGAGCCACCGTGTAGTCTCCCTGCATCCAGGCCAGGGATCCGGCCGTGTACTCGAGATCGGCGCGTGTTTTTCCCCCAGGCGACAGGCACTCCAGAGCGTCTTCCGAGCGCGTGCGCCCCTCGCCGAAAT
>JAVVFH010000247.1:0-5071 GCA_032250585.1 Lysobacterales bacterium
GCGGGCACGGGCGCGGTCGCCTTTGAAGCCGATGTCGGCAATCAGGTCGATCAGACCCTTCATTTTCTCCGGCGCGATGCTGCGGCGGGCGTAGTCGCGCGGCAGCTTGCCCTTGAGGCTCGGGTTATCGCGCTCGACGGCGAGGATGGCGTCATCGATCAGCGTGGCGATGTCGAGTCGCGCGGCCTTATCCTGGAGATTCTGCCAGCGCGCCTCGGGCGGCACCCAGAAGACCCGCTCGGCGGTGTACTCGTCACGGTTCTCCAGCAGGCCCTCGAGCTGCGGCCCGGCAATGCCGTCAGCTTCCAGCTCGGTCTTGAGTTCATCCTTGCGGGCTTCGAAAGAGTCCGAGATGTACTTCAGAAAGAGCAGGCCGAGCACCACGTGCTTGTATTCGGCAGCGTCAATCTGGCCGCGCAGCGTGTCGGCGGCCTTCCAGAGCTGGTCGGCATAGGCCAAGTCGGAGTCGTTTTTGGTTTCCTTGGTCATTCTTTGATACGTCTTCTCAATTTCTGTTTGGTTTCGGATAGATTCCGATGATTGTGTTTCTGAAATTCGTGCAGTGTTCGCTCATGGATTATTGTGTTGATATTCACGCAGTCGTTCCGGCCAGTCTTCCGGAAAGCCCATCGGTCCGCGAGGTACATCCGGGAAGTCATTCATCAGTGCCACCAAGCTTTGTGGCCAGTGGCTGTCGGGCGAGACGTGCCAGCAAAGGTAGGTCAATATTGCCGCGACGGTAAAGAAGCGGCGAGGCGGATGCGGGTCGGTGCCGCCGTCTGGCTCCGGCAGCCGTCGGTCCCAGCGAGGTGGAACGGAAAGCTCCCGGTTCCACAGTCGCGCGTGGTGAGCGCAGATGTTGCGAGTAAATGTGAGTGTATGCAGCCAGCTGGCGAGAACACGCTGTGGGATCTGGAAATACCGGGCGATCTGCTTGCGGTCCCAGTCCCGCGCCAGACCGCTGTAGAGGTGAGAAATGCCACCCAGGCTGAGCTCTTCGGCCATGGCCCAAGCTGGTGGCAGCTGGGGATCGGTATAAGTTTCAGCGTAGAACCGAAAATAGTTGTCTCGCATGCGGTGTTCGATTCGGAGGCCCTTCGTTTCGCGGCTTGCTTGGCTGCGTTCGATGTTTTCGCGTTCGCGCGAGAACTTACGGTGTTCCTTTTCCATCTGCGATTGGAGACCCCTGACCAGGTCGTCATGTTTATAGCCGTCGACGAATCTCCGACGCTCCCGGTACCAATGCGTACCATGGGTCGCGGCCATGTGGTTGGAGATGGCGGCTCGCACGGCAACTTCGACCCTCTCCACGGCTACCATCGTGAGCTGTCGGAGCCGGCTATCGAATTGGTACAGGGAGTAGATGCGTTCCAGACCGGTTTCCGCTTGAAAACGACGACCCGCCGCCGTGGGGCGCTGGAAGGGGCGCATGTACGGAATCAGCCGAAAGTAACTGGTCACTTCGAGCAGCCGGAGTGCGCGATTGACGTCGCGGACCTGAAGGTCGTGGTCGATCAGACGGTCAAGCTGTTGCCGGGGAGTGAGTGCAGGCTTGCTGAATCTCATCAGCTGCGCTTCACGGGCTTCTCGCAGGCAATAAAAAACCCGCGCGATTTAAGCATATGAACCGAGGTTCGCAGAGGCTTGGCGGGTCTATTAGCAATAATCGTACGGCAAATTGTCCGCCGATGCAAGAAAATTCGCTGGGCAAAATTCGGGGTCCAAGAGTCCCAATTGACTAGCCCAGCCGCGGGTGACGGCGACCGGCAGCTTATTGAGCGGCCTGTCTCCGAGCGGTGCATCATTTCGACATCGGCTTCATTCATGCTCGGAAGATTCTTTCGTTGTGCCAGCCAAGATAGCCCGAATCCGGCTTCTCGGCTGGGTTGCCGGGCTCAACCACGAGCTTCTCGCCGTGGAAGCGGTAATAATCCCGCCCGTTCTCGAATTCTTCCTTAATTCGCCGGCTGACCTCGATTCGGCGCTCTGGCGTGACGGTGACGTAGCCGGCGTCGAACAGGCGGTGCAGGTCGGAGCGCAGCAGCAGACCGTTTTCGGTTCGATTGGGCCCGGATTCGGCGTAAGGCTTGATGTGGGCAGCCTCAAGCGCCGGCAAAGTACGTTCTCCGGAGATCGCGCAGCGGCGAGTGTAGGCGTCGGTGACCAGGGTGCGGAACGCGCCCTGGCCCAGACGGCCGAGGATCAGGCGCAGCGGACGTTCGGGTTCGGTTTCGGTGTCGAGCAGCTCGTCTGTTTCGCCTATTGCGTTCATCCGCTCGCGAACCGCCGCCAGCAGGGCGCATCCATCCTCGGTTTGCGGATCGTAGACCTTGCCGCGGACGATGTTCTTTGCAAACGATTCGGGTGCCTGGATCCATTGCTCGCGAGGGAAGAAGAATGGTGCGGCCAGGATCACGCAGCCGACATCCTGCGACGGGTGCGCATCGCGCCGGAAGCGCCGTAGCGAGGTCAGGAAAGCGTGCTGCGAATCGACACCGTTTTTGGCTCCGAAGGCATCCCAGGCCAGCATCAGCGGCAGTCGCGTGTAGCGGACAAAGAATCCGCCGCCAACGACAAAATTCTCCGGATGGTGCAGTTTGAACAGAAACAGCCCGCCTTCGGGTAGCGCGCGGAAACCGACCTTGGGGCTGGGCATCCAGAAATTGACCTCATCCGGGGTCCGTGCCGCCAGGTACCGAAACCAGCGGGAATCCGTCACGCCTACATAGAATTTGCTGCTCATGATCGATCCGCCCCTGTGCGTGCCCCAGGGGATTATGCCTGTCGAAGGGACCGCCTAACAACCCTGCGCGAAGCTACCACTCGTAATCGCTGTATTTTCGAGCGCTGCCGCGCACCTATTCGAGCGGGTATTTCTAGGCGTTCAACTCCATTTTACGAGCAACGGCCGGCGCGATTTCGGCGGCCAGCCGGTGATCCAATCAGCTTTTCTCTCAGCAGTGAAGGCGGGCAGGGACCGGGTGCAATCAAATCAGTTCCTGGAACTCCCGCAGACGGTCGGCACTGACCGGTAGCCCTTGGGCCGCGAGCGTGTCGAGAAATTCATCTACCGTGCGTGCCGGCTTTTTGAGCGACTGGCGTTGGTCCCTTGCGGCCTGGATGACCGCGGCCTCGCGCAGGTCCATCTGACACTCGATAAAACGGTCCGGGTGAATGGCCTCGATGCCGAACGGCTCGAGCTTTTCGGGTGGAAAATCTCTCAGATTGAAGGTCACAATCATCTGGGCGTGGGCCATGATCGCTGCGGCCAGTACGTGGCGATCATCCGGGTCCGGTAAGTCGAGTGCTGGTACCAACCGCTCGTGGCCGCTGACCAGGCAGTCTGGTACCGCGTCATTCATGAAGTCTCGGGTCCGTTCGAGCTGGGCTCTGTGCAGGTCCGGACGTTTCGCCTGGACGTTTCGTATCCATTCCTCATGGATCTGATTGCTCCAGCGCGCCGCGAACAGCCGGGTTGTTGCCAGGCGTATCAATAAATCCCGCAGGGGCGCCGGATAGAGAACACAGGCGTCATAAACGACGACAAATCGCACGCCTAGTAGCCCATATCCAACTCCTGGGCCTGCTCAGCTAATTTCTCCAGCGCCTCGCCGCTTCGCTCATCCTGTTGCTGCTTGTAAGCCAAAAGGTCGCGCAAGCGAACGCGCCGATGGGAACCAACCATGGTGTAGGGGATTTGCGCTTCGGTCAGCAGCTTGACAAGGTAAGGCCGGGAGACATTGAGCATGTCGGCCGCTTCCTGGGTGGTCAGTTCGGCATGGACCGGCACGATGGTGACGGCATTACCCTGGGCCATTTCGGCCAGAAGCTTGCGCAAAAGATCAAGTGCTGCACGCGGCAGAATCAGGTCTTCATAATCCAGGCGAACCTGCGCCCGATCGATTTCCGGATGTTCGCGCAGGAGCCGGCTGAGCGCCGTCGCGCTCTCGCGCGCCAGGCTGGCAGTTTCCGCATTGGGTAGATCGTTGAAGGGTTGTACGCTTTTCACTTTGGCATCTCCCGGATCGTTGCTTTTTCTTTGACCTGCAATTTAATCGAAATATCCGAAACGCGCAAGGTATTTGCTCAGAATGCAGTATCGAGCGGCGCCCGACCAATGCTTCGCAGCGATGATGGATCTTCCGAAATTTTGCCGCAATTTCCGAAAAACGGCCGGAAAGTCGGTATTTTCGGAAAGAACGACCGGATTTGTGCTGGTGAATCGCTGGGCTGCGCCTGCGCCGTGCTACGAACAACAATTTGGCTCACTTCGATCCGGTCGCGGGATTGCTGCCCCTCTTCCACGGCGATGGCACGCTTCGCAAGCACATCATCATGCCAGTCGGCAGCGACCAGGTACCGGAACCTGCGGGAATCCGTAACGCTGACGCAGATCTTGCTCTTCGTGATCCTGCCGTCCTCTGCTTCCCCAAGTGATTATTCCTGCCTGGTCTCTGGGCAGGGTAAGGCGGGCGTACCGCCATTCGGGTGGTCCGGTTATTCGTAATCGCTATATTTTCGAGCGCTGCCGCGGACCCGTTCCGCCGGGTATTTTTCCCGATTCAGCTCCATTTTCCGGGCGACGGCCGGCCCGATTTCGACGCCAAGCCGGTCGGCCAGCGCCGCCAGATAGATTTGCACGTCGGCAATTTCGTCGGCGACACGATCGCGATCCTTTTCCGTCAGATCTGCGCTCTGCTCCGGCGTCAGCCACTGGAAGTGCTCCAGCAGCTCGCCGACTTCGCCTGCCAGCGCCATCGCGAGGTTCTTCGGCGTGTGGAACTGGTCCCAATCCCGTTCGGCCACGAAAGCGCGGAATTCAGACTGGAATTTCTCGATCTCGGGCCATTCGGGCATGTTCGTGCTCCATCGGCATTCATGAGGCGTACACCGGCGACAAATGCCGGTCATCAGCCGTTGACTTGATGCTGCCAGGGTCGAATCTTGTCGAGGTCCCGGGAAAGCCTGGCCTGCGCCATCTCCGTGTCGTGTTCGGCTTGCGCGCGTAGCCAGTAGCCGTTCGACAGGCCGAAGAACCGGCACAGGCGAAGATCGGTGTCTGCCGTGACGG
>JAVVFH010000248.1:0-5002 GCA_032250585.1 Lysobacterales bacterium
CCTGGGGCGCAATCAAGTGTACCTGGAGTCGGGTGAGGCCGGCCTGGCCTGGAAACTCTGCAAAAGCCGCAATCAGCTGAACCGCTCTGCTTGGTCCGACCCGATCCCGGCCCTTCTGGCGATCCGGCCGGGGTGTCACTGCTTCTTGTCGCGATACACCTGGCGCGCTTGCTCAAACTGTTCGAACACGTGCTGCTGCTCGGCTTCGGAACGCCAGCCCGGCCAGGCTCTGGCCATCTCCTCCAGCCGGTCGATCCAGGCCAGTGCGTAGTCAGCCGATGCATCGTCCCGGATTGCTTCATCGCCGACCTGCAACCACACCGGGTTGGTCAGCGCCTGGGCATATTCCATGTCCAGCGGAAAGCGGTTGGCCGGGCTGCCTTCAGCGCGCAGGTGGCACCAGCCACTGTGTTGTACATCCAGTGGATGCGTCAGCTCGAGGTGGGTGGCAGACCCGGACAAGGGGAACGTTTTCACCAGCTCGCCATTGCAGTAGAGCAGCACCCGGCCCACCGCGGTGATGGAGCGCAGCGTGCCGGAGACCGTCACGCTTCCCCCGCCTGCGGGCAGTTCGACGGTTTCACCCGGAATCGCGCCATTGATGCTGAACTGGAGCAGCGGGCCCGAGGTCGCAAACGCATGCCCCTGTTTCAGCCCGTCGAACCAGGCCTCCATCGACAGCCCGCGATCGCCGGTATAAACATAGGTTCGCATGGAGCCCACCAGCTTGCTGCGGTGCAATGAACTGATGGAGTCTTCGCCACCGGTGGCGGTGACTTTCAGGCCGTTGTTCCAGACCGCGTAGAGGGGATAAAAGCCCGCACGCTGGGCATCCGACCACTCCAGCGCGTCGCTTGTGCCCAGCGCTGCATCGACGATGAATCCGCGGCCGTAGCCCAGGTCTTCGTCGATGGGGTCCTTATCGCCCAGGAAGGGGTGAACGTATCCGGTTACCGCGCCCTGGGCCCTGGCCTTGACGAACATGTCGGTGTTGCTCGGGTACAGGCTCTCGATCGCGGTGCCTTCGTAGCCGGTCACAAACGGCGATATCAGGTGTTCTTCCAAGCCGAACATGAACACATGGCCATAGAATGGCGGCCGGTACTCCTGGCCGACCACCACGATCTGGTCCGGATCCGAAGCCGGGTGAGCACCGCCGCCGGGCACGAAGTAATGATGATCGAGGATGCGGTTGTCCTTGTTGGCCACCTGCTCCAGAACCAGGTCCTGGTCTTCGGCGCGCGACATCATCTTCAGATTTTCCAGCGTGTTGTGCAGGTTGCCGCCGTAGTTGGCATGCACATGGGTCGAGGCGCTGTACCAGCCTTCGGCGGCCATGTCGGCAATCCGGCCCAGCTTCACAGTGAGTTCAGCGGTCTGGTCTGCCGTGATATCGACTTCGAATCGCCGGGGTTGATACTCAAAACCCCGCACCACCATCAACTCCGCGCGGCCCGCCGGCAGCGTGACTTCGAAACGGCCGCTGTTGTGGAAAACGGCATCGCCCTGGTTTCCCTGGCGCGCATAGGTCGTATCCGGTGCATAAAATTTTCCGTCCGCGGCAGTCAGGTGCACCCGGTTGGGCATGGGGTTCTCCGATTCCGCATCAACTACCATTACTCGCAGTTTGCCGACCGGTCGCCGATAGACGCGCTCACCGATGTTGACCGGAGTGAGCTTGCCGCCATAGGTTTCCAGCAGCATCAACTGCGACACGCCGGGCGCATTGGACACAAAGGCGATCTGCTCGCCGTCGGGTGACCAGCGGGGATGAAACGCATCGTGTGCAAAGAAGGTTATCTTGTAGGGCTCGCCGCCCACGGTGGGTTGCAGGTACAGGTTGTTGTACTGATCGGCGGCTCCGCTGGTGGAGGTATACACAAAGCGCTTGCCATCAATGGATACATCGGGACGCGTGCGGTAAAGCGTCTGTTCGGCCAGCACGGTGCGTGCACTCAGTATGCCGTCTTCGCTGGCCGGGACGCGCAACACATTGCCCGAGCCCAGCGGTACGCCACGGTTCGAAAGCAGCAGCAATTCGCTGCCATCCGGCAGCCAGGCAGGGGTGATATGCATGTCCCAGGGACCGAAATAGAGCCGGTCCGAGCCGAAGTCATTGTCGCGCGAAACCGCCACCGGCTCGCCGGACCACCGGCCGTTGTCAAATGCACGGATGTAAACGTTGAAATACCCATTGGGTAGCGTCGAGACGTAGGCAATGCGGCGGCCGTCGGGAGAAAACACCGGATCGGTATAGATCGCCGCATCATCGGTCAGCGCGCGCGTTTCGCCGCTCCGGGTGTCGAGCACTTCCAGTTGGATATGCTCACGGTCATGATCCGCGGTGTAGACGATCCAGCGGCCATCCGGTGACCAGTCGGGCGAGGAGTGATAGGTCTTGCCGTGGGTCAACTCAAACGCAGCGCCACCGCCCGGCGCGACTTTCCAGATGCTGCCCTGCATCGCGAACGCCAGCCACTTGCCGTCCGGTGACCAGGCCGGTGCCCAGGGGGTGGACGATGGCGCAGGCGGAAAGTAAAAATTGTGCATGTAGTTGCCGCCACTGAGCGCCGGCGGATACGCCGTAGTGAACTGGGCGGCAAGCGTACCGCTCAGCGAGAGCGCTAAAACGGCGAACAGGATGTGGGTCAGGCGTCTGGCTAAGGAATGTCGCAAGGTACAAGCTCCTTCTGGGGGGTGGGCAGCGGCTGGGGTGCCCCATTGCGCATGGCTGCTGATTATAGAATATCTGGAGCCGGGCACACCCTCCGGTATATTCTGCAGGCGAAACTCAACGAAAACAGGGAGAAATTCATGCCTTTTCCAGCGGTAGTCCTCAGCGCGGTGCTGCTCGCACTTTCATGGTGTCCCGCGACTCTGGCCGAGCCGGCGCCTGCACAGAAAGCGGTCCTGATTACCGGCGCCACAACGGGCCTGGGGCGCGCCATGGCCGAAATGATGGCCGCCGAAGGGCATTTCGTTTACGCCGGCGCGCGCAAGGACAAGGACATGGCCGAGTTGAACGCCATCCAGAACATCCAGGCCGTCCGGCTGGACGTGACGGACCAGGCACAAATTGACGCAGCCGTGAAGACCATCACCGAAGCGGGTCGGGGGCTGTATGGCCTGATCAACAACGCCGGCGTCGCCGCCCTTTTTCCACTGGTGCACACGCCAGAGGAAGAGATGACTTTTTTGATGGACGTGAACCTGTTCGGACCCTACCGCGTCACCAGGGCCTTCGCACCGCTGATCATCGAATCGAAAGGACGCATCAGCACCACCGGCTCCATCTCCGGCATTGGCTCAGGCAGGCTTTACGGCCCCTACAGCATGAGTAAACACGCCATCGAAGCGTTCACCGACTCGCTGGCACTCGAAATGGAACCGCACGGCGTGCAGGTCAGCGTGATCGAACCGGGCAACTACGAGTCGGCTATCGGCGACAACTTTCTGGAGCGAATGCGGCAGCAGGGCTATGCCAGTGAAGATTCGCCATACAAGGAAATCTACAACCGCATCGAGGGCTGGGCAGCTTCCGACGAGCCCGACGGCGATCCCCGGGAAGTCGCCAAAGCGGCCATGCTGGCCATGTTCGAGGACAATCCGAAGCGTCGCTACCTGGTCGTCCCCAACCAGGAGCAGGCCGCCTGGACCATCCGCAAAGCCATCGAAGAACTGGCGCAGCTGAACCAGCGTCATGCCTTCAGCTACAGCCGCGACGAATTGGTCGAAATGCTGGATGCGGCGCTCGCGGAAAATCCCTGAGGCGAACAAAGAAGCGCCGGCTGAGTCGGAATGAATCGGGCGACCAGGGGCGCTGCGCGTCTTTCTCAGCTCTCCGGGAATCGTTCACCCGGCGAGGGCAGCTTTTTTTTTACGGATTAAGGGGAGTGGTTTTCCGTGCCGCCAAAGCGCTGCGCAAGCTGCGCTGCCCGAGCCGTTCGGAGCAGCTGCGGAGCTTCCTCGACCAGGATTGAGGTGAGGCTCCATGGGGCCGATTCCATGGGGCTGTGCAACGGTTTTTCCTGAAGCCTCGCCCATCGCGGCTGTCGCCGCTCCCACAGAAGCGCCTGCAAACTTTTGAGGCGCTGCAGAACGAGTGGGAGCGGCTTTAGCCGCGATTAAAAAAGTGCCTGAACGGCATCTACAAGCGCCCAATGGCCCGCATAGATATCCCGCGTCAAAAGCCGCGCCATCGACGGCTGGGTAAGCGTAAGCCCTCCTGGTTCAAATAATGGTTTGCATTGCAAACTGGTTTGTGGCAATCTAAATTTCGTTTCCACAACCGGGGCCGCTGGCGGCTCAAAAGGACAATGCAAATGCAAACCGAAAATCTGGATGCGCTGGAAAAGCGCTCATACCTCACGGCCGTGGATCACGGCTTCTTCGACCTGCTGCTCGCCGCGGTGGTGGCGGCATTCACGATGGTCTTCACCGTTTCGCCGTGGTTCGTACTGGCCCTTTTTCCGCTGGTGATCGCCAAGCAGCCGCTGCTGAAACTTTTCAATCGGGAGGTCGTCGAGCCGCGCGTCGGGCATGTCCGGCTGGGCCCGACGCGTCTGGAGCAGATCAGTACCGCGCGCAAGACCGCCGCTTTGGCGCTCTTCGGTCTGGCGTTTATCGTCGCCAGGCTGGGCGATGTGGAGTCACCGATTTCCACGGCAGCACCAGTCGCATGGCTGGCGGAGAAACCCCAAATTCAGATGGCCATCATTTTCGGCATCGGCACAGCCATTGGCGGCTGGCTGTTCGGCCTGCCGCGCTTCATGATTTATGGCCTGCTGATCGTGCTGGCCCCGTTCCTGGCCGCAGTCGCTGACCTGCCGGCCGGCACCGGCTGGACGTTCGCAACGCTGCTCATCCTGGCAATCGGCTGCCGGGAACTGTACCGATTCGTTCGCAAGCATCCGGCCGATGACGGAGGCTCGCATGGCTCGTGATCGTGACCCGGCGACGCATCCGCTCGGCAATGTCGACCGGCTGGTCCACGAGCCGGCCC
>JAVVFH010000249.1:0-5000 GCA_032250585.1 Lysobacterales bacterium
CCAGCGCACGCCCGCTTCGCTGTGGGCAAGCCAGACCCAGCCGGCGATCGCGGCCATCAGGGTTGCAGTAAGGAGCAGCAGGATGGTGATGTTGAGTCGCCTCACAGCAGCGGCGATCCGATGGTGAAATGCACACTCCAGGGTTTACCGGGTTCATCGAGCGCCTGGGCGAAGTCGACCCGGATGGCGCCGGCGATCGAGTACCAACGCACCCCGGCCCCGACGCCTTTGCGAAGGTTGCGCTCGTTCCAATCGTTGAAGGCATTGCCGATGTCGAAGAAGCCCGCGACCGACCAGTTTTTACGGACTTTTCGTTCGAGTTCGATACTCGCGGTGAGGATATGGTTGGAGCCGATGTTGCTGCTGCTGAGCCGCTCGAACCCGTAGCCCCGGACACTCTGCGCTCCGCCCGCCCGGAAGCGATAAAGGTGAGGCAATTCGGACAGGGAAATGCTGAATGACTCGTCTTCCAATTCCACCAGCGTCTCGAACACATCGGCATCCGAATAGCCGGCTTCGCCTCTCAGGAGCAGTTTCCATCGGTCCGCGAAAATCCGGTTCCAGCGGCCGGACACGTAAACCTGCGTGAAATCGATGTCCGAGCCCCAGGCGGTGTTCGACGTGAAGATCCAGGCCCGTTCGTGGTGCCCGACCGTCTCGAAGCCGCTGCCGCGCACGACGGGCCAGTCCCAGGAAACTCCCACCGACCAGGTTTCCGTGCTGAGCCGGGAATTGGCTGCCGGGTCTTCGGTCAGAACGGCCCGAAAGAGCTCACCCTCGGCGTCCTGTATGGGTCGCAGGCTGGAATTGTCGTTGACGTACTGGAGGTACCAGTGTTCCATGAGCTGCTGCTGTCCGCGCCGCAGGTCGTGTGTTCGCAGCCAGCCGGGCTTGATCGAGGAGTCGGTGACGCTGCCGGCGGCGACCCGGATCAGACGGTCGGGTTCGTCGATCGGGCTGACGGCCAGGTTTTGCTGTTCGTTGCGGTAGAACGTTTCGGCCAACCAGAATTCACGTGCCTTGGCGCGGCGCGGGAGGCGGTAAGTGGATCGCAGCGAAAATTCGTTGTCTTGCTGTCGCCAGCCGACACCCACATCGAAACTGTCACCGCGCGAGGACAGCAGGTGGCGGCTGTAAACGGCCTGCAGACGCAGACCGGTGTCACTGCCGATTCCGAGGCTGCCCTGGTAGGTGTTGCGTTTTCTCGGCTGCATGCTCAGGACCAGGTCGACGCGCGGCGGGCTTTGGTCCAGGCGGCGCTTCTCCTGTACTTCGATGTTGGAAAAGTAACCGGTTTTCCAAAGGTCCAGGCGAAATTGTTCGAGCAGCCAGCGGTTGTAGGGTTGTCCCGGGCTGAAACGCGGTACGGGATCGAGTACCCCGGGTTTCACGATGTCCTGTTGGTAGAGTACTTCGCCCATGACCGCCTGCTCACCCGTCTCGAGCACCAACGCCAGCTGGGCGCGGTTACGCTCCAGGTCCAGCTCAATGACGTGCTCGATGAATTTCGCGTTCAGGTAACCGTGTGCCTCGGCGCGGTCTATCGCGAGGCGCTTTTGTTCTTCCCACGCAGTCTGGTCGAGGACACTGTTCTCGCGCAGTGGCCATTCGGCCTGCCATTGGCGCAGTTCCGGGTCCGTGGCGCCCGGTCCGACGATGTCCAGCCTCAGTTCCGAAATGAGAACCGGGGGGCCCCTGTCGATATGCAGATCCAGAATCCACTGCCGGTCGCCGGTCGATCTCAGCTCGCTGCGAACGATCGGCTGGTAGTAGCCGTAGGGTCGCAGGGCGATGCGGGCACGCAATTCCGTATCAGCGCGCAACTCTTCCAGCCGCCGGCGCGACAAACGGACGTTGCCGCTGATGCGAAAGGTCTCGGTGCGGGCTTCGACGTTGGCCTTCAGCGGTCCTTTTATGCCGTGTACCTGCACTGCGAACTCATCAGCCAACAGGGCGCCGGCTGGCCAGGCCAGCGCTTGCAGGCAAATGAGTAAGAGCGACGTCCGAACGCTTCGCAAGCTGAGTATCCGTGTGAAGAGGGGTTCTGGATTATGACATGCCCCTGTTGGACCAACGAAGGGGAATGAAGGTTCGGTGGCGTCGATCGCCCAGCCCTCCCACGTGGCGCGTTTGGCTCCGTCGTCGAGCCATGACCGCTTGCGGCATTGATTTATGCCGCCCGGTCGACTGAGAATGCAAAGTCCCCGGGACTGAAACGACTGGAGAAAAAAATATGTCGGCCTGTATCACGGCACGGGAATACGAGGGCGGCATCGTCGCGATCGACAGCGGCATGGTACGCGAAGGCATAGCCGCTTGCTATCTCCTGGAGACGGACACAGCCATCGCACTGATCGAGGTGGGTAACAACGCCAGCGCGGAACGGATCCTCAAGGTCATCGAGAGCCGGGGCAGGCGGCGGGAAGAAGTCAGCCACGTTATCGTGACGCACGTGCACCTCGATCACGCCGGCGGCGCCGGGGCCCTGATGCAACAGTTGCCGGACGCCAAACTGGTGGTGCATCCGCGCGGGGCGAGACACATGATCGATCCTTCGCGGCTGGAGGGCAGCGCACGGGCGGTCTACGGCGACCGGGCCTACGAAGCCATGCACGGAGCGCTGATCCCGGTTCCGGAAGAGCGGGTGCTGATCATGGACGACGGGGGTTCGCTGACGGTCGGCGGCCGGCCGCTGAGTTTCATGGACACCCCCGGTCATGCACGGCATCACTTTTGCGTGTGGGACGAACGGACGCGCGGCTGGTTCACCGGCGACAGCTTCGGGATTTCGTATCGGGAACTGGACACCGCGGCCGGCGCCTTTGTCTTTCCGGCCACCACGCCTGTGCAGTTCGACCCGCCCGCGCTGATCGCGTCCATCGAGAGGCTGATGGAAAAACAGCCTCAAAACATGTATCTGACCCATTTCGGGCGGGTCCGGGATCTGCCGCGTCTGGCGGCGGACATGATCAGCGGCGTCGAGTTCTTCGCCGCGCTTGGCAAAGCGCACCAATTTGATGAAAACCGGACCGAGGCAATCGAGACGGAGATGATGGATTGGTTGCTGAAACGCGCACGGGAGCACGGTGTCGCCTGGCCCGAACCGGAATTGCGCGAGACTTTTGAGGCCGACGTGACCCTTAACTCGCAGGGCATCGAGTTCTGGCTCGATCACAGCTGACGCCGGTCAGGCGTCGTGGTCAGCGGCCGAAATATTTCAGTTTGTGTTTGTAGTTGCGTGACAGCTTGAGCTTTTGACCACTGTTGAGCGCCAGGAAATACTCACCGTTGATGTGGGGTTCCGTCCCGCGAATTTTGTTGATGTTGACGATGGTGGAGCGATGCACGCGCTGCAAAATCGACGGTTCCAGCGCCTGTTCGAGGCGCTTCATCGTCTGGCGCATGATGTAGGTCGCGCCGTTGGCGTGCACGCACATGTAATCGCCCGCGGCATCGATCCAGTCGATTTCCTCCTGCGGTACCCAGTTCACCTGGTCGCCGTCGCGGATCACGAGTTTCGGCGCCGGTGTCTTCAGAGACGGCGCGGCGCTCCGCTTCTTCCCGGCTTTCGATTTCCGCGGCGGCTGCTTGCCGAGGTATGTCAGCAGATTGAACAGCGATTGCCGGTGCTGCAGCCCATGCTTGCGGTTTCGTTGCCGGCGAACATGGTCCAGTGTCGCCTGCAGGTTCTTGTTGTCAATCGGCTTGAGCAAGTAGAGCAGGGCATTGGCCTCGACGGCTTCGATTGCGTGTGGATCGAAGGCGGTCATGAAGATGATCGCGGGAACCTTGCCGGAAAGGCTGCCCAGGACGTCGAATCCGTCGAGACCGGGCATTTGCAGGTCCAGAAATACCAGGTCGGGTTGCTGTTCCCTGATGGCTTGCAGGGCTTCGTGGCCATTGCGGGCCTCGGCGATGATGTCCACGTCTTTTGCTGTTGCGAGGCGCTGCTTCAAGCTGCGCCTGGCCGGCGCTTCGTCGTCGACGATGAGCGTTTTGAATGTGGGATGCACGTTAACGCAAAGCATATCACCCCGGGCCGCGCTCGCAACAGCGATAGGCGGCGGCTTCCGCCAGTTGTTGGCGACCGATGTCTGCGTGGCCTTCCAGGTCGGCCAGCGTCCGCGCGACCTTAAGCGTGCGCTGGCAGGCCCGCGGCGACATCCCGAGACGCTTGCCCGTCTCTTCCAGGAAGCTGTGATCCGCGGGTTTCAGTGCGCAGTGCCGGGCCACCAGGGCGCTGTTCATCTGCGCGTTCGGCAGGCCGGCGCGCTCGAGTTGCCTGTTGCGGGCCGCGACGACCCGCGCCCTGACTTCGGCGCTGCATTCGGAAGGGGGCAGCGAGGACCCGAACAGCAAACGGCCCGGGCGTGAAACCTGGACATGCATGTCGATGCGATCGAGCAGCGGGCCGGAAATCCGCGCCCGGTAGCGTTGCACCTGCTCCGCGGTGCAGTGACAGCGACCGCCGGCATCCCCTGCGTAGCCGCAGGGGCAGGGGTTCATCGCCGCGATCAGCTGGAAGCGCGCGGGAAATTCCGCGAAGCGGGCCGCACGCGAAATAACGATGCGGCCCGATTCCATCGGTTCGCGCAGCACTTCGAGCACATGGCGGCTGAATTCCGGCAGTTCGTCGAGAAACAGCACGCCGTGATGGGCCAGCGAGATCTCGCCCGGTTTCGGCTTAGAGCCCCCACCCACCAACGCCACGGCGCTGGCGGTATGGTGCGGTGCGCGAAAGCTGCGGGTTTTCCAGCGGGCGATGTCCAGGCCCGCCTGGCTGATCGAGGCGACGGCCGCCGCATCCAGCGCCTCGGCCTCACTCATGGGCGGCAGGATGCCCGGCAGACGGGAGGCCAGCATCGTTTTTCCCGTGCCCGGCGGCCCGGAAAACAGCAGGTTGTGGCTACCGGCCGCGGCCACCTCGAGCGCCCGCCGCGCTTGCGGTTGGCCGTAGACGTCCCGCAAGTCCCGGTAGTCGAGGTCGGTAACGCTCGCGC
>JAVVFH010000024.1:0-24006 GCA_032250585.1 Lysobacterales bacterium
GCCGGAAACGGCGGATTATGGGGACCTGCATTACCTGATGACGCCCCACCAGGCATTGTCCCTCGCGCTGCTTAACGAGCAGCGGGCGCGTGACTATTATCTCGGCATCGCCGGGCGCTCCTCCGACCCCGAGGTAAAGGCGCTGGCTGGCGAACTGGCCGAGGAGGAGCGCGAACACGTTTCCTGGGTCGAGCAGTGGATGGAACGGTTTCCACCCGCCGAGCCGGATTGGGACCACGACGACGATCCGCCGATTCTTCAGGATTGAATCCGGTCGATCGACCGGAACGGGTCAGGACGGTTCGGTCCGCGATCGGCCCTTGATCTGCAGCATCGTCGTGATGCTGATGGAATTGAGCGTGGACTGCATCATCTCGTTGATCTCGTCGAGCACGAGGTTCACGGTGCGGCCGATGTCGGTGTCCTTGCCCGGCTCTCGCTGGCCGGCATCGTCGAACAGTGAGGGCTCGAAGATTTCGATGATGTCCATCAGCGTCGTGCGCCTGGCGTTGCCGGAGAACCAGTAACCGCCGCCCACCCCGCGTACCGCCTCGACCAGACCCGCCTTGCCGAGTTCACGCATGACCTTGGACAGGTGATTGCCGGACACGCCGAATTTCTCCGCGATCTCGGCCCGGGAAAGCTGCCGGTCCGGCTGGTCGGCGAGTTCGAGTACGGCGTACAGCGCGAGCCGCGTCGCCCGCTGCAGGTTCATCGGACCGTTCCGCCGTCGGGCTGGTCGGTCGCAGGGCCGGTCCCCACGTCCATTTCAAGTTGCTGAAACGGGCCGGCCATCATGCCACAGCTGCGAAAGAAGGAGAGCACCTCGTGATCCTGCCGGGCGATCATGGTGCGCACCTTGGTGACGCCTGCCTGCCGGAAACGGGCGCACAGCGTATCGAGCAATTTCGACCCGATGCCTTCGAGCAGGCTGTTGCGCGCCACGCCGATGGCAAACACCCAGCCGCAGGCGGGGGAGCCGAACTCCCAGGCCCGGATTTCGCCCATGATGAAACCCGCGACGCGGCCGTCATTTTCGGCCACCAGGAAAAACCGGCCACCGTCGTCGTCACCATAAAGCGAGAGCGTGTCTTGCCAGTAAAGGTGTTTTTCCGATCCGCTCACCTGCCGGTCGATTTCGACGATCGCGTCGAGGTCGGCCGGCTCCGCGTCGCGAATCCTCAGTCTGGTCTGCGTGTCTTGCGCTGCGTGCATGCTCGGTCCGTTTGTGGGAGCAGGGCCGCTTCGTTTGCATTCCTGAATGTTATATTGTAGTACTTGAATACATCTGAGCACAGCCTTTTTCGGTTAAAAGGGAATGCAGGAACAGATCCAGGCCATGCACTACGTAGGTCTCGAGGTCGAAATGCTTTTTGAATTGCCAGTGTTTGAGCGCCCAGGCATGTGCGTACATGACCAGCTGGTAGGTGGCGAGCTCACAGTTGACCGGCCGGAACAGCCCCTGGTCGACGCACACCTGGATGTAGCCGCCAATCATCCGGTTGGTGTCGCGCTCGGCGTGCTTGATGAACTGCCGTTGCGCGGGCGGCAGTGACTGCGTGGAAACGTAGGCCAGCACGGTGGCCTCGCGGCGCTCGTCGACGACCTTGCAATAGGCCCTGAACGCCGCGCAACAGCGCTCCAGCGGATCTTCGATACCGCGCACCGCCAGCGGCAATTCGGTCGCATAGGAGTCGAGAACATCGAGAATGGACAGCAGCAGCAGGGTTTCCTTGTCCTGCACGTATTGGTAAATCAGCCCGACACTGACGCCCGCCCGCGTGGCGATGTCCTGCACTTTCGTGCGGTGGTAGCCTTTTTCCGCAAACTGCTGGACGGCGGCCGCAACGATCTGCTCGCGTCGCTGCCGGAATTTCCGCGCATCGTTGACCGGGCTCTCGAGCCCGATAACCTGCTCTGTATAGCTTGGCACGATCCTGTCTCCGCAGCGATAAATTGAATGTCCGTTCATTTTCAGGCCGGGCTGAATCCGAAATCCCGAAGTGTGAACGGCGCGGCACGAATTGATGTCCGTCACCTGGGCCGCATTTTCCCGAGACCCTGCCGGGCCGGCCCGGGCGTCTTCGAAAAGCTTTCGCGCCGCCCATCTTACTGAGGTTTATGTTATTGTTATTAAAAGTTAGAAATATATTTCGACGGATCATTATAGCTTTTATTTGCGCTCCGGTGATACCCTGTCTCCAACGTTCGGTACCTTGCGGCTGTGCCACCGCGGCGGTTCCAGCGGTTGACAGCCGAAATAAATTGAATCATGGTTCATTTCGTTACGAATAAAGGTCGGCCGTATAGCGCGTGTCGGCTTGTGTGCGCGATGAGCGAATCGCCCCGGCGCCCCGCCTGTGTTGCTGTGTGCGGGCATGCAGGGCAGTACTTGATTAACCAGGAAACGTGTTGATGTCTTCGATCATCAATATTACCGTCAACCGGAAGCCGCACGAGCATTTGCTGCCGGATTCCACGCTGCTGATCGACTATCTGCGCGACACCCTGCGCCTGACCGGCACCAAGCAGGGCTGTGACGGCGGTGAGTGCGGCGCCTGCACGGTGCTGGTCGACGGCCGTCCGATGCCGGCCTGTATTACGCTGCTCAAGTCGGTCGCCGGCTGCCACATCGAAACCATCGAATCACTCGCTACGCAGGGCAGAATGTCCCGGCTGCAGCGCGCCTTTCATGAAAACCTGGGCACGCAGTGCGGTTTTTGCACCCCCGGCATGATCATGTCGGCCGAAGGCCTGTTGCGACGCAATCCGCAACCGGACGAAATGGAAATCCGCCAGGCGCTGTCGGGCAACATTTGCCGCTGCACCGGTTACGTGAAAATTCTCGAATCCGTCAACGCGGCGATCGGCGCCGACGAGGAAGCCCGATGAGCACGGTGCGCAAATCCGGCGGTGTCGGCGTGCGCACGCCGCTGATCGACGGCCAGGAGAAAGTCCGCGGCGCAGCCCGTTACACGGCTGATCTGCCGCCGGACGGCGCACTGGTCGGGCGCATCCTGCGCAGCCCCCGTCCGCACGCGGAAATCCTGTCCATCGACCTGTCGGCGGCCCGCGCGCTGCCCGGGGTGGTGGCCGTCCTGTGCGGTGAAGATTGCGCCACGCCCTACGGCATCATTCCGATCGCCCAGAACGAGTTTCCGCTGGCGCGCGGCAAAGTCCGCTACATGGGCGAGCCGGTGGCCGCCGTCGCCGCGGTCGACGAGGCCACGGCGGAAAAGGCCCTCGAACTGATCCGCCTCGAACTGCGCGAATTACCGTCCTACGTCACGGCCGCCGAAGCGCGCAGCCCCGATGCCGTACGGCTGCACGACGACAAGCCCGGCAACCTGGAGCGCGAAGTCGACGACGAATTCGGTGACGTCGAGGCCGGTTTCGAGGCCGCGGACCTGGTTCGCGAAAAAACCTTTTATTGCGACGAAGTCACTCACGTGCACATCGAGCCGCACGCGGCCGTGGCGGATTACGACGTGCTGCGTGATCACCTGACCTTCCAGTCCGTCAGCCAGGTGCCCTATTACGTTCACCTGATGCTGGCCCAGTGCCTGGGCATGGACAGCTCGCGCATCCGCATCATCAAGCCGTTCATCGGCGGGGGTTTCGGCGCGCGCACCGAGACGCTGAATTTCGAGCTGGTTTGTGGCCTGCTGGCCCGCGCGGCCGGCGGACGGGTGCGCATGATTTTGAGCCGCGAGGAGACCTTTCTCACCCACCGCGGGCGCCCGGCAGCCGAGACCCGGATCCGGATGGGGCTCACGCGCGAGGGTAAAATCACGGCGGTCGACGCCGAGATGACCCAACTGGGCGGGGCCTATGGAGGCTACGGCATCGTCACCATTTTGTATTCGGGCGCGCTGCTGAACGCGATCTACGACATCCCGGCGGTGCGCTACCAGGGTTTCCGGGTCTACACGAACACCCCGCCCTGCGGCGCGATGCGCGGCCATGGCACGGTGGACATGCGTTACGCCTTCGAGGCGCTGCTCAACCAGATGGCGCAGGAACTCGGGCTCGACGCCTTCGCGGTGCGCCGGGCGAACCTGCTTTGCGTGCCGATGGAAACCATCAACGGCCTGCAGGTGACCTCGTACGGCCTGCCGGAGGCGCTCGACTGGGTCGAATCCCAGAGCCGCTGGGCCGAGCGCCGGGGTAAGCTGCCCAAGGGCCGGGGCCTCGGCCTGGGGTGCTCCCATTTTGTCAGCGGGGCCGCCAAGCCCGTGCAGTGGACCGGACAGCCGGATGCGACGGTGACCATGCGGCTCGATTTCGACGGCAACATCACGGTTTTTACCGGCGCCACGGAAATCGGCCAGGGTTCCTCGACGGTCGTCGCCCAGGTGGCGACCGAAGTGCTCGGCCTCGATCATTCCCGTGTCCGGGTCGTGGCCAACGACAGTGCGCTGACCCCCAAGGATAACGGTTCGTATTCCTCGCGCGTGACCTACATGGTCGGCAACGCCACGCTCGCGGCGGCCGAAAAGCTCAAGCAGCACCTGCTGGCAGCCGCCGCCCGCAAACTCGATTGCGAGGTCGCGCAGGTCGAATGCCATGGCGAGGAATACCGCCTGGCCGACTCGGCCGCTGCCGGTGTCGCCTTTGGTGAAGTGGTCAAAGAGGCGCTGATCGGGCAGGGGTCCATCACGGAAAAAGGCGCGTTCATCGTTCCGCGGAAATTCCAGGGCGGCAAGCACCGCGGCGCCGCGGTCGGCTCGACCATGGGATTTTCCTACGCGGCAACCGTGGTCGAAGTGTCAGTGGACGAGGCAACCGGGGAAATCACCGTGGAGGATGTCTGGGTGTCCCACGACACCGGCTACGCCATCAACCCGCTGGCAGTGGAGGGGCAGATTCAGGGCGCGGTCTGGATGGGCATGGGCCAGGCGATGATGGAGTCGACGAACTACCGCGACGGTCTGCCCATGCACGCCAACATGCTCGATTATCGAATTCCGACCATGCTGGATTCGCCCCCCATTCACACGCATATCGTCGAGAGCATCGACCCCAATGGCCCGTTCGGCGCCAAGGAAGCCAGTGAAGGCGGAATCGCCGGCTTCATGCCGGCCTTTGCGCAGGCTGTTTCCGAAGCCATCGGGGTGGACATCGACAATACGCCGATCACGCCCGACCGCATCGTCGATGCCGTCAAGCAGGCGCAACGGCTTGCCAGGCTGAAAAAAAGGCCGCAGCGCGAGAAGCAGACGGAGGTGGCCGAATGAGCGTGCTGCCCGCTTTCGACATTCTCGAGCCCGCGACAGTGGAAGAAGCGGTCGCCTTGAAATCCGAGCACCCCGGCGCACGCTACCTGGCCGGTGGAACGGACCTGGTGCCCAACCTCCGGCGGGGCATCGGCAGCCCCGACCGGCTTATCAGCCTGGCCGCAACGAGCGCGCTGCAGCGCTTCGAGGACACGCCCGAAGGCCTGGTCATCGGTGCCGGTGTCCGCCTCTCGGAACTTGCAGAATCCGCCCTGTTGCGGGCGCCTCACGCGGCGCTCGCCACGGCGGCGGGCAGCATTGCCGGGCCCGGCCACCGCGCGATGGCGACCGTGGGCGGCAACCTGTGCCTGGATACCCGCTGCGTATTCTACAACCAGAGCCGTTGGTGGCGGGCCGCGAACAACTATTGCCTCAAACTGAACGGCGATACCTGCCATGTCCAGAAAAAAGGCGACAAGTGCGTTGCCGCCTACAGCGGCGACCTCGCGCCGGCGTTGATGGTGCTCGGCGCGGAAGTCGAGATCGCGACCGCCGGCGGGCGCCGCCGCCTGGCCCTGGCCAGCCTGTTCCGCGAGGATGGCAAGGATTATCTCGACCTCGGCCCGGCCGATCTGCTCGTGGCAGTGCATCTGCCGCCCCTGAGCGATCTGCGTTCCGGCTACCTCAAGTCCCGCGTCCGCCAGAGCATGGACTTTCCGCTGGCCGGCGTCGCGGCGGCGATACGCTGCGAGGGCGACCGGATTGCTGACCTGGCCGTGGCCATTACCGGCACCAACAGCCGGCCGATCCTTCTGGAGGGGCTGCAGGACCTGACCGGCGCCGCGCTGGACGAAGCCTTGCTGGACGCGCTGGGCAAATCGGTAGCGCGCAGCATCAAGCCCATGCGCACCACCTCCATGCCGTCGCTGTACCGCCGCCAGATGGCCGGCGTGCTGGCTCGGCGCCTGGTGAGCCGCCTGTATGAAGAACGCAATTGAACAGCTGAGGAGACATTGATGACCGCTTCCGCACAACGATGGGTGATGACGGCCGCCGGCGAGCCGCTGCGTGCCGAGTCTTTCGATCCCGGCCCGCCGCAGGCGGACGAAGTGGTGGTGGCCGTGGCCGGTTGTGGCGTCTGCCACACAGACCTCGGTTTCTACTACGATGGGGTCCGGCTCAGGCATTCCCTGCCACTGGCGCTGGGACACGAAATCAGCGGCCGCGTGATCGCCGCCGGCGCGGATGTGGACATCGAGCCCGGTGTCGCGGTGATCATTCCGGCGGTCATTCCCTGCGGCGTCTGCGATCTGTGCCAACGCGGGCGCTTCGCCATCTGCCGGGATCAGAAGATGCCCGGCAACGACATACACGGCGGCTTCGCCTCGCACATTAGCGTACCGGCTTTCGGGCTTTGCCCGGTCGACGAAAGGCGCCTGCAGCAGGCGGGTCTCGACCTGGCCGACGTTTCGGTCGTGGCCGACGCGGTGACCACGCCCTACCAGGCCGTGGCCCGCTCCGGGCTGGGCGAAGGCGATGTTGCCATCGTGATCGGTGTCGGCGGTGTCGGCGGTTACACGGTGCAGATCGCACGCGCCATGGGCGCCACCGTCATCGCCATCGATGTCGATCAGGACAGGCTCGATGCGATTGCCGACCACGGTGCAGCACTGTGCCTGAATGCGCGTGAGCTGGCGTTTCCGGATCTGAAGAATGCCATTCGCGGCTTTGTCAGGGAAAACACTCTGCGCTCGACCGAGTGGATTGTTTTCGAATGCTCCGGCAGCGCCGCCGGGCAGCAGACCGCCTTCGGCCTGCTCACGTTCGGCTCCACCCTTTGCGTGGTCGGATTCACGCTGGACAAGATCGAAATCCGGCTGTCGAACCTGATGGCTTTCGATGCCCGGGTGCTGGGTAACTGGGGTTGCGAGCCCGGTCACTACCCGCCCGCACTCGACCTGGTGCTCGATGGCCGAATCCAGCTGTTGCCTTTTGTCGAGAAGCAACCGCTGGACCAGATCAACGAAGTCTTCGAGGCCGTGCATCGGGGCGAGATGAAGCGTCGCGCGATCCTGGTGCCGGATCAATCGTCATGAGCACGGCTCCGCTGGCCGTTACGTCGCGACGCGAAGGGCGTGTGCTCAGCCTGCGCCTGGCGCGGCCCAAGGCGAACATCATCGATGCCGAAATGATCGAGGCGCTGCACCAGGCCCTCGCAAGCGCCGCCGGCGATACGCGGCTCAAGGCCCTGCTGCTGTGCGCTGAGGGCCCGCATTTCAGCTTTGGTGCGAGCGTGGAGGAGCACCTGCCGGAGCAGTGCGCCGCCATGCTGGAAGGGCTGCACCGCGTGGTCATGCAACTGGTCCGCTTTCCGGTGCCCGTGCTGGTGGCGGTGCAGGGACAGTGCCTGGGCGCCGGGCTGGAAGTGGCCATGACCGGCCATTTGCTGTTTGCCGCCCCGAACGCCCGCCTGGGCCAGCCCGAGATCAAGCTGGGTGTGTTCGCCCCGGCAGCCTCCTGCCTGCTGCCTTTGCGTATGGCGCGGATGGCGGCCGAGGACATCCTGCTGTCGGGACGCAGCCTGAGCGCTGAGGAAGGCCACCGCGTCGGCCTGGTCGCGGCCGTGGTCGACGACCCGCAAGCGGTGGCGCTGGCCTATTACGACGATCACCTTGCCGCATCGAGCGCGAGTTCGCTGCGCTTTGCGGTGCAGGCGGCCCGCGAAGATTTCAGCCGCCGGGCGCAAAAGCGGCTGGCGGAGGTCGAGGCGCTGTATCTCGAGCGCCTGATGGCCACAGCGGATGCCGTCGAAGGCCTGACGGCCTTTATCGCCAAGCGGCCGCCCGCATGGAAGGATCAATAATTTCAGTCTGGTATGGAGGACCCATTGCAATGAATGAATCAACCGCAGACGTCGCGCGCCGAACCGCGCCCGACCATCTGGCCGATCACAACCTGGCGCCCCAGCTGGATTGTCCGGAAGTCCTGTATGAGAAGCGCGCGGCCAAAAACGCCGACGGAGAAACCGTCGAGGGCCTGTACAACGTGTGGATCACGCTGAACAATACCGCCCAGTACAATTCCTACACGACCGCCATGGTCAAGGCCGTGACCATGGGATTCCGGCGCGCTTCCAATTCGCGGGACGTCAACGCCGTGGTCTTCACGGGCGCCGGTGACAAGGCTTTTTGCACCGGCGGCAACACCAGGGAGTATGCCGAATACTATGCCGGCAACCCCGAGGAGTACCGCCAGTACATGCGCCTTTTCAACGACATGGTGTCGAGCATCCTGGGCTGCGACAAGCCGGTGATCTGCCGCGCCAACGGCATGCGGGTGGCGGGGGGCCAGGAGATCGGCATGGCGTGTGATCTGACGGTGACCTCGGATCTGGCGATCTTCGGCCAGGCCGGCCCCAAGCACGGCTCGGCCGCGATCGGCGGAGCCACGGACTTCCTGCCGGTGATGATCGGTTGCGAGCAGGCGATGATCTCGGGCACCCTGTGCGAACCGTTTTCGGCGCACAAGGCCTATCGGCTCGGCATTGTTTCAGACCTCGTTCCGGCACTGAAAATAGACGGCCGTTTCGTGCCCAACCCGATGGTCGTGACCGATCGCTACCTGGACGATTTTGGTCGTATCGTGCACGGTGAGTTCAAAACGGGCGAGGAACGCGCAGCGGCCCGAAACCGGTTGAAAGAAGGCGAAATCGACTTGAGCCGGCTCGATGACATGGTCGAGAGTTTTTGTGCCAAGCTGATCGGAACCTTTCCCGGCTGCATGACCAAGAGCCTGGAGGAATTGCGCAAGCCGAAGCTCGAAGCCTGGAATCGCAACAGGGAAAATTCGCGTGCCTGGCTGGCGCTCAACATGATGACCGAAGCGAACGCCGGTTTCCGCGCCTTCAACGAAGGCAATCGCGAAGTCGGGCGCGAGATCGATTTCATCGCCCTGCGCCAGGCACTGGCCGCGGGGACCCCCTGGAGCGCCGAATTGATCGAGAGCCTGATGCCCGGGGTCAATTCGGGGTCCGGGACTGACTGAGTCCCCTGATAACGCACCGGCCGAGGCTGCCTTGAACCGGGAGCCCCGGTCGCCGCTCCCTGCGAAGCCCTTTCATTATGGCTGGGTCATCGTTGGGACGGGCACCCTCATCATCATGGCCTGCCTGGGTTTCGGGCGGTTCGCGCTGGGCATGTTGCTGCCTTCGATGGGCCATTCGCTGGGGCTCGATTATGCGCAGATGGGTTTCATCTCCACCGGCAATTTCATCGGTTACCTCGGCGCGGTATTCCTCAGCGGTTTGCTGACTGCGCAGCTGGGGGCGCGACGCCTGATTGCGGCCGGTCTCTCACTGGTGGCTCTGTCGATGATGGCGGTTTCCCAGGCGCAGTCCTTCGCCCAGGTATTGCTGCTGTATTTTATCACCGGTTTCGGAGCCGGGACGGCCAACGTGCCGATCATGGCGTTGATCGCCCACTGGTTCGAGCGCTCGTTGCGCGGGCGGGCGGCGGGCTTCATCGTCAGCGGCAGCGGGTTTGCGATCGTGTTTTCCGGCTGGATGATACCGGCCATCAATGACCGGATCGGCCCCGAGGGCTGGCGCTGGAGCTGGCTGGTGCTGGGCGGTCTCGCGCTGGCGATCACCGTGATCGCCACGGTGCTGATCCGTAACCGGCCGGCGGAAATGGGTCTCAGCCCGCACGGCAGCAAAGCCCGCGGCACAGCCGCGGCACCGGGTAACGGGCCGCAGGCTCCGCCGCCTGATCTGCCGGCGGCCTATGGAAGGCGCATGACCACCCATTTGGGCCTGGTCTATTTCCTGTTTGGCTTCACCTACGTGATCTACACCACCTTCATCGTCACTGCGCTGGTTCAGGAACGCGGCTTCAGCGAAGCCAGCGCCGGACAGTTCTGGATGTGGGTCGGGGCCATCAGCATTCTGTCGGGCCCGCTGTTCGGCGGCCTTTCCGACCGCACGGGCCGCAAAATCGCCCTGATGATCGTGTTTGCGATGCACACCGCGGCGTACCTGCTGGTGGCGCTGCGTCTGCCCGATGTCTTCGCCTACCTTTCGATTTTCCTGTGGGCGATTGGTGTGTGGAGCGTCCCTTCGATCATGACCGCGGCGGTGGGTGACTACCTGGGCGCCGAGCGGGCGGCGGCCGCTTTCGGGACCGTCACGCTGTTTTTCGGGCTGGGGCAAATCGTGGGGCCGGGCCTGGCGGGTGTGCTGGCGGATTTCACCGGGAGTTTTGCCTGGAGCTTCGCGCTGGCGGCCGCGATGACGGCGCTGGCCGTGGTCTTGAGCGCGGCCATGCGCCGGCCGGCTTAACTTGGGACCAGTCTTTGTCTCGTCGTCGTGCTCACCACGCCCAGCCGGTGCGAAATGACAGGCCGATGACCACGAACAGAACCGAAATCACGGTCACGGGGACGATGTGCCAGGCCAGTGCGTTGAGTCGTTCTGCCGTCAGGCCGGGAATGATTCTCAGGCGGGCACTGACGGCGAACGCCGCCGTCAGTGCCAACAGAATCAGCTTGATGCCGATCAGGCGGGAGAGGGGGCTGTCGAAAGCCAGCCATTGGCTCATATCCGGCAGCAGCCGATGCGCCAGCAGCAATCCGGTGACAATCTGGATCAACAGGGCCGACATCCCGATGCGCTCGTAACCGGACTCGAAACGCAGCAATTCCGCCGGGGATTTCTCCCTCAGCACCCGCGGCAGGACGGTCAGCGCCAGAACCAGATGACCGCCGGTCCATACCGTTGCACCCAGCACATGGAGCAGAAGCAAAATGCCGTACATGGTCGTTTTTTCTCCGTATCGCCGATCGGTATTATAGTGGGAAAGATGCCGGCACCGGTGTGCAGGCGCGAAGCTGAAAAAGGGCTGCTGTCGGCCCGGGGATCCGGGAACTCGGGGCCAGACTGGCCGGCGGACGGGGGCAGGCTGTATAGTCGTAAATGCCACACAATATTTGGGAGGTTGACAGATGAAGTTGGGAAGCGCGCTTTTGCGCGCCTTGCGCGAACACGGCGCCCGCGAAATTTTCGGCATTCCTGGCGACTTCGCACTGCCTTTCTTCAAGGTCATCGAAGAGCAGGAAGACCTGCCCTTGTACACCTTCAGTCACGAACCGGCGGTCGGGTTTGCCGCTGACGCGGCGGCGCGCTTCAATTCAACCATCGGCGTCGCCGCGGTGACCTACGGCGCCGGCGCCTTCAACCTGGTGAACTCGATTGCCGGTGCGTACGCGGAACGCTCGCCCGTGGTCGTGATCTCCGGCGCGCCGGGCGGGGCCGAGGGCCTGCGCGGACTCGGACTGCACCACCAGGTCAAGACCCTCGATTCGCAGTACCAGGTGTTTAGCCAGATTACCTGTGACCAGGCTCGCCTGGACAACCCGGAGACGGCGCCCGGCGAAATTGCGCGGGTACTGCGATCGGCACTCGAACAGTCGCTGCCGGTCTACCTGGAATTGCCTCGCGACATGGTGTCGGCCGAGGTCGATCCGGTGGCAGCCTTGCCGCGGCGTCCGGCGCGATCGGCCGCGCTGGGTGAGTGCGCGGATGAAATCCTCAGCCGTCTGGCGCAGGCAAAGGATCCGGTGCTGATGGTGGGCGTCGAGATCCGGCGCTACGGCATCGAGGACAAGGTTGCGCAACTGGCGCGCGCGCTGCGCCTGCCGGTGGTGACCACGTTCATGGGCCGCGGATTGCTGGCGGACAATGACCCGCCGCCGTTGGGCACCTACCTCGGCGTCGCCGGTGAGCCGTCGCTGACCGGCCTGGTCGAGGGCTCCGACGGGCTGCTGCTGCTCGGGGTCATCCTTTCCGATACCAACTTCGCCATCTCCGAGCGGCAGATCGACATGCGCCGTGCCATCCAGGCACTCGGGCGCCAGGTGCGTATCGGTTATCACGCCTACCCGGAGATTCCCCTCGACGAATTGGTGGACGCGCTGCTGGAACGCGCCGTAAATGCAAGCATCAGCGGGCGGCGGACGAGTATCGAGGCGTCGAGTTATCCACATGGCATGCCCGCGGATGAACAGCCGATCCTGCCCGGCGATATCGCCGCAGCGGTGAACGACATGATGGCGGAACACGGCAGCATGCCGATGGCTGCCGATATGGGTGACTGCCTGTTCACCGCGATGGAGATCGAGAATACGCAACTGACCGCGCCGGGCTATTACGCAGGAATGGGCTACGGCGTGCCGGCCGGGCTGGGCATCCAGGCGGCCACCGGGCAGCGGCCGTTGATTCTGGTCGGTGACGGCGCGTTCCAGATGACCGGCTGGGAGCTCGGTAATTGCCGGCGCTATGGCTGGGACCCGATCGTCCTGCTGTTCAACAACTGCAGCTGGGAGATGCTGCGGGTCTTCCAGCCGGAAAGCCGCTTCAACGACCTCGACGACTGGAATTTTGCCGCCATCGCCGAGCCGCTGGGCGGCGACGGCCGGCGCGTCACCACGCGCGCCGAACTCAAACAGGCGCTGGCCGATGCCGTTGAACGGCGCGGCCGCTTCCAGCTGATCGAGATCATGCTGGCACGCGGCAAGATGTCATCCACGCTGACCCGTTTCGTGGCGGGCGTCTCGCGCGGACACTGACAACAGGGCGCCCGCACCGGGCGGGGTCGGCTTGAAGGGCCGCGGCTTTTCCGGCAACTCACGAACCGTCGTATGATATAAAACCGGATACCGCAACAGGAGTCGTTGAGATGAATGTCACGCAAATTTTGACGCTGCCATTCAGCCGCTCGGGTGGATGGAAGGAATTGCAACAAAGAAAGTACTCCATCGCGACCCTCGCCTGGCTGGTCGTGTTGCCGATGTCATTGCTGCCGCCAATTATCCTTTTCTACGTCGGCACCCATTACGGCGATGATTTTCTGCCGGGTTTTGCCGACAAGCAATGGCGGTTCATCACGACCGTTCTTTTTCTTGCCGAACTGCTTACGTTTTTCATCATGGGCTGGCTGATACATGCCATCGCCGACGCGCACAGGGTGCAGATGAGCTACGAGGACGCCTACCTGCTGGCCACCGTTGCGCCACTGCCGTTGTGGATTTCTTCGTTGGCGCTGCTGGTACCCGACTGGCGGGTGAGCGTAGCGGTGATTTTATTGGCACTCGTGCCGTCCTGTACGCTCGTCTATCACGGCATGCAGGCCTTGTGCGGGCGCGACGACGACGACGTGGTCGCCATGTCGGCCACCTATACCGTGATGGCCGTCGCGTTGCTCGCCTGGGGCCTGCTGATCGCAATGATCTGGGCGTTTTAAAAAAAACCGGGGTCAGAGAACCATTTTTTCCTGCTCGGTAATCAGTTTGCTGGATGACCTTCCAGTTGAAAATGATTTCCAGCCGGCGGCTGCCGACGCGGATACGCTGCAGATTATCGGTGAGGAACATATCGGCAGTTACCAGGCAAAACTGCGCGACGCCGAGACGGGTGAGGTTTCGCGAAGTTCGGCGGTGCAGCTGTATGGTTACTCGGTGACCTCCTCGCCTGCGAGCAAGCCGCGGCGTTCGAGCAGTGGCTGGATGTCCGGTTCCTTGCCGGCGAAATCGCGGAACAGCTGCATCGCATCCTTGCTGCCGCCCTGAGACAATACCGTCGCCCGGAAATAGTCGCCGTTTTCGCGTTTCAATCCGCCGTTTTCCTTCATCCACTTGACGCTTTCGGCGTCCAGCACTTCGCTCCAGATATACGAGTAGTAGCCGGCCGAATAGCCGCCCATGCTGTGCGAGAAATAGGTCGACCGGTAGCGCGGTGGAACCGGTCCGTAGTCGATACCGGCCTGCGCCAGGCAGTCGGCTTCGAAGTCCAGGATATCCTCGGCGGCCGGAACCTTTTCCGGGCCCAGCGTGTGATAGCACAGGTCGAGGATGGACGCAGCCAGGTACTCGGTGGTGCGATAACCTTCGTTGAAGGTGTCCGCCTCCAGCACGCGGTCGAGCAGTTCCTGTGGAATCTGTTCACCGGTTTCATGGTGCAGCGCGTAGTTGGCCAGGATTTCCGGCCAGGTCGCCCACATTTCGTTCACCTGCGAGGGATACTCGACGAAATCCCGTGGCACCGAGGTGCCGGAGAAACTCGGATAGGTTACGTCGGAGAACATGCCGTGCAGGGCATGGCCGAATTCATGGAACAGGGTGGTGACTTCGTCCAGCGTCATCAGCGTCGGCTCACCCGCGGGCGGCTTCTGAACGTTCAGGTGGTTGGCGACGACCGGCCGGGTGCCCAGCAGATGCGACTGCGCGACGTAGGCGTTCATCCAGGCTCCGCCGCGCTTGGAGGGGCGCGCGTAGAAGTCACCGAGAAAGATGGCCAGGCGCTCGCCGTCGGCATCGAATACTTCGAACACACGCACGTCTGGATGGTAGACCGGCAGGTCGTGGCGCTCTGTGAAGCTCAGGCCGAAGAGTTTGCCCGCCGCATGGAACACGCCGTTGATCAGGACGCTGTCGATTTCGAAGTAGGGTTTGATCTGGTCCGCGTCAAAATCGTATCTCTCCTGGCGGACTTTTTCGGCGTAGTAGGGCCAGTCCCAGGAACGCAGTTCGAAGGGCTCTTCCGCACTGCGGTCGATCATGGCCTGCAGATCCTGCCCTTCCTTGCGGGCATTGGCCACAGCCACCGGCGTGAGCTTGCCGAGCATGTCATCGACGGCCTCGATCGAACCGGCGGTGCGCTCTTCCAGCACGTAATCGGCGTGGGTGTCGTAACCGAGCATGCCGGCTTTTTCGGCACGCAGGGCGACGATGCGCGACACGAGCTCGCGGTTGTCGTACTCGTTGCCGCGGCTGCCTCGTGCCAGCGAGGCGCGCATCAACTTTTCGCGGACTTCACGCCTGGCCAGTGAACTGAGCTGCGGTTGGCTGGAAAAATTTTTCAGGCCAAGCAGGTATTTTCCTTCCATGCCTCGCTCTGCCGCTTCGTTGGCCGCCGCCTGGACCTGGGTTTTGCTCAAACCTTCCAGTTCGGCTGCGGTATTGATCACGACCGCCGATGCATTGACTTCCTTGAGCACGTTCTGTGAAAACTCGGTGCTCAGGCGGGCCAGTTGGGCATTGATTTCGCGCAGTCGTTGTTTTTCATCCTCCGACAGGCGCGCGCCGGCACGCACGAAGTCGCGGTGGTATTCTTCCAGCAAGCGCATCTGTTCGTCGTCCAGGTCCAGTTCCTCACGGCGCTGGAACAGTGCGTCTACCCGCGCGAACAGGGCGGGGTTGAGCAGCATGGCGTCGGTGTGCGCGCTTAGCCGGGGCGACATATCACGCTGGATCGCCTCGCGATTATCGTTGGTGTCGGCGCTGACCAGGCTGAAAAAGACGCGGCTGGCGCGGTCGAGCAGGCGGCCGCTGCGTTCCAGCGCAACGATCGTGTTGTCAAAGCTGGGCGGTTCCGGGTTGTCGGCAATCGTTTCGACTTCTCCGATCTGTTCGGCCATGCCACGCTCCATCGCCGGGACGAAGTGCTCGTCCTTGATTTCGTCGAACGGCGGCATCTGGAATGGCAGTGTCGAAACTTCGAAAAAGGGATTCTCGTCGGCATCGCTTTGCTCTTCGGCAATCATCTCGTCCACTTCTGCTGCGGCTTGCTGAGCCTGATCGCTCACCTCGCCAGTGGTTTCCTGTTCCGCTCCGCCGCAGGCGGTCAGAACGGCAGTGGCAATCGTCGTTGTCAAAATTCGTGTGAGGTTCACAATGGGTACCTTTCGTCAGGGGCAACCTTGAATAATAGCAAAAACGCGCTCGCGTCGAAGCCGTCATGCGCACTGGTTGTTGATCTCGTTCGCCCCCATTGAAGACTCTGGACATACCCAAACGATCACAAGGAGCAGAGAGCATGGACATCAAGACTCGCCTGGTTTACTTGACGCTGGTGTTTTCACTGGCTGCGGCGGCGACATTGCCTGCGGATACTGCCGATGAGGCGGCCAAAGCCGATCCGGTGACCGCTGCACTGTCGGGCGAAACCCGCGCGTTGCTGATCCGCGAGATGCAGGCCATCGACGCGGCCATGGGCCACGTTCACCGCGCGCTGGTGACCGGTGATCACGGCACGGTGGTCGACCAGGCCAGGAGCATTCACGACAGTTTCGTGCTCGCACAGGAGATGAGCGACGCGCAGCGCCATGAGATTCACAGCCGGTTGCCGGCGGATTTCCTGCAGAAGGATCAGGCCTTCCACGCGCTGGCCGGGCGCCTCGTCGAGGCGGGCCGGCACGCTGATGCGCGCCTGCAGCGCCTGTGGTTCGGCGAAATGACCCGCGCCTGCCAGGAATGTCATGCACAGCACGCCGGCGCGCGGTTCCCGGGCCTGAAGGAATCCGCCGGCGGTACGCGTCCCTGAAGGCCCGGGACGATACGGAGCGGGGCCGGTATACGGCAGCCGCAGCACGCAGAATCGCCACGGCCGGACGGCTGTGAAACCGCCTACTCGCTGGATCGCTCCGAGCGCATCGCCGGGACGGACGGTGCGGCCGCCCGCCAAGAGCGCTGCGGGGCGGCCGATCAGGGTGCCGCCGCTTGCGCTTGCGCGGTGGCGCCATGAGAATGATGGGGCTCCTCGCTAAAAACAGGAGACCGTTCATGTTACCCGTTATCCTCGAAAATCCCAGTGCCAACGCGCTCCTGTGGCTGCTTGTCGCCTTCGTCGGCGTCTGGGTCCTCGTCAAGACGGCGATGCTGGTGATCCGCCGACTGGGGCGCTATCGTTGGGAAACCTGGATCGAAGCTGGCCTCGGCGCGGTGGACGCCCCCTTGCTGCTGGGAATGCCCGCAGCCGCGGTGATGCTCGTCACTCCGCTGACGCGGCTTTCTGAACAGACCGCCGAACTGGTGCGCCATGCGGCCTCGGTGGGCGTGATCATCGCGATGGGCTGGCTGGTCGTCGCGATCACCGTGATCGCGCGGCGCGCGGTCGAGGCGCGCTACCAGATGGACGTCGCCGACAACTACCTGGCCCGCTCGGTGAACACCAAGTTCCGCGTGCTCACGCGCATATTCATCCTGCTGGTCACGATCGTCACCACCGGCGCGGTGCTGATGACCTTTCCTTCCATCCGCACGGTCGGCGCGGGCCTGCTGGCCTCGGCGGGCGTCGCCGGCCTGATCGTCGGCCTGGCGGCACGACCGTTCATCGAGACGGCCCTCGCGTCGATCCAGATCGCGCTCACCCAGCCGATCAAGCTCGATGACGTGCTGATCATCGAAGGCGAGTGGGGTCGGGTCGAGGAAATCCGCTCCACCTACGTGGTGGTGCGCATCTGGGACGACCGGCGCCTGATCGTGCCGCTGACACACTTCATCAGCCAGCCATTCCAGAACTGGACCCGGCGCAACGCGGACATCACCGGCGTGGTCACCGTGACGGTCGATTACCGAACGCCGGTCGAAGCGGTACGCGCGGCGATGAAACCCGTCATCGAAGATCACCCCGACTGGGACCAGCGTTTCTGGAATGTGCAGATCACCGATGCCGACGCGCACGGGATGACACTGCGTATTTTGTGTACCGCTGGCGACGCTTCGGCCGCCTGGAATCTGCGCTGCGACCTGCGCGAAGCCCTGATCGGCTGGCTGAACGAACATCATCCCGAGAGCCTGCCGCGGGTCCGCGCGGAAATCGAGCGCGACGGTAGCAAAAAAATTCAGCAAGGAGTCGACGACAGCCGGCTGGAGGCAGACAGCCGGGCGGAAATCGTATAACCTCGCGCCATCATGCCTGTTCACACGCCGCTGCCCAAATGGCCTACCCTGAACCTGGAACGCGGCTGTGAAGGCCGGGTTTGCGGCGTCGACGAGGCAGGCTGCGCGCCGCTCGCCGGCCCGGTGGTGGCGGCGGCCGTGGTTTTGCCGGCCGGTCCCAAGCCCCGCAAGTTGCGAGGACTGACCGATTCGAAACTGCTGTCGGCCCACCAGCGGGAGCACTACTTCGACATCATCCGGCACATCGCCGAGGTCGGCGTGGGGCTGGCGAGCGTCGGGGAAATCGAGCGGCTGAATATTTTCCACGCCGACATGCTGGCCATGCAGCGCGCGGTCGAAGCGCTGGCGGACCCGCCGGATTTCGCACTGGTGGACGGTCGCTCCACGCCGGCGCTCGGATGCGCGGTCAAAGCCGTGGTCAAGGGCGACCGGCGTTCGCTGTCCATTGCTGCCGCCTCGGTGATTGCCAAGGTCGTTCGCGACCGCCTGATGCGCAAGTTAGCCGTGCAGTACCCGGCCTACGGCTGGCACACGAACGCGGGCTACGGCACGGACGCGCACTACCTCGGCTTGCTGCGCAAAGGCCCGACCGAACACCACCGGCGGGGTTTCGCCCCGCTCAATACCCTGTTCGGCCCCGGCGGGTCGGCGCTGGCGAAATTTCGGTTTTGCCGATTGCGGGAAAAGCCCGATGTCGGGCGGTTGAAACTGCTGGAATTGCGCCGCGATTTGCATGCCGTGTTCGACGGTTCCGGGCACCACCTCGGCGTGGTCAAAAATTTGCGCGGCCGCTGGACCTTCCAGGCGATCGGTTACGACGACGAGCAGGAACCCGTGCCGGCCGGCGGACCCTGCAGCGGCTGGCACGGCGAACGGCTCGACAAGCCGGAGCTGCGCATGCTCGCCCGTCTGCTAGGTCGCGCGCTTGAGTAAACCGTACACGGTGGCCAACAACCCAAGCACCATGCCGGTGGAGCCGAGTATGGCAAGCACCTCGCCCAGCGCGGCGGCGGGGCCGATTTGCAGCAGCACACCGAACGGGAACAGCGCGGCGCTGAGGGCCAGCAGCCAGGCCAGCACGATGCGCTGCTTGGCGGTAAACGCCAAACGGTTGAAGACCAGCCCCAGCACGATCAGGATCAGTGCCAACATGCCCCAATGGCCGTGGGAATGGATTTCATTGCGGTATTCCCGGCTGAGGGCCTCATAAGCCTCAAAGGATTCAAACGCGGCCTGGAGATCGCCGCGGGCGGCTTCCGTAAATCCGTTCGCCATCAAGGTGCCCATGCCCACCAGGGTCTGGTGTTCGTCGAAGACGGCATAGCCGACACCGAAGAACATGGTCATGGCGATCAGGGCGAGGCCCGTCGCGATCAGAATCCTGGCCGGGCCGTTCATGCTGCACCTCCCGAGTGGCTGTCTTTAACACCGGTGTACCGCAGCAGGCCAAACAACATCGCCAGCAGCGCCACAATGGTACCGAAGCCGGCGAGGTCCGCCACGATGCTGCCGACAATCCCGACTTTCAGTTCCAGCAAAATGCCCACCGGCAGCCCGAACGCGCTGATCACCGCGACCCGCGCCCAGCGCTTTTTCCAGGTTTCCGAGTAGTAGACGAAGAATTGAACGAACGACAGCAGCAACAGCAGGATGCCCATTTCGTTGATGTGCGTGTGGGTCGCGATATTGATGGCGCGGTACATCTGGTACACACCGTAGGCCCCGAAGTCGGCGTCCAGCAGTGCGGTCTGTTGCGCGGCGGCGTGGCCGACGATGTCCTTGAGAATCGCCACCTCCGATGTCGCTTGGCCGGACACGCCCCAGGCCGCGTAGGCCGCGCCGTACAGAAAACCCCACACCAGCAGCAGCAAGCCACCTGCCAACAGTGTCCTCGAAGCCGGGTCGCCGCCTTGCAGAAACGCCGGCGTCGGGAGCACCGTTTTTGTGTTCCTGAAATATTTCCACAAGCCCCACAGGCTGAGAACAACCGCGACGCCCAGCAGGAAGCCGAACAGATCGGCAAGAATGCTGGCCCAGCCAATGTGTTCCAGTGGGCTGAACGCCAGGCCGACGTAGTGGATCGCGAAAATCGACGGCGGCAGCAGGAACGTGCTGGCGATATACAGCCAGGCCAATTGCAGTTTTTGCCGTGCGCCGAAAGCCATCCAGGGTTGCAGTACGGCCAGCAGCAGGGCCAGGTAGCCCATGTGGATCATGTGCGAATGCGCGTCAATCTTGGTGCCGCGATTCTCGAGGTAACCCCCGATGGCCGCGAAGCGGCCCATGATGCCGTCCGCATCGCCGGCCGGAATCAGCAGCGCTGCTTCGTACATCGCCTGGCCGATGCGGGCATTGTTCGGGTGCAGCACGAACATGGCGAAAATATCGCCGAACAGCATGCCGACGGCGACCGCCAGCAAACCGCCGATGATCAGCACACGCTGAGCGCTGCTGGCCAGCGCGTCCTCCGATTCAGGAATAAATGCATCCTCAACCATGTCAACCTCCTGCACAGACAAAGACCTTGATCGGGAAAGAATAAGAGCCCTTTTTCCGGAAGTCCACGACTGTCGGCAGACTCGTGCCGCCGGGCGCTTGCGAAGCATGGGAAATCCGGAAGGCACACGAAGCCCGATCCATCGCGACTGAAGCCGGGATGGAATGGGTCCTTTTCCCGGATCCGACCGCTGGACTATTCGGGTAAAATACCCCGACCGTCTCGTTACGAGGGGCTTTGTCGGTCGAAAAGCAGGAAGACCGAATGGCAGGTATGAATATGAGAGACAGCACCAGGCCGAGGCAAGCCGCGGCCGAAATCAAAACAATCCTGGGCCGGCGATTCATGGTCGGACAGGCGGCCAGGGATCATCATTCACGTGACGAGTCCTGGCATGAGCCGGCAATGCCCGAGGCGGTCTGCCAGGTTGAATCGGTGAGTGAGGTTTCGCAGGTCGTTTCCATCTGCCATCGTTACCGCATTCCGGTCATTCCGTTCGGCGCAGGCAGTGGCTGTGAAGGGGGGGTGATTGCCACCAGCGGCGGCTTTGCGATCGATCTGGCGCAAATGAACCGCATCCTCGAAGTGAACAATGAAGACGCCGATTGCCGCGTGCAGGCGGGCGTGACACGGCAGCAGCTGAACCGGTACCTGCGCGACAGCGGCCTGTTCTTTCCGGTGGATCCGGGCGCCGAGGCGACCTTCGGGGGCATGGCGGCGACCCGTGCGTCCGGAACCAACGCCGTGCGTTACGGCACCATGCGCGAGAACGTATTATCCTTGACGGCCGTGATGGCGGATGGCTCGGTCATCCGCACCGGCCAGCGCGCCCGTAAATCATCCGCGGGTTACGACCTGACCCGGCTGCTGATCGGCTCGGAGGGCACACTGGGCATCATCGTGGAGCTGGTGCTGCGGCTGTGCGGCCGCCCCGAGGCCATTGCGGCGGCCATGGTCTCCTTTCCGGACGTGGACACCGCCGTTCATTCCGCGATACAGACCATCCAGTGCGGCATCCCCGTGGCCCGGGTTGAATTGATCAACGCGGCGCAGATGCATGCCATCAACCGCTATTCCAAAACCTCGTATCCCGAACAGGCTTCGCTGATCATGGAGTTTCAAGGCAGCGCGCTGGCGGTCGAGGAACAGGCCCGTACGGTTGCCGAGATCTGTCGTGACGCGGGTGGTTCCGATTTTCGCTGGTCGGCCAACGAGGACGAGCGCCGCCAACTCTGGCATGCGCGTCACATGGCGGCCTACGCATCCATGGCCATGCGCCCGAACTCGAAAGCGCTCTCGACCGATGTCTGCGTCCCCATTTCACGGCTGGCCGAATGCATTCGTCAGACGCAGGCCGACCTGGACCGCAACTGCGATCTCCCGACCTTCATCCTGGGGCATGTCGGCGACGGGAATTTCCACTGTGTGATGTTGATCGATCCGGAAAGCGCCGCGGAACGCAGCCAGGCAGCAGGCATCAGCGAGCGCCTTTCGGCGCGGGCGATCGCGATGGACGGCACCTGCACCGGAGAACACGGCATCGGCATCGGCAAGCGCGAGTATCTTGAGCAGGAGTTCGGCATCGAGGCGATCGCGGTGATGCGGGCCATCAAGTCGGCGCTGGACCCGCAGCACATCATGAACCCCGGCAAGGTGCTGTTGCCGTGTGCGCCGCACGGCTGAGAGCGCCGGCAGCAGAGCTTACAAGCTGGGTGTAAATCTTGCCGATTGTCGGCAGGCTAACGAGGGGCGAAGTGCAGGTGCGCTGCACGACAGTCGCCGCTATGGGCAGTTTCAGAGCGGGCCGTGCCTTTTCGGATATACACGGATATTGGCACATTGCTTGCATGGATCAGGCTGCCAAGTCCATTACAGGGAGATTTCCATATGAACGCACGAAATATGCTGATCCTGATCGCCTCGTCCCTGCTTGCCGTGCCGGCAGCGGCCGAGGAGAAAAAAATGAATAGCGATCTTGAATTCGTATCCGGCCCACCCGAGCAATGTGTCAGCCTGATCCGGATCGATCGCACCGAGGTGCTTGACGACCAGAACATTCTGTTCCACATGCGCGGCGACGATATCTACCTCAATCACCTGCCGCACCGTTGCCCCAACCTGGGTTTCGAGGAGTCTTTCATGTACCGGACATCGCTGAATCAGTTGTGCAACGTCGACATCATCACCGTGCTCAATGACATTGGCTTCGGCTTCTCGCCCGGCCCGTCCTGCGGTCTGGGGCTGTTTTATCCGGTCAGTGAAGAGGATGTCAGCAGGATGAGGGAAAAAACCGGAAAGTAGTCTGCCGGCGTGCCGGAAGGCTGGACCGTCTGGAACCGGTCCGGGGCGCCCGCGTTTGCGGAGTTTCATGACATGAAAACCGATATGCAGCGACACACACGTTCCGCCCGCTATTGCCGCCGCCCGGGCAACGGGGTTCTGGTCATCACGTTGCTGTTGATCAGCGGCGCCGTGCAAGGGCTCGATCGCGCCCCGCGGTCTTTCGATTTGCAGAGCGCCAATGTGGCGGATATTCAGGACGCCGTGGCGGCAGGTGCGCTCAGTTATGAACGCCTGGTGGAGCTGTACCTCGCCCGAATCGAGGCCTATGACGACCAGGGGCCGCAGCTCAATGCGGTGATTGAAGTCAATCCAAAGGCGCTCGAGATTGCCCGCGCGCTCGATGAAGAGCGCCGCACGCAGGGGCTGCGCAGCCCTCTGCATGGTATTCCCATCGCGGTGAAGGATACGATCGACGTCAGGGACATCCCGTCGGCCAGCGGCAGCCTGGCCCTCGCGGGCACTTATCCCGCAGCCGATGCGACGGTTATCGAGCGCTTGCGCGCTGCCGGCGCCGTCATTCTGCTCAAGGCCAACCTCGACGAGTTCAACATGGGTGCCGAAGGACTGAGTTCATTGGGCGGCCAGACCCTCAACCCCTACGACTCACAGCGCAACCCGGGCGGTTCCAGTGCGGGGTCCGGGGTGGCCGTCAACGTCGCGTTTGCGACCCTGGGTATTGGCACCGAATCGGGCGCTTCCGTGCGCAGTCCCGCCAGCAACAACAGCCTGGTGGGCATCGCGCCGTCGGAGGGCCTGGTCAGCCGCGGCGGCGTCATGGCCATCTCCTACACGCAGGATCGCGTCGGACCCATGGCCAAGACCGTGCGCGACGCCGCGCTGCTCCTGCAGTACATGCAGGGTTTCGACGCGGCGGACCTGTTTACCTGGCAGAGTCTGGGCCGGCTCGACGATGTCGATTACCAAGCGGGGTTGGAAGCCGATGCGCTGGCCGGCGCCCGCATCGGCGTGTTGCGCGATTTGTTCCGCGAAGGCGAGGCCTTCCAGGAAATCAATCGCCTGATCGAGAAGGAAATTCAAAGTTTGCGCGGCCCGGGCGACGCCGAGGTGAGTGTGATGCCGGGTTCGGGAGCCATGTTGGTCGACGGACTGACTCTGGGCATCGACGTGATCGATTTTTTTGCCGATGCGCGCGCCAGCGTGCCGGAAATTCGGGCAACTTTCGATGCTTATCTGGCGGCGCGCGGGCCGGATACGCCGGTT
>JAVVFH010000250.1:0-4935 GCA_032250585.1 Lysobacterales bacterium
CGTGGAATTCGACGGTGACGAGGCCGCCCGCCAGCTCGAGCAGCAGCGCGAAGCTGCACGTGCCGAACGCGCGAAAACCGACCGCGACCTGGCCCGCCTGGAAAAAGAGCTGAGCCAGGCCGAATACGCAGTGGAACTGGCACTGCTGGCGGTCGAGTTGGCACAGCTCAGAGCCGCTACGCCGAAGGACCTGATCGGCGCCATCGAATACGAAGAAAACCAGTTGAGCCTGGAGCGCGCCCTGAAGGACCGCGAAAACACCGAACGGCAACTGGCGGATGTCGCGAAAAGCCTTCGCGAGCGCCGGCAGCAGGCTGACCTGGATGCCAGGAAAAGCGAACTGGCCGAGAACTGGTGGCAGGAAATGCTGAAGAGTTTCACGGTGGTGGCCACGCAGTCGGGCTATGTCATTTACGGCAACCACCCATGGACGCGCGCCAAGTACCAGGAGGGCGACACCGTACGCACCAGTTTCAACGTCGCCCAGGTGGCCGACACCGACAGCCTCGCGATCAAGGTCTGGATCAACAGCGTCGACCGTCCGCGAATGGAGGCGGGAGCGCCGGTAAACATCGTGTTCGACGCCCTGCCGCAGCAGCGGGTCGAGGGCGAATTGGTCCACATCTCAGACAGCGGAGCCAAGAAAAACGACTGGGGCGTAGCAGTGTACTACGAAGGGGTGGTTTTATTTGACGATACCCGGGTCTCGGGCTTGCTGCCCGGCATGAGCGCACTGGTGGAGCCTTTGTAGGATGCGCAGCGTGACACTCATTCTGCCGCTCGTCCTGACTGCCCTGTTCGCGGGCTGCGGCAGCGGTCCGGACGGCGGCACCCGCAGTGCGGATGAACCAGCGCCACTGCTGCGGGTGACCGGCGAATTGCGCTCCTCCAATTCGCGCTTTTTCGGCCCGCCGGTCGTGTCCGACATGTGGAATTTCACTCTGGCGCATATGACGCCGGACGGCTCGATGGTGCGTGAAGGTATGCCAATCCTGAAATTCGACGCCCAGAACCTGATCGGCAAGGTGCGCGAACAAAAAAACAGCCTCAATGAAAAAACCAAGGAATTGGAGAAGCAGCGCATCGTTGCCCGCGAGCAATTGGCCGAACTCGCGCTGGCGCTGGAGCAAGCCCGGGCCGACCGCGACAAGGCGGCCTTGAAGGCCGACATCCCGGAGGAGCTGCTGGCCCGGCGCGAGTACCGCGAAAACCAGCTGGTACTCGAACAGGCCGAGGTCACGGTGCGGCTGCGCCGGGAAGAGCTGGACAGGGAAACCATTATCCAGGCCACTGAAGAAGAAATCCTCCTGCGCGAAATCGCCGTGCTGGAAGCGGAAATCGCACGCCTGGAGCAATCAGTCAGTGCGATGACCATCAAGGCACCGGCCGACGGCGTGGTCATCCACGTCAGCGACCGCCACAACAGCAAGCCCGCGGTGGGCGACTCGGTCTGGCGCGGCCGGCGCGTCATGGAATTCCCCGACCTCGAGCGTCTGGAGGTTCATCTCGAGATTCCCGAGCGGGACTCGGCACAGGTCTCGGTCGGCCAGCGGGTCAGCTTCAGTCTCGACGCCGTTCCCGATCGGCCGTTCTTCGGCCGCATCGTGAACCTCGCCTCGGTGATCCACAGCAAGTCGGGCAGCCAGCCGGCGCGGGTTTTCGATGCCACAGTGGCGCTGGACGAAACCGATCCGGGACTGATGCGCCCGGGTATGAGCATCAGCGCCGAAATCCACGCCCTGGCCGACCCGGCAAGCACGCCATGAAGGCCGTTTGTCTGGCGTTCGTTTTGGCCCTGGCCGCCTGTTCCGGCGGGCCGGCCAGCGAGGTTGAAACCCTGGAAATCGTGACGGAAGAATTCGTCATTTCGCTGCGGGCCAACGGTGAGTTGCGCGCCGGCGAGTCGACGCCGATCACGCCACCCGAAGGCAGCCGCGACCCGCGCACCATCGCCTGGCTGGCGCCCAATTTCAGCAGCGTGCGCCGGGGCGACGTCATCGCCCGTTTCGACGCCTCGGAAGCGGAAAAAGAAGCCCTGCAAACCGGCATCGAACTCCACAAAGTCGATTTACAGGTCTTGGCCAAGGAGCGCGAACTGGAACGGCTGCTGTCCGAACTGGGCCACGACCTGGAACTGGTCGACATCGAAAAGCTGATGGCCGAGCGCTTCACGGTTGACGATTCACTTGCTTACTCGCGACACGAGATCATAGACGCGACGCGCGACAAGGCCCTGCTCGAATACCGCTCGGAGCACCTGGCAAACAAGCAGGGGCTTTACAGCGACCGGCAGAATGCGGAAATCGGGGTACTGGATGCGGTGCGCGAAACGCAGGCCTCACAAAACCGCCAGCACCGCGAGCAGATCGATCGCTCCGAGGTTCGCGCACCGCACGGCGGCTTCCTGGTTTATGAAAAAACCTGGTGGGGCCAACAGATCGATGTCGGTTCGACGGTGTTTCCGGGCAACCGCATCGCCAGCATCCCCAACCTCGAGAGGATGGAAGCGGTACTGCGGGTGCTGGAGACCGAGGCAGTCGGGCTCGAAGACGGGCAAACGGTGAATCTGCGCATCGACGCCTGGCCAGACCGCCCACTGACCGGCACCGTCAGCGCCATCAGCGCCACCGCCGCGCCGATCGATCGCGACAGCCCGGTCAAGTACTTCACGGTGACCGTCGCGCTGGACCAGTCCGACCCCGAATGGATCACCCCCGAAGCCCAGGTCACCGCCGAGATCCACATCGACCGCGTCGAAAACGCCATTGCGGTGCCCAACCAGGCCGTGTTCCGGGACGCCGACGGCGACTGGGTGTTGCTGCGAGACGGCCGGCAACTTCAGCGCAGGACCGTTTCCCTGGGCCTGCGCGGCGCCAATCGCTCGCAGATCACCGCCGGCCTGGAAGCCGGCGACGAGATCGCGCTGTACCCGCCCGGCGAGCCGGAGTCATGAGGCTGCTCGAAAACCTCGGCATGGACGCGGTCCGGCACGCCTTGGATCAACTGCGCCAACACAAGCTGCGCACGCTGCTGACCCTGCTGGGCATGGTGTTCGGCGTCGGCGCGGTCATCGCCATGCTGAGCATCGGCGAGGGCGCGAAGCAGGAATCCTTGCGCATGATCGAATCGATGGGCCTGCACAACCTGCTGGTACAAACGCGCGAAATGGATTCGGAGACGCTGCTGGCCGTGCGTGAACACAGTGTTGGCCTGTCGCAAAGCGACGTGCTGGCGATCCGCGCCACCCTGCCCACGGTGAGGGCGGTCAGCGAGGAAAAAAGAATCAAGGCCTGGAACCTGTTCAGCCTGCACGCCTCCTCCGACGCGCAGGTACTGGCGGTGTCGCCCGCGTACTTCAGGCTGGCTAGCCTGCAGGTCGAGCAGGGCCGCCTGATCGAAGCCGACGACGACCAGCGTTACCGGCAGGTCGCCGTGCTCGGCGCGCAGGCCGCCCGCAGCCTGTTTCCCGGCCAGCAGCCGATCGGCCAGAAAATCAAGGTCAACCACCTCTGGCTGGAAGTCATCGGCGTATTGCAGGATCGCGACCTCGGCAAGGACCAGTTCGAGGGTGTGCGGCTGGGCGGCGACCGCAACCGGGTGTTCATGCCGTTGAAAACGGCCTACAAGCGCCTGCGCTTCGAAGCCCTGGAAAGCGAACTGGACGCCATTCGCCTGGGGCTCGACCCGGCAGCGGACCCGCAGCGCTCGGCGCGCACCGTCGACCACCTGCTCACCAGGCGCCACGGCGATCAAAACGATTACGAACTGGTGGTGCCCGCCGCGCTGCTCAAACAACAACAGCAAACCCAGCGCATTTTCACCATCGTGATGTCCGCCATCGCCGGCATATCACTGCTGGTGGGCGGTATCGGCATCATGAACATCATGCTCGCGACCGTGCTGGAACGGACCCGTGAAATCGGCCTGTTGCGCGCCATCGGCGCCCGCCAGGTGGACATTCAGCAGCAGTTTCTGCTGGAATCGGCCACCGTTGCGGCCATCGGCGCGCTGATCGGCATTCTGTTCGGTCTGGTGCTGGCTTTTGTCATCCAGCAGTTCGCAAACTGGCCGGTCGCCTGGTCGCTGACCGCCATCGTGCTGTCAGTGACCATCTGCCTGGTCACCGGCATCGTTTTCGGCTGGTACCCGGCCCGCAAGGCGGCCTCGCTGGACCCCATCAAGGCCCTGCACGCAGACTAGCGGACGACTTTTCGAAACTTCAGCGTCCAGCGGTCCGTGTTGCCGGTGACGGTTTTACGGCCCACTTCATAACGCAATTCGTCGTCGGCGCGGTAGTGAAGGTCGGAAAAATCCACCAGCTCGAAACCGGCGGCCTGGATTTCCCTGATCGCCAGCACCGGGTCCATGCGGCGACGGTTTTCCGGATTATCCGGCTCCATGTGCCGTTGACTGTGATCGACGACGCCGTAAATCCCACCCGGCTTGAGCGCGTCGTAAACGGCTTCGTTCAAGGCCGCGCGGTCGGCGGGGCCGAAATTATGGTAATTACGGAAGGTGAGCACCATGTCCGCGTCGGTCACGCCCAGCGTGTCCAATTCGACGACGTAGGTCCGCGAGCCTTCCGGGCGGTAGACTCTGGCATCCTCGGCCAGCACACCGACCTGGTCGAAACCTTCCTCGTCGAGCAGATTGTTCGAGACCGACTCGGTGCCCAGGGCGACGTAAAATTCACCTTTCTCCGCCAGCACCGGCGCCAGCAGCTTGGTGTACCAACCACCGCCCGGTATCAGTTCGATCACCTTCATGTCGTCGCGCAAGCCGAAGAATTCGAGCGTTTCGACCGGCACATCTCTAAACTGAAATATGAAAAAAACATCCAACTCGATTACGTAAGCATTTGCACGCCAAATTACCTGCACGATGCGCACATCCGTTTTGCATTGCGTCAGGGTGCCGATGCCATTTGCGAAAAAC
>JAVVFH010000251.1:0-4922 GCA_032250585.1 Lysobacterales bacterium
GCACTGGGCCGATGGCGGTGAGACCTGCATGGAAAATCTCATACTGCTATGCCGCCGCCACCACCGGCTGGTGCACGAGGGCGGCTTCGGCGTGAAGCGCGGCCCGGGCGACGAGATCCGCTTCAGCTACCCGGGCGGCGACCCGCTGCCTGCCAGCGCAGACGGACGTTACCGCGGAAACGCGGTGCGGATCAAAATGCAAAACCACGAAAACGGCCTCGACATCGGCCCGCGAACCCTGCCGCCGCGCTGGCGCGGCGAGGTGATGGACTACGATCACGCTCAGTTTCTGCTGCAACAGTGGGAGTGAGGCGCCTGGCGGGCGGTTTATGGCGAACAGCGGTTGTTCGCGAAGGGCGAGTTTCCAACTTGGCGGCTTCGGCTTGCGGCCAGTGAACTAAACCGCTATCGCGGTAGGCGGTAGCGAGGTCTTCGCGACGACGAAGCGTTGGGAGATGGGTCCTTTCTGTGTTGAGGTTGTAGTTGCCACACCAGCAACTTCAACACAGGAGAAGGACCCATGACTCAGTCTACCAAGCCTATCAGCCCCCTGCGTCAACGCATGATCGACGACATGACGTTGCGCAAGCTCGCCCCGAAGACCCAGAAGACCTACCTTCGGGCGGTGCAGAACTTCACCCGGTTTTTTGGCCAGTCACCGGATGCCGCGACCGCCGAGGACCTGCGGCGCTACCAGTTGCACCTGGTCCAGCAGGGAACCTCCAGCGGCACGCTGAACGCGACCCTCACCGGCTTGCGCTTCTTCTTCGAGGTCACCCTCGACCGGCCCGGCACGATGAAGCACACGAGCCACGTCAACCTGATTACGTATGTTTATCAGGAACACTTATTTATTATAAGTCGACGGCTTGGGCGCTGCCTCGCGGTGTCTGTCAATCCGATTTAAAACCGATTCGCTGATGGGTTCCGTCGCAGAACGGCTTCGTAGCCGAACCTCCGCAGCGGCAGAGTTTCGTCGAGAGCAGCCGGGATACCGTTCGGCCCGTGCCACTGCAAATTTCCGCGGGACCCTGCACCTCCAAAGGGCCGTTGCGAAGTGGAGTGATTTTCAACACCCCGCTTCGTTCTTCCAGGGGATCGGAAGGCAGGGTCGCTGGCTCCCCACTGGCCTGGAATTCTGCCTTGATATGGGAGTTATCGCAGAACGGTTTGTTCTGCGATTTGCCGCAACGACACAGCGTAGCCCGAAATAACGGCTCCCGGCCCACGATATTGATGTCGGCATGAACGGCGTACGGGCCATTCTCCCGGATGCTGATCACGTTCACTTGCGGCGCAGGTTCCTGCGCACCACCGTCCTTTCGATCGTAAGTGATCGCACCGGATGGACAGGCGTGCGCAATCTGCACCAGATGCTCCACCGTATCTTCCTCAGGATGCAGCCAGGGTCCTTCGACATTGGCGAGAAAAACCCTGGGTGCGCTCAATACACAGCGGCGGGAATGGATGCATCGCGCGGTATCGAAGCGAAGCGTCATGTTTTTGGTTGAAGCCTCGTTGTCGGCACTCGTGGCGGGCATGACCGCTTGCGATCCGACACCTTTCGATTCGGGGCTTGCAGTTGATTTCGCGGTGGCAGCGCTTACGTGCAACTGGCCCCTGAAAGCCCGGTGCAGGTCGTTCAGTGTCTCCGCAAGTGCCTTAAGCCGTTTGTCCAATCCTCGCAGGCCTGGAACATCTCCAAGAGCGCGGCTGGCTTCAGTGAGTTCCATGGTGCGCTCCGCAAGGATCTGCGCGGCATGGGCCTGGACAAGTTGCCCGAATGAGCGCGGCAGCGCAAAGCTGATGCCGGCATTGACTCCCGGGCTGTGGTCGCCTATCGGGAGCCGGGCCGCTGCCTCTCCGATTTTCGTGGTCAGCAACATGAGTTCGCAGGATGCCTCGGACAGCCCCATACGTAGCTCGACCGGTAAGGGCATCGGTGCGCAAATCTGGGCCAGGGTCTGCAACATAAGCGCATATATGGAGTTGCCCAGATCAACGACGCGTCTCGTTTGGGGGTCGGTGATCCGGATCACGCCCTCACGGTCGTTGTACTCAGTGAGCACGGGGTTTACCGCAACCGGCTGAGCGGCCGCGAACTCGGGATTGCGCATCTTCATGGCCCGGTACTCCGCATAGATCATTGCGAAACGCGCATAGTGCGAGTCTTCGCGATGGGCCGGCGCACCTTCTCCCTGATGGACGATTTCCTCGATGGCCCGTAATGCGGAGTCCAGGTCGTGCACTTTGAAAATCCCCGGGATCGGGAATTCTGCGGATCCGAGTTGCGCCTCGCCGTGGCCGGCGAACAGGCGATCTTCACCCAGTCGTTTGCTCAGGCGCCGCAAGCCCTGCGCGATACCATGGTAAAGATGCCCCTGTGACGAATATTCGCGCGTCGTAGGTGTCAGCAGGTCCGGATAAATGACGCGTGGATAGTGGCATTCGTGAGAAAAACTCCGGCCGTCGCGAATGTCGATACCCTCCGGACGTTCCAGGTAGACAAAGTGCTTCATGGTCTCGGTATTGAACGGCGCCAGGTGCAGGTCCACGGCGGCCGGAAAGTGGCCCCGGGGAATGGGAAAGTCCGGGCGCGCAAAATGCGGTGCCGCGCCGACCGAGGCCAGCAGGTTGTTGACCAGCGCCAGGTGAAGCATCTCCTCCAGGGCAACGCTGCGCAGCAGGCCCCGCCAACGCGCCAGGGCCTGCTGTTCCTCCTCCGAAATGCCTCCATCGCGATCTCGCTTAAGGCTCCACTGGGCGTAGAGATAGGTGCACATGACCGCGTGCTCGAACTCGGCAGCCTCGGTGAGCAGGTAAATCAGTTCCTCGCGATCGCTGATGGCCAGGTTGCATTCGGCATTCATGGGTTTACTGGCTTGAGGTGGTCATCGCGCCCGCAGCCTCTTTTGTGGTCCACGTCGTATTGGCGAGAAACCGGAAGTTGGTCAGCGCGGCAGCGTAGCCATCGAGATCGGGTGTCTGGGCGGCGGCCGTTGCGTCTTTCACGACGGCCACTTCGAAACCCTGTTCCAGGAGTTCGCGCAAGTGAGATTCAACACAGAGATTGGCCGACATACCGGCCAGGATAACCTTGTCAATGCCGCGTTTGCGCAATTGCAGAGCCAGGTCGTTGGACTCCGGCCCATAGACCTTGTGCGGGCTTACAATCACGGTCTTGCCGTCGTTGATCAAGGGCTTGTATTGTTCCAGCCAATCAGCCCCGGAGCCGTCAAAACCCTCAATCGTCAACGCGCCCTGGCGTTCGAACATGTTGATGGAGTGCATCATGGTCTCCACTGCACCACCGAACTTCCAGCCGTGATCCGTCGGATAATAATAGTGAGGCGAGACGAACACGGCGATGTTTTTCGATTTGGCGGTTTTCATCAGCGTTTCGATGTTGGGAACGGTGCCGTTGGCCTGCACGCTCGCGCCGACCAGCCCCCAGGTAACACCTTGAGGACTCAGAAAGTCATTTTGAGGGTCGGTAATCACCAGTGCCGTGCGGCTGCTGTCGACTTCCATTCCCGGATCAGGAAGCTGCGCCAGGGCGTTGAAGCTTGCCACCAGGGCGGCGAGAAGAACCATCTTGCGGATTGTGTCGTGCGGTTTGCAGGATGTCATTGTGGGCTCCTCCATTTCGAAATCGTCAGCCGCGCCTGGCGCGCGGGCCTTGTCGGATTTCGACTTTTGAGCCTCAATTATTGCGCCTGCTGTCGTCCACATGGGTCCTGAATGTGTGCGGAATCGTCCACAAAAAATTTTCCGTAACTCCGACTATACTGTGAATACAAATTAAAAGGGATTACAGAAACGGTGAGGTTGGAAGCCCATGCTGGACCGCTACTTAGAAAATCTCCACGTCGAAGTCGAACCCTTCGCGGTCTGCCTGGTCGATGAACACTGGCGCCTGACGCTCCCGGGCCCTCCCGTAAACATGCTGCATTTCATCGTTCAGGGAGACGGGTGGCTGATTGCACCAGGAATTCCGCGGCAGCGCATCGGGCCGAATTCAATAGCTGTCATTCCCGTTGGCGCCGGGCATATGCTGGAGGCAGGCGGTGATATATGGGATGAACTGAAAATAGAGTGCACGCCCAAGGGGCCGCCCGTTCACTACATCAAGGCTGGCAACGAGGGTCCGTTGGAACTCGTCGTGGGATGTGGAACGCTCAATGTTCGTTACGGTGATGCCTTCGGTCTGTTCGACCATCTGCGGCGGACTCTGGTTGTTGATCTCAATGACATCCCGGAGGTACCTGTATTGTTCCAGGGGCTACTGGCGGAGCAGGCCGCGGGCCAGCCGGGAGGGCCCGTGCTGCAGGGCGCCATGATGACGCAAGTGTTGGTGTACATGCTCCGCAAGCTGGTTCAGGAAAAAGATGACACGCTGCCCTGGCTGGCTGCCCTCGACGACCCGCGTCTCGCTGCCGTGCTCGACGTCATCATGGATAACCCCGCCGCCAGCCATTCGGTCGAGTCACTCGCAGAGGTGGCACATATGAGCCGCTCGGCATTTGCCAACGCTTTCAAAACCGCCTTCGCAACTTCACCGATCAGCCTGCTGAACCACATCCGCCTGGAACAGGCGGCCAGCCTGCTGCACAGCAGCAAGCTGTCGGTCGATCAAGTGGCCAGCAAGGTGGGTTATTCCAGTCGGAGCCATTTTTCCCGGGAATTCAAAAAGCACATGGGTATTCCGCCCGCTGAGTATCGTCTTGCTTGACCGCTTTGATAGCTGGAGAACCACCGCGCGTTTCGGCCTTGTATTTGGCGCCGGTCATTCTGGCTGGTGTGGTGGTGGCGGTCTGTGCCAGTCTGCTGTTATGGCTGCCACAGGCTTTCGGCGCCGAACCCTCTGTTGCTGGTAGCTTGCCGCCTGAGGCATTCAAGTGGGGATTTGCTTCAGCTGCCGC
>JAVVFH010000252.1:0-4912 GCA_032250585.1 Lysobacterales bacterium
AAGCCAGTCATCGCATTAATGCCGACATGAAGGCGCGAACTGAAGCCGCCGCACAAAAGCAGCAAGACCGCCTGGACCAGCAGCGGCGCCAGCGCATGGCGACCACCGAAGGTGGGTGGCTGGGCAAGAACTGCGCCGACTGGACCCGCGCCTGGAACAAAATGAAAGCGGCGACCGCTGAAGCAGAAATGAACAAGCACTGCGGCCGATACGAGCGTTATCTGGCAACCGGAATTGCACCCCCGGGCACGCCGCGGGCCGCCAATCGCACGCCCTGATGCAGAGCATCGACTCCTGTCCGTCATCCCAAAATCACGCTACTCGAAAGGCCGTTATACCGCTTCGCCGCCCGGACCAGCTGCAGGCTCCAGCGACTTAATCGCTGATCTTGCGCGTGCCCCGACAAGCGGGGAAATCGGAACAGCCCCAGAACCGTCCGCCCGGCTGCGGGCCGCGCTTGGCAACACGCTCGACCATCGTATTGCCGCAGCTCGGGCAAGCAGGAATCGATCGCAAACCCGGGTTCGCCTCGATGTCGCCGAGTACCGGCTCGATCTTTTTCGCAGGGCGGGTTTCCCGCAGACTGGCTGCCAACACCTTGCCGCCAATCAACTCGATATTGCGACCGGCGGCGAACTTGACCGACTCGGAAGTAAAGTCGCCCGAAGTCACCACGAACCCGGCGGCTGCCTGGCGTGCGGTCATTGCCCCGTAAAGGTCCCGGCTGGTCGACACGGGTATCTTGCGAGCCCGCCAGTGCTTGCACTGGACCAGGAAAAGCTCTCCATTGCGTCGCAGCTCGACATCCACGCCGCCGTCGGGCCCGGCCCTGTAGTTTTCCTTCACCGAAAAGCCGCGCTTGCGGAACAACTCGCCGATCAGGCTCTCGAACTCGCGCCAACTCAGGTCGGCCACGCCCCGCACCGGCTCGGCCGCGGCAACAGCGTAAATGCGCGCGTTCTTGCGGCTTCGCAGAAACGAACCGAGCGCCGCGACCAGGAAAATTCCGGGCAGCAGGTACTGTCCGATCCCGGCCAGCGTAATCCCCAGATTGGAAAACAGCACCCGCGAAATATCTGCCGTGGAGGAGCTCTGGATCGGCACGCCCCGCGCGCCCTGGTTCAGCACCATGAACGAGACCACGGCCAGCCCCACACCCACCGGCCACGGCGCTCTGGCCACCAGGGTCAAAAGATCTTCGATAACGCTTTTTCTGCGACGTCCCATGCCAGACCCTCCAACTTATCGCAATTCTATTCCAATTGTTTTCGAAGCGGACTTCCTTGATCGACGAGCGTGGCAGTCAACCCGATCGGCCGGCGCCCATTATCGGGTTGGTATTCGATTTCACGTTTAAGCGCGTCGAGCAATGTCTCGGGTGTCAGCTGCCGGTTGTTGACGGTCAGCCATCCAAGCGGCTTCCAATATGCTTGCTCATCTCACCTCTCCAATTCCACCTTTCGCGGATGGTCGACTTCAAGGGCGCTCAAAGGCTTCTTCTGGGACTTCTTCACGAAACCATGCAACAGCACCACCGTCTCGCCAAATCGTAAAAAGGACGTGCGCCGCGTCAAATTTGTCGCAGGCTCGCGATCGACCGGAGGCTCTCTAGAATCACCGGCAGCCGTTCCTGATTTGCGGCATCCCCGGGCAGATGGCCAGGCAGAGTGGCGTGAAAATCAGGGTCATCCAGAAACACTGCAATATGCTCAGCCAGATGCGTTCGGAGGGTTTCTTGTGAGGCGGCAACTTCGTTGACCAGTTCTTGACGCCCGTCGACCACAGCTACGATATCTTCGAAATCATGGCTAAGCATGTAGTCGCCCGATCCGCGCGTGAAAAACGCAGCCAATTTGGTCGCCAGAAAGTACGGCGCTCGAATGAGTCGAATCTCCGTCCCCGAGGGCAGTTTGATTGGGCTCGCCGTATGGAATGCCGGTGCGTACCAATCATTCCCGAAGCCCAAAAGTTCTGTCTTTGTCGGCATCAAATCCAGGATCAAATCGCCATTGATCCAGAGGCAGATTGGCGCATCGTCGCTCTGGTCTTCCCGAAATCCGTACTCGCGCAATCGCGCTGACAGGCGATGGTAGCTCGCCAACGACGCAACTTCGACGATCACATCCACATCCCGGGTGGCCCGGATGCGCGGTGCGGCAGCATCGGTAAGCAGCAACCCCCGTTGCGCAACCGTCGACAAATACGATTTTCTCACGCAGTGCGCCAAGCCGACCGGCGGCTATTTCCACGATTCCCAGGTTGGGATCAAGTCGACGATTCATGGGGCTTGAGTCGCGATTCCAGCATGCTGGCCGCCATTGCGCGCTCGCGTGCCCGGCCACCCCGGATGGCATCGATCAGCACCAGTAACTCATATAGCGCCGGGTCTGTGCGAGCGGCGCGGGGTGCAAGCTTGTAAAGCGGCGCAAAGGCCATGCCCCGAACGCTGCCTTCCGGATCGGGCCATACCGGCGGCGGCTCGCCCGAATCGGCGAAATGGGCGTCCAGCGGCGGCGCGGCGTGGGCGGTCGGCATGCCACGGGTCAACTCACCCCGTTCGGGAAAGAACACGTATTTCAGCCCATGCAGGATGAACTCCTGCAAAGCCGGACGGTTTGGCACGATGGATCCGTTACTGCGCACCGCCAGCCCGGAAACGAGCGCGCGCTGAACCGCGGAATGCAACTGCGAGATGCTTATCCCAAGCTCCTCGGCGAGGCCGGCATAGGTCCACGACCGGTCGGCCATCGCAACAAGCTTCAACATGACCATCAGATCCTGGGGCTTGAGCTGCATAATGTTCTATATTCTAGAATCTAGAAACCCGCGATGCCTGAATCGCGGCGTTGTGTCAAGCGGGGGCGCGCATGGGCAGATTCGACCCGTTCTGCGTAACTTGATCAGGCAATTGCAGCACCGCACTGTCGGAAAAAGGGTTAGAAAACAGAATCAAAATGTAACGAGTTCTGGGAGCAGGGGCTCTGCTATCCCTAGTCCCTTTCCGCCCGAATCTGAACCAACCGCTCCAGCAGTCTACTTAGCCCGCCTTAGTCCCCTCCAGTTCGTCGCGAGGCGTTGTCAGGTCCTGCGACTGTGGAGTTTCGCGACCAAGCAAGCCGGAGGCGTAGTCAAAGCTACGACGAGGATTTGTGCCCAAGCGAAACACCGCAGACGCGGGCCTGGCGGCGCCGCAGTAGAACGAGTGGTGACTAAGGCGGGCTTGATGACTTGCCTCAATCACGTTCCCCCAGTGCCCGTTGGAAAATCGCTCACCGAGAAGGGAGAAACAGGATAGGCACAACGTCGGTCATCCGGCTGCATGCCGGGTGGCGGTGTCCTTTCCTGATACATCGCATCGAGACTCATCGAGGGCCTTGCCGCAGTAAGCTGGGTGGCGATCGGACTAATCCGATTTCCAATCGTCCCCGGGCATGATGCGGCGCATGAACTCATCGAACAGCGGAACGGTAAATGCCGTATCGCCATGGCTGGGGCTCCAGATCATCCCCTTGCCGATCAGGTTGCTTCGAGTCGGTCCCAGTGACGTCACATCGCGACCCAGCACGGCAGCAATGTTGCCGGATCGATGAGGTCCCGGCCCCAGTTCTGCCATCGCGCGAAGATAGCGCTTCTCCGACGGCGTCAGCCGGTCGAAACGGACACGGAAAAAGCTCTCGTCCAGAGCGGCGATTGCAGACACGGAGCCGCTTTCGACATCGGCCACGGTGATTGGGGAGGTGGTCGCTGTATCCCAGGCATGCTTGCCCCATTCCTGCAGAAAATAAGGGTATCCCTGAGTAGACTCAACGATGAGATCCAGCGCCTTGGGTTCGAACTCGACACCTTCGTCTTGCGCTGGTTTCGCAATGGCCTTGCGTGCGTCCTGGGGTGAAAGGGGCCCTACTTCCGGGAAGTCGAACAAACGCTCGGCATACGATTTGGCTCGCCCCATGCGCCCGCGGAGCTGCGGCAAACCGGCTCCGACGAGGACCACAGGGAGGCGGCGTTGCGCCGCGCGGTGCAGGGCTGTTATCAGCGCGGCCAGCTGCTCTTCCTCAACATACTGCAACTCATCCACAAACAATGCGATCGCCGTGTCGGCTTCCTTTGCAGCCGCACCGGCGGCTTCGAGAAGCGCCTGCAGATCCAGTTCCAGGTCGCCATTGTCGGCCAGGCCGGGTTCCGGTTCAAAATCCAACCCGACCTCGATATCCTGATATTTCAACTTGAGCGCGGTCGCAAAGCCCGCAAGCCCACGCAGGGCGCGACGAGCGAGTTCCGCGGCCCTTTCGTTACGAGAGAGTCGCAATAGCGCCCGGCGCAACTCCGGCGCCAGAATGGCTGGCAGCGACCGGTTTTCGGGCGCTTCGACGCGCAGCGTGCTGATCCCGGATGCTTCGGCGTCATCTCGCATCCGGTCAAGCAGCACAGTCTTGCCGACGCCTCGCAATCCGACCATCAGCAGGCTCTTGCTCGGACGTCCCAAACGCACGCGCGCGAGCGCGACGCGCACCTGCTCGCGAAGTTCGTCGCGACCGGCGAGTTCAGCCGGCGGCGTACCGGCGCCTGGGGTGTAGGGGTTGCGAATCGGGTCCATGATCGGCTGATTATACCAATATTTGTAAATTTATCAAATATGCATAAACTAACTAAACTCAGTCAAACTCTGAAGTTCAAGCAAAACCGCGTCTCCACTTTCGCTCGGCACTCCGTAGGCATGTGTCTGATGAGATGGACGCCTCCATCATTCACGCCGGCGTCGCAATTGCGTTCGGCACTTTGGACAAGATCCAGGATTTTGCCAAGCATTTCAGCAAGTCATTCAGCAACCTTTCTTGTGCATCAGTAGACCGTCGCGAGGGTGGTTCAGGTCCAGTGGCTGCGGCGTTTCGCTCGGTCACGGATCCTCACC
>JAVVFH010000253.1:0-4896 GCA_032250585.1 Lysobacterales bacterium
TCCTGCCAATCACCCGTCACGTAGGCGATGGCCGAGCCGTCCGGCCGTAACTGAGGTTGCTCGAGAATTCTCTGGATTTTCAGCGAGTCGCCGATGTCAAAGTCGGGCGCAGCCGTTTCGGCTACGGTGGCGCCGCACAGCAGGCACGATGCCGCGAGCACAACAGGAAGGAATCGAACCGTCATTTTCAGTCTCGCCGGTAAACGATTTCGCCGCCTTTTATCACAAAAACGGGGTCAACCAGCGTGGTGATGTCCGCAACCGGGTCATCCGCGGCGGCGACGATGTCGGCGTATTTTCCCACTTCCAGCGTTCCGATGTCGTCGAGCCAGCCTATGGCGTCTGCCGCATGCAGGGTGGCACTGGCGATCACCTCGCTGCTGGGCATACCCAGTTCGACCATCTGCACCAGTTGCTCGGCATTGCCGCCGTGAGGCCGCCAGCCCGCATCCGTACCGAAAGCGATTTTGAGGCCCGCCTGGCGGACTTCCTGGAAACTCTTGACCATGCCGTGGTAAATGGCCAGGTTCTCGTGCCGCCACGCCTGGCTGACCGGGACGTCCGGATCTTCCGCCATCTCCCTGACCGTTTTGGCGGCGACCAGTGTTGGAATGAAATACGCCGGGGACGAACGCAGCCTTTCGAGCGTTTCTTCGTTCGCGAATACGGCGTGCACCACGGCATCGAATCCGGCTTCCAGTGGCCGGTTTATCGATTCCGCGGAAAACGCCGACGCCGTCACGCGCACGCGCAGGCGCCGCGCCTCGTCCACAATGGCCTTCAATTCGGCTTGCGTGAACTGCGAAGGAGAGCCCGGCACGAGATCCATCTTGGTGTCGACCTTGATCGTGTCGGAGCCGCGCGCCACTTGTGCACGCACGGCGCGCCGGCAATCGTCCGGGCCGTCGCAGACCGCTGAACTGTGGAACAACGCTTCCACGTCGGGTTTGAACCAGGAACGAAGTTCGCCCCCGGTGGGGCGAATGATTTCGCCTGCAACCTGCAGCCTGGGCCCGGCAACGCGTCCGTCGTTGATCGCATCGCGCAAGGCAAAAAGGCCGTCGCCATGGCTGCCCATGTCGCGCACAGTCGTGAAACCCGCTTCCAGCGTTCGACGCGCGTGGACCATGGCACGCAGCGCGAAGTCGGCGTCGGTCCAGGTCGCCAGGCGCACGGCAGACGGCGGGAGCCCCATTTGTGACTGCAGGTGGGTCTGGGTATCGATCAGGCCCGGGATCACCACGCAGCAGCTCAGGTCGATGACCCGGGCGCCGTCCGGGCTGCTGTCGGCGTTCGCCGGCGGACGGGCCGGGGTCTCGATCGACACGATGCGCCCTTCGCGGACGAAGATCGCGACGTCTTTGCTGGCGGGCGTACCCGGCACCAACAGCGCCTCACGGGCGTAGACGACGGTTTGTGGTGCCGCGGTGTCCGCGGGCAGAGCGTCGTCGTAAACTGACAGGCCGGCGATTGCCAGCAACGCACAAAACCATCGCCCGGATGGCAGCTTGATGTTCGACATTGACACGATCGCCTTCAAGAAATGAAACAGCCCGCAGCGCTGCCCACTCTATCTTAAAAGAACACGTCCTCCAAGCCGGTCCCGCGCCGGATCGCGAACCCTTCAGACCAGCAGGCTTCGTCCCTGTTCGACTCTCTGGCGCAAGACGCTGTTGCGCGGAAAGTGGGCCAGCAGGAACTCCATCTGGTCGGCGAGAATTCCGCGCCCCTGCAGGTACACGTATTCGGCGTGCGTCGGTTTGAAGGGAATGGCCAGCAGTTCCATTCCCGCCTGCTCGGGCGTTCGCCCGGCCTTGTGGTTGTTGCAGCGCTTGCAGGCCGTCACCACGTTGACCCAGGTGTCGGCGCCGCCCTGGCTGAGCGGTTTGATGTGATCCCGGGACAGCATGAAATTCGGAAACTGCTCTCCGCAGTACAGGCATAAACATTGGTCCCTGCGAAACAGGGCCTTGTTGCTGAGCGGCGGCGTATAGGAGGTGGAGAAGAGGTGCTCGTGCGGGTGTGTGCCGTGGCTGGCGATGATGGCGTTGACTTCGACCACGCTCTGCAAGCCGGTAATCGCGTTGATGCCGCCGTGAATCCGGAAAACGGGGCGGCCCAACGCATAACTCACCTGGCCCAGCGTAATCAGGCGCACGGCGTGCTGATAGCCGATCCATTCGAGCGGCATGCCCGAAACGTCGGTTCTCAGTACTTGTTGTTCGAGGTTCATTTGCGCTTCATTTTGCATGGATTGGCGGCGCTGCTCAAGCCACCATGAAACGCCACTGCCAAACACGTTGGCGCGGTGGCGCGATGGCGCATCTTTTGCCTGTTTTCTACGGCGAGCCAGCGCAGCGTGCACGGTGCGCCGCCGGGCAATTGAGATGCCGGCGAAACCTCTCGCACACTCTTTGGTCCAACGGGGGGTCTACCGTTTCAGGAAGTCGCCATGCAGCAGCATTCAACCGCCCGTACGCCCCAGCGCCTGGTCCGCTTTTTCTGCAGCTTCATGTTGCTGGTCTTCGCCACGGCGGAGCCTTTGCCGGCGGCCCTGCCGATGACGGTCGATGGGGAAGCGCTGCCTTCGCTGGCACCGGTGCTCGATAAAGTCACGCCGTCGGTAGTGAACATCTACACGCAAACGCGCGTGCGCATTCGCAGCCCGCTGCTCGACGATCCCTTTTTCCGGCACTTTTTCAACGTGCCGGACGTTCCGCGCGAACGCGTTTCCCAGAGTCTCGGTTCGGGCGTCATAGTGGACGATGAAAAGGGTTACGTGCTGACCAACAACCACGTAATCGCGGGTGCCGACGACATTTCCGTCACCCTGTCCGACGGTCGGAATTTCGAAGCGGACGTCATCGGAACCGATCCGGACACCGATCTTGCGATGATCCGTATTGAGGCCGATGGCTTGCAGGCCCTGACCTTCGCCGATTCCAACCAACTGCGCGTGGGCGATTTCGTGGTCGCGGTCGGCAATCCTTTCGGGCTCGGTCAAACCGTGACCTCGGGGATTGTCAGCGCGCTAGGGCGCACGGGTTTCCGGGGGTTGGAGTTCCAGAATTTCATCCAGACCGATGCCTCGATCAATCCCGGCAACTCGGGCGGCGCACTGATCAACCTGCGCGGCGAACTGGTGGGCATCAACAGCGCGATTTTTACGCCCAGCGGCGGTAACGTCGGGATCGGCTTTGCCATACCCACGGCCATGGCCCGTTATGTCATGGATCAGCTGGTTCGATTCGGCGAGGTGCGGCGGGGTACGCTGGGTATCTATGTTCAGGACTTGACCGGTGAGCTGGCCGGCGCTTTCGGCCGCGATCAGGGCAGTGGCGTACTGGTCGCCGAGGTGACCCGCGGTTCGGCGGCGGAAAAGGCTGGATTGATGGCCGGTGACGTCATCACCGCCATCGGCGACTTCCCGGTCAGGAATACGCAGGAATTCCACAACATCGAAGGCCAGTTTCCGGTCGGAGAGGATCTGGCCCTGTCGTTCGTCCGAAATAAAAAGCCCGGTCAAATCACGCTTCGCGTCGAAGCCCTTAAAGCCCTGATTGGCGAGTCTATCGATCCGCGGCTGGCCGGTGCGACTTTCGAAGAACTGCCCTTGAAAAACGGGTCGAAGCGGGTCCGCGGTATACTGCTCTCCGAGTTGCTGCCCGACAGCAGGCTCGCGGCTGCCGGCCTGCGCCCCGGCGATGTCATCACCGGCGCCAACCGCGTCAAGATCCGGGACCTCGCTGAATTCGAAGACCTGGTTGCGACCGTGCGCGGACCCCTGTACCTGCAGGTCCGGCGCAACAGCAAAGACTACGTCGTGCGGATCGACTAGTTGACAGAGCCTGGTGATACCGCCGCGCTGGAAACTCGTTTATGCTCCTGATCGACGACCGCCCAGGCGAGAGAACAACGTGAATGATTTTTATGTAACGGAGCAAGCGGATTCGCAAGCAATCCCGCTTATTCCCTTGCGGCAGGACGAATTCGAGAGCTGGAAGGCCTCCGCCAGCGCGGCTCAGCGTCGCTGGGTGGAAGCCAGCGGCTTCAATGCGGCAGCGAGCCAGTTTTGCACTCTGCCGGGACCGGACGGCAGCCTCCAGTCCGGCCTTTTCGGCCTCGCCGAACAGGGCTGGCTTTACCAGCTGGCTCCACTCGTGGCGTCGCTGCCCTGCCAGACTTACCGCCTGCAATGCGACTGGACCCGTGAACAGCGCCTGCAAGCCAGCCTGGGATGGGGCCTGGCCTCGTATCGTTTCGATCGCTACAAGGCCAACGATACGCCACGCGCGGCGCTGCAGTTGGCCGCAGACATCGACGCCGACGTTCGCTCATTTTGCGAAGCGCAGTTTCTGGTCCGCAACCTGGTCAATACGCCCACCGAACACCTCGGGCCGGCCCAGCTCGCTGATGCCGCCACCCGCGAGGCGGACCTTTTCGAGGCCGCCAGTGCATCGATTACCGGCCCCGACCTGCTGACCCACAACTTTCCGGCGATCCACGCCGTTGGCCGTGCGTCGGCGAGCCAGCCGCGGCTGGTCGAACTGGATTGGGGAGAAGAAGACCTGCCCCTTCTGACTTTGGTCGGCAAAGGGGTCTGCTTCGATAGTGGCGGTCTTGACATGAAATCGTCCAGCGGGATGGCGCTGATGAAAAAGGACATGGGTGGCGGCGCGCACGCCCTGGCGCTGGCCCGGCTGGTGATGCAGCATCGCCTGCCGGTGCGCCTGAAGCTGTTGATTCCGGCGGTGGAAAATTCTGTATCCGGGAACGCCTACCGGCCCGGTGACGTGATCGCTACGCGCAAGGGGCTGACGGTCGAGATCGGCAACACCGACGCCGAGGGCAGGGTGGTGCTGGCCGATGCGCTAGCCTATGCCTGCGAACAGCAGC
>JAVVFH010000254.1:0-4876 GCA_032250585.1 Lysobacterales bacterium
TGGCGACAATCGAGCTCGCGCTGGAACCAAGCCCGCTGCCGATCGGCAGCCGCTTGCTCAACAGCACCTTCAGCGGCTGAATTTCGACGCCGCGCTCCGCGGCGGCGGCCTGGTAGACCCGGCAGCAGGCGATGACGATGTTGTCTTCCGGATCAGCGGGCAGTTCGCGCGCGAACGGACCGTTCAGATCGAGTCGCCAGTCGCCCTCTTCGGCGAGCGGCGAGAGCTGAACCAGGTCGCCCAGCAAGCTGCCGTCGATCGGCGCCAGCGCCAGGCCCAGCGCATCGAAGCCCACCGACAGGTTGCCGATCGAAGCCGGGGCGAAAACGGTCAGCGGATATTTTCCGGGCTTGCGCATGTTCATTGGTCTCGTTGCCTTTGGAGCCGGATGAGTTCCCCATCGAGCGTTCGGATTAGTTGTTGAGCGGCCGCCACACGGTTCGCAGAAGGTCGCCGAACACGCCCGCCGCGGTCACCGCCGCGCCGGCGCCGTAGCCGCGCAGCACCATCGGGATGGGCTGGTAGTAGGTCGAATGCATCACCAACGCGTTCTCCCCGTCGCGCACGGCGCCCAGCGGCTTGCTGCGCGGCACCGCTTCGATCGCGACGCGGCAGCTGCCATCTTCGAGGCGCGCCACGTAGCGCAGCACCTGGTCGGCGGCCGCGGCCTGCGCGATGCGCTCGGAGAACTCCGCATCCAGCGCGGCCAGCACTTCGATCAACTCCGTGGCATCCGCCTCTTGCACCCGCTCCATCGGCACCACCGGCTCGACCGCCACGTCTTCCAGTTCCAGTTCCAGCCCGACCTCGCGCGCGATGATCAACAGCTTGCGTGCCACGTCCATGCCCGACAGGTCATCGCGCGGATCCGGCTCGGTGTAGCCCAGGTCCATGGCTTTTTGCACGGCCTGCGAAAGCGGTATGCCGTCCTCCAGCAAGCCGAATATCATCGACAGCGAACCGGACAGAATGCCTTCGAAGGTGCCCAGTTCGTCCCCTGAGTGCATCAGCGACTGCAGGTTGTCGATGAACGGCAAGCCTGCGCCGACATTGGTTTCGTAGAGGAACTTCCGGAAATTTCGCGCGGCCGCTTCACGCATGGCGCGATAATAGGTCAAATCCGCCGTGTTGGCTTTCTTGTTGGCGGCGACGATATTGAAGCCGGCGTCGAGAAAGCGCAGGTACTCGCCCGCCAGGCCTTCGTCGGTGGTGCAATCGACGATAGTCGGGCTGAGCAGGCCCAGCCGCTTGCGGATGTCGAGCACGTCGTCAAGCGTCCAGGAAACGCCTTTTTCCTGCAGGTCTTCCCGCCAGGTCGCCAGCTCGATCACATCATCGGCCACCAGCAGCTTCGAACTGTTGGCCACCGCCCGCACCCGCAGTTCCGTGTGGTTATCCCGCAGTTTTTCGGCCTGACGCTGAAATTGCGCCAGCAACTCGCTGCCGACGTTACCGCAGCCGAGCAACACCACGTCGATGTGCGTGGAATGGCTGAAAAAGGCCGTGTGGCAGGCGCGGGTGGCCGGCATCGCATCGGCACCGCGCACCACGACCGCGATCGCGCACTCCGAGGAGCCCTGGGCGATCACTTCCACGTTGACGCCCGCCGAGGCGATGGCGGTCAGGAAACGGGCGGCGATGCCGCGGTAGTGTTTCATGCCTTCGCCGACCAGTGAGACCACGGCGCGATCGCTCTGCACCCCGATCTCCTCGATCAGGCCGTGCAGGCGCTCGAAATGGAATTCCTCGTCCAGCGCCTTGCGCGCCTTGCGCTCGTCCGCCTGGCGCACGCACAGCGTGATGCTGTATTCGGAGGAGGACTGCACGATCAGCAGGATGGAAATGGACTCGCCGGCCAGCGCGTCCATCACGCGGCGCGCAATGCCGACGCGCCCGCGCAAACCGCCGCCCTGCAGGGTGATCGAAGAAACGTCGTGCAGGTGCGAAATCCCGCGCACCACGTGCCGGCGGCGCGCCCCCCGGTGCACCAGCGTGCCCGGTTTGGAGGGATCGTAGGTGTTGCGAACCTCGCAGGGGATCTCGTTGGCCGCCAGCGGCGTGAGGGCCTTGGCGGAAATGACCTTGGCACCGAAGTAGGTGAGTTCCATGGCCTCCTCGTAGCTCACCTCCTCCAGGCACCGGGCGTTGGAGACGATGCGCGGATCGGCCGTGAAAAAGCCGTCGACGTCCTTCCAGATCTGGCACAGCTGCGCCCCGGCCGCCGCCGCGATGGCGGCCGCCGAGTAATCCGTGCCGTTGCGCCCCAGCAGCTGAATTTCGCCCGCGGCGTTGCGTCCGTAAAAGCCTGGCAGCACCAGTACCTGCGTGTCGGCGGCCAGCCGCGCCTTCAGCCGCGGCCCCGCGGCCTCGATGTCGATCAGGGAATCCAGCCAGTCCTCATTGGCCAGCGGCAGCACGTCGGTGTCCGACCACTGCGCCCGCAGGCCGCGGTGGCTGAGCAGGTCGACCATCAGCCGGCTGCTGAAACCCTCGCCGGTGGCGAGAATCCGGGCGCGTGTTTCGTCGGGGCACTGGCCCAGCAGGCGAATCCCTTCGACGCGGCGGGCCAGCGTTTCGCGCTGTTCGTCGAGAAAGTCGCTGGCCAGCGGCGTGGCGATGCCCTGGCCGTTCATCTGCTCGACGATGATCCGCTCGCGGTCGATGGCCTGCTGCAGCGGACCGGCGCCGTTGCCGCCTTCAACCGCGGTGTCGATTGCCGCCAGCAGCAGGTCCGTCACGCCCCGCACGGCCGACAGCACCACGATGACCTGGCGCTCACCGGCATAGCGCCCGATCACCGCCGCACTGGCCTCGAAGCCGGCCAGGTCGGCCAGCGAGGTGCCGCCGAACTTCTGCACCAACAGACCTTTCCCCTGGTCCTCCGATTGTTCGCTCATGGCACCCGCCTCAGTAAGCATTCTGGTGAACCGCACGCATCGCGCGGCCGGAGGGGTCGTTGAGTTCCGCCAGGGATTCATCCCAGAGCACGGCTTCGGGCGTGCTGCAGGCCACCGTCGGCCCGCCCGGAACGGTCTGCGCGGCCGAGGCCAGCGGGAAATGCCGGTCGAAAATACTGCGGAAGAAATAGGCTTCCTTGGACAGCGGCGTGTTGAACGGAAAACGTCCCTCGGCCCGGAGCAGTTCGGCGTCGCTGATCTGGGAGGCGGCAAACTCCTTGACCCCGTCGATCCAGCCGTAGCCGACCCCGTCGGAAAACTGCTCTTTTTGCCGCCAGGCGATCGACTCGGGCAGCATGTCGCTGAAGGCCTCACGCAGGATCTGCTTTTCTATTTTCCCGGCCGTGATCATCTTGTCGGCCGGGTTGATGCTCATCGCCACATCGAGAAACGCCTTGTCGAGGAACGGCACGCGGGCTTCCACCCCCCAGGCCGCCATGGATTTGTTGGCGCGCAGGCAGTCGTAGCTGTGCAAGCGCGACAGTTTGCGCACGGTTTCCTCGTGGAAGGCCTGCGCGGTCGGCGCCTTGTGGAAATAAAGGTAACCGCCGAATATTTCGTCGGCGCCTTCGCCGGACAAAACCATCTTGATGCCCATCGCGCGGATCTTGCGCGCCATCAGGTACATGGGCGTGGCCGCGCGGATGGTGGTCACGTCATAGGTTTCCAGGTGATGGATCACCTCTTCGAGCGCGTCCAGGCCCTCCTGGATGGTGAAGGTGAACCCGTGATGCACGGTGCCGATGTGCTCGGCGGCACGCTGCGCGGCCTCCAGGTCGGGGGAGCCTTCCAGGCCGATCGCGAAGGAGTGCAGGCGCGGCCACCAGGCCGGGCTCTGTTCCTGGTCCTCGACACGCATCGCGGCGTGCTTCGCGGCCAGCGCGGCGATGATGGAGGAATCCAGGCCGCCGGACAGCAGCACCCCGTAGGGCACGTCGGTCATCAGGTGGCTGATGACCGCCTGCTCCAGTGAGTCGTGCAGGGCCTGGCGGTCCGTCACCGCGTCCCGGACCTTTTCGAATTCACTCCAGGGGCGGGTATACCAGGGCTGGGGGGCGTCCTGGCCGCTGCACCAATAGTGGCCGGGCGGAAACTCCTGCACCTGGTTGCAGACCGCCATCAGGGCTTTCATTTCGGAGGCAACGAACAGCTGTTCGTGCTCGTCGTGACCGTAATACAGCGGGATGATGCCGATCGGATCGCGTGCCAGCATCCAGAAATCCTGCTCCTCGTCGTAGAGGCAAAAGGCATACATGCCGCTGAGTTCCTCGAGGAAATCCGGACCATGCTCCAGGTACAGCGGCAGGATGACCTCGCAATCCGACTCGGTACGAAACGCATAACGCCCGGCGTAACGCTCGCGAATGGGCTGGTGGTTGTAGATCTCGCCGTTGACGGCCAGCGCCTGCCGGCCGTTTTCGCTGAGGATGGGCTGCGCGCCGGTGTTGACGTCGACGATGGCCAGGCGCTCATGCGCAAGCACCGCCTTGTCGGCAGTGTAGATGCCGCTCCAGTCCGGACCACGGTGGCGCAACAGGCGCGATTGCCGCAACGCCATCCGGCGTACGGTCTTGGAATCCTGGCGTATCTGCAATACGCCGAATATCGAGCACATCGGGGAAGCCCTCGTTGACGAAATCCAGGTTGTCTCGAGCGCCTGTATTTGCTTGTTGCGCTCTGTCACCACTCCAGCCTGCGCACGGACGCCAGACCAGGCGACAATACTAAGCTCTGGGCGCTTGAGTTCCAAGCACTGGGTAGCTTTCCGGGCCAGCAACTGCGTGCTGATTTCCGGCTAAGACGGGAAGACCTTCGGAAACCGGGGCGAAGTCATCGCGGCTGAAGCCGCTTGTATGGTAATTAGCGCTGGAAATCGGGATGATTGAAAGCGCCGGGATGGGAGGGACCAAAGCCGCTTC
>JAVVFH010000255.1:0-4860 GCA_032250585.1 Lysobacterales bacterium
CGACAGCCTCAGCAGCCGTGAACTGATGCCGGCGGCCGCCTGGTCGGCCGCCGACATGGCGGCGTGCGTCATCGTCGCCGGATGCGCCACCAGGCTCTCGACACCACCCAGCGACTCGGCCAGCGTGAACAGCTGCAGCGCTTCCAGGAAGATCGGAATTTCGTCTTCACGGGCATCGATTTCAAAGCTGATCATGGCCCCGAAGCCCTGCTGCTGCCGCGCGGCCAGCTCGTGGCCGGGGTGGCTTTTCAGACCCGGGTAGTGCACTTGCCGGACCAATTCGTGAGCATCGAGCTGCACCGCGATGACCGCGGCATTCTCCTGGTGTTGACGGTAGCGGACGTTCAGCGTGCGCAGTCCGCGCAGTGTCTGGAAGCTGTCGAACGGCGAACCGGTCAGGCCCAGGCAGTTGGCCCACCAGACGAGTTCTTCCACCAGCGCCGGGTCGCGCGCCAGCACGGCGCCGCCGACGACGTCCGAATGGCCGTTGATGTACTTGGTGGTGGAATGCAGCACGATGTCGGCGCCCAGCGCAAAGGGCTGTTGGCCCGCCGGTGACAGAAAAGTGTTGTCCACCACCACAAGTGCCCCAACCCGGTGCGCCGCTGCGGACAGCGTCTCGATATCGGTGATCCGCAGCAGGGGGTTGCTGGGAGTTTCGATCCACACCAGCCGGGGCTGCAATGCGAGAATCCGCTCAACCGAGGCAGCGGTTTCCCAGAGCGGCAGCCATTCCAGATCGAATTGACCCTTGGCGGCCGCCGCCGTGAACAGGCGGTGACAGCCGCCGTAGCAATCGTGTGCGGCGACCACCAGGTCACCGGGTTTGACCAGCTGCGTCGTCAGGTGCACGGCCGACATGCCGGACGCCGTGATCACGCCCCCCGCTCCCCCCTCGAGTTCCGCCAGGGCGCCGGCCAGCTGATCACGCGTCGGATTGCCTGAACGCGTGTAGTCGTATGCACCTTTTTCACCGAAGCGGGGAAAGGAGAAAGTCGAACTCATGTACAGCGGCGGGATGACCGCGCCGTGATTGTCGTCGGCATCGACCGCATAACGTGCCGCGATGGTTTGCTGATGCCTGGGGTGAACTGTGTCGGTGGGTACGCTCATGCCGTTACTCCTTTGCCTATTCCGGATTGTCGTTTCTCATCCGGAAATCCCGCAAAGCAGGCTGAGCATGACACGGCCCATCAGAACGCTGCCGAGTCACTCATTTCCCGAAAACGGCCATTAAACGGCGGTCTTCGCAGGAGTTGGCACCTTTGCGAAGTGGTTAGCTTCGCTGGTTGCCCCGGCTTCCAAGGGCCAGTCCCTCAGCCGGTCTGAATGAGTAAGGTCCGATTCTAGGGCAGCATCGGGCTTTCTTGCAAGGGCTCATTTCGATGACCGCGGGGAACAGCCGGGCAGCGACGAAGGAAATTCGTGGCGCATCCGGTTCGGCTCCACCGCCTGTCGTTTCCGCCGTTTTCCTCAGGAATAGTCCTGGTAGGATTTTTCTTCGACGATTTTCGAGCCCAGGTATTCGTTCAGTTCTCTCTTGATCTTCGAACGCCGGTCATTGGTGAAGTAAACGCTGCGCGCCAGCTCGATAAAGCGCTCGTCGAACTCACCCTCCCGCTCTTTGTCACGAATGTCGTCTTCGATCTCCCACAGGGCTTCATTGATTTCTTTCAGCTGGGTGTGCAGGGTTTTTACCGTATCGTCTTCGTGCACCGCGCGCACCCAGAATTCACGCAGCAGCGCCAGTTCCCGGCGGACGTTCTCGAGCTTGGCGGGCTCTGTGATCCGCTCCGACTTGATCTCGAGAATGGTGATCTTGTCGAGCACTTCGCCCGCTGACACGGGCACTTGAATGTTGTCCATCGGCGATCTCCTGCATCAAACCTTGAAACGGTAGTCCGTGTCGGGGTCCCGCTCGATGTCCGGCGGGTAATTACGGCGCTTGTCGCGGTAATACTGTTCGCGGGAATCGCCCTCGCTCAGCTTGTTGTAGGTGATGTACAGCACGCGGCGCGCCCGGTCGCTGCGATTGGGCTCGGAGCGGTGCGGAGCGTAGGAATCAAAAAAAACGGCGTCTCCGGGCCGGCAATGAACCGCCTCATAGTCCCGCTGTGACGTGTCCTCGTCCGTCAGCGGCGCCCACATCGAGCCCAGCACGCCCTGACGATGCATGCCAGCGATCATCTCGATGCTGCCATTCTCGGCATTCGTTTCGTCAATCGCGATCATGGCGGTGATGTGCAGGTCGGCGAACTCGTCCCAGCCGGCCTGCACATCCTGGTGCGCCCGGAACCCGTCGCCGCCGGGCAGCTTGAAGTTGATCTTGTCTTTGAACAGCACTGCCGGCTCCCCGAACAGTTCGCAAACGGCCTGCTGCATTCTGCGGGCCGTGATCAGCTTCGAGAAGCCCTCGTGGTAGGGCACGAAGTTCTCGATGCGACACAGAATGCGCGCGGCATCGTCCCGGCTCTCCTCGAAATACATCATGTACCGACCCGGAACTTCCGGATAACCGGCGACCTCGTCGGTCCAGGCGCTGATGGCCGCCGCCTCGTCGGGCGAATACATGCCGCGCACCACCAGAAAGCCGTCGCGCCGGAATTGTTCGATCTGCTCGTCAGTCAAAATTCGTTCTCGCTCCATGGGTGAGCCCTCGCTGGCCTGCCGGGCGGCATTCTAGCGCCGGGCCCACAGGCCCTTGATGACCGAAATCAGGTTGTTGGTGGTCCAATAGAGCACCATTCCGGCCGGAAAAGTATAAAACAATACGAAAAAAACCATCGCCAGCAGCAGCATATTGCGCACCTGCCGGTGCCGCGAGGCCGCATCCAGCGCCGGCGGTTTGTGCAGGACAGACGCGAGAAACGACAGAGCCGTCATCAGGACCGGCAGCAGGTTGAATTCATCACCGAAGAAGGGCAGGCGAAAGGGCAGCTGAAACAAGGCGTCCGTGCGGGACAGGTCTGCAATCCACAGGAACCCGACATTGAGCAGTTGGATGTTCTCCGCCAGCATGTCGAAAGCCCCGATGAACACCGGAATCACGACCGCCACGCCGGCCATGCTCTTGAGACTGTAAAGAGGATGAACCCGCTCGGTTTTGTAAAGCGCGAGGATTTTGGCGGCCTGCTCCTCGCCCCGGCAGTTCTTCTTGATGCGCTGCAGCTCCGGCGCCAGGCGGGCCTCGGTTTCGTTGACCTGCTGCTGCAGCCGGTCGGCGATGCGGCTCAGGGGCAGCATCAGCACGCCGACCACGACGGACAGCGCCATGATCGACAATCCCCAGGAAGGCAGCAGCGTGTGGATTGCGCCGAGCAGGTAAAACAGGCTGAAACAGATCCAGCGCAGCCAGAACCACAGGCTGGCGTAAAGCAAGCCGCTGAGCGCCGGATCGGCGTCGGCCAGCGCCCGGGGTTCGACCGGGCCGAGATAGATGGACCACGGGCCGGGCTGCGCCAATTGAAAGTCGATGCGCGCGTCGCGTTGTCCTTCGCCGGTCAGGAGCTCCGCATCGGTTACGCCGGGCGGCTGCACCAGCAAAGTCCAGAAACGGTTGCGGTAGCCGGTCCAGCTGACTGCACGGAAAACCCGCTCGACGGGTTCCTCAAGCCCGATCTGCTCCGGTCCCCCGGCCACGTTGGTCACGTAGCGCGTGGTCTCCAGCCAGTCGCCGAAGCCCGCGGCGTCTCGCGGCCGGAACGACAGGCCCGAACTCACGCGCAGTCCGCCAAGTCCCTCGAGTTCGACTTCCAGGCGATAGCCGCTGCGGGGAATGCGCCAGCGTACCGACGAGCCCTGGCCGTCGTCGAAGCTCAGCTCAAGGTGGGTCGCGGACTCGCTCCGGCTCAGCCGCCAGCGGCCCCGAGTCGGATCCCGGCCCTGCGCCGCGATGTCGACGACCGCCTCGTCGCCGAACTGGCCGATACGGGCGCCTTGCGCCTGGCAGGCCGGATAGCAGGCGACGGCCGATTCCAGGGCGCCCGACGGCCCGAAACCGAGGTGCATGGTCGGCGTGGTGATGACGGTTGCCGCCGACAGCGGCGCGGCAAACAAGGCACACGCAGCCAGCAAGGCCGCCAGCAAGACGGTCGGCCGCCCGGCGCTGGAACGGCGCTCAGGCACCCGTGGCGCCTTGTTTCTCGCGGGTCAGACGGGCTTCGCGGCAAGCTTCAGCCAGGCGGGCGAGTTCGGCGGCCCCGTCCGGGATGCTGTGGCCCAGGCGAAACACCAGCGCTTCGCGCAAGTCGCGCATCCGCTCGCGGAAACCGCCCGGCTCGACCCGCAGACGTTCAATCGCCTCAGGCGCCTCGTGCAGGGCCGCGGGCGAGAGTATTTCACCAACCTGTTGACGAATCGCCGATTCGACAGGCTCGATCCCCAGCTCGCGCCAGTTCGGGTTGCGGATCCGCCGCGGCACGTCAATGAACAGAACGGGCTTTTCCAGGCCGAGTGCATACTCCAGCGCCATGGCAGACCAGTCGGTGACGAGCAGGTCCGAGCGCATGATGGAATCGGTCTCACCCATCCGGTCGACGTAGCCGAAACGCGGGTGACCGGCGAACGCGTCGCGCACGTCCGCGATCACCTTCGGCCACTGTCGATTGCTCTGGTAATGCGGCCGCATGACGACGTGGTAACCGGCACCGAGCAGAAGGCCGATCAATTCGCGCCCGCAAACATGAAAGATCGAATTTTCACCCCAGGTCGGCGCGATCAGCACCGTTGCCGGAGCTTCCGGATGGGTCAGGCGACGCCGGGCCTTGCCTGCGGTGATCACCTGCTCGAGGCGTGGGTGTCCCCAATCGAACAGGTGCTTGGCCGGCAGGCCCTTGAGTTCCTCGCGCCGGCGTATCTCCT
>JAVVFH010000256.1:0-4853 GCA_032250585.1 Lysobacterales bacterium
GTCGGCCGAGCCGGCGTTGTCGTGGACGGCCGTCTGGGCGATCCACGGGTTGGTGGTCCGGTAGACCTCGTAGGACCTGGCGCCGAGCACGTGGCGCAGCAGGACTTCGGAGTCCAGGCGCAGGCTGGCGCCCGAATCACCGCCGGTGGCGGCGCCGAGCCGGGTCCGCGCTCCGGCGAGCAGCTCGTGCACGTCCATCGGCAGGCCGGTGTTCAGTTGCCGCCCGTTCGGCTGGAGGCTTCCGGCCGGGACGGAGCGACGCTCCCGCGCGCCGGTTTGCGTTTTTCCCTGGCGGGCAATGCATGGCGCCAGGCCTTGAGGAACCACGCTTTGAAGTCGTCCAGGATCAGGTACAGGCTGGGAATCAAAAACAGCGTGATGACCGTCGCGAACAGGATGCCGAAGGCCAGCGAGGCGGCCATCGGGATCATGATCTGTGCCTGCAGGCTGGTTTCCAGCACGATCGGAATCAGCCCGAAGAAGGTCGTCAGCGAGGTCAGCAGGATCGCGCGGAAGCGCTTGCTGGAGGCGTCGATCACCGCCTGTGCCAACGGCACGCCCAGGCGGCGCTCGCGGTTGATGAAGTCGACCAGGATCAGGCTGTCGTTCACCACCACGCCGGCCAGCGCGATGATGCCGAAGAAACTCATCATGCTGACTTCCAGGCCGAGGATCAGGTGGCCCGCCAGCGCTCCGATCGCGCCGAAGGGGATCACCGACATGATGATCAGCGGCTGCGCGTAGGAACGCAGCGGAATGGCCATCAGCGCGTAGATCAGAAACAGCGCCAGCGCCGCGCCCATGATCAGGTCGTGCTGCACCTCCTGGCGCGCCTGGCTGGAACCGCTGAGGCGGTGCGTGACGCCGGGGAACTGCGCCAGCACTTCGGGCAGTTCGTTGTTCAGGATGTCCGCGGTGATTTTGTCCGGCTCGTATTGCTCCTTGTCCACTTCCGCGCTGATGCGCACGGCGCGTTCGCGGTCGAAACGCTGGATGCGCAGCGGCGCTTCGCCCATTTCCACCTCGGCCACGGCGTGGAATGGCACGCGCCCGCCCTGGGGCGTGCGAATCCGCATGTTTTCGAGGTACCCGACGGAATCGCGCTCGTCACGGGGGAAGCGCACCATGACCTTGACTTCGTCCTGGCCGCGCTGGATGCGCTGTACCTCTTCGCCGTAGAAGCCGGCGCGCACCTGGGCGGCCAGGTCGGACAGGGTCAGCCCCAGCGATTCGGCTTCCGGCTTGATGTCGAGCTTGATTTCGCGCGTGCCGCGCTCAAAGGAGTTGCGGATGTCGTAGACCCCTTCGTACTGCCGGATGCGCTGTTCCAGTTCGCGCGCGGCCCGCGCGACCTCGCTGATGTTACTGCCCATCAGTGTCAGCGAAATGGCGGGCCCGCCGCCGGGTCCGTGGGCCGCGCCCTTGAAGCCGAGCGTCCTGACGCCCGGCACGCTGCCGACTTCCGCGCGCCAGCGCCGCAACACCTCGGGGCCTTCGATCACCGACTCTTCGTCCTTGACCAGCTCGGCGACGATCACGCCGCTGGTGTCGCCGGTGGCGAAGGAAATAAGATTGCTGACTACGGCCCCCGATTCCATGTTGTGTTCTGCGCTGACCTGGTGGTCGACTTCCCACAGACCGCGCTGCACCTGCCGCAGGGCTTCGTGGGTCAGCTCCGGGGGCGTGCCTTCGTTCATTTCAAGCTGAACTTCCAGGAAATCGGCCGTGATGTCCGGGAAGAACACGAAACGCAGGATGCCGCCGGCCAGCAGGCCGATGGCAAGGATCAGCGCCGCGATGAAAATCGACAGCGTCAGGTAGCGGTTGTGCAGTGATTTACGCAGGAAGGGCATGTAGTGGTCATCGATGAAATGGTGCAGCCCCTCGCTGAAAAAACGCTGGAAGCGAATGAATACGTTGGTAGTGTCGCGCTCGTAATGCTGGACTTTCATGTGCGCCAGGTGCGCCGGCAGGATCAGCTTGGATTCGACCAGCGAGAACAGCAGGCACAGTACGACGATCCAGCCGATGGCAGCGAAAAACTGCCCGGAAACCCCCGTCACCAGCAGAATTGGCAGGAAGGCCGCGATGGTTGTGAGCACGCCGAAGGTGGCGGGCACGGCCACTTTGTGCACGCCTTCCAGGATGTTCTCCAGCGAGTGCCCCTTGGCGCGCATGTTGGTATAGGCGCTCTCGCCGATGACGATGGCGTCGTCGACCACGATGCCCAGCACCAGGATGAAACCGAACAGGCTCACCATGTTCACCGTCAGGTCGAGCGAGGGCATCATGAAAAAAGTGCCCAGAAAGGCCACCGGCAGGCCGACCATCACCCAGAAAGCCAGCTTGAAGCGCAAAAAGAGCGTCAGCAGCAGGAACACCAGAGCGGCCCCGTACAGGAGGTTCTTCAACATCATGTTGAGGCGGCCTTCGAGGTAATAGCTGGTGTCCGCCCAGGCCGTCAGCTTGACCTCGGCGGGCAGGGTCGCGGATTTCTGTTCGACGTAGGCGCGCACCGTCTCGGCAATTTCCAGTTCGCTCTGGTTACCGACCGAGTAGACCCGGATCGTCAGCGCCGGTTCGCCGTTGAGTTCGGAGAAACGGTCGCGCTCGATGAATCCGTCACGGATTTCGGCGATGTCCTTCAATAGCAACCGTGTGCCGTCGTCGTTGCTGCGGATCACGATGTTCTCGAAATCCCGGGCGGTGTAGGCCTGTCCCTTGGTCCGCACCAGGATGTCGCCGGCTTCGGAGCGGATGGCGCCGGCCGACAGGTCCAGCGAACCCTGGCGGACGGCCTGCGCGACTTCGCGCAGGGTCAGGCCGTAGCCTTGCAGCGTGAATTCGCTGACTTCGATGCTGATTTCGTAGGGCCGGTCGCCGATGATCTCTGCCCGCGTCACGCCCGGCAACGAAACGATTTCATTGCGGATCTGCTTGGTGTATTCCTTCATCGTGCGCTCGCCGATCGAACCGGACAGCGACACCATCAGGACCTGCTGCTGGAACTGGGCGCGCGAGTAGGTCGGGCGCTCGGTGTTGTCCGGGAAGGTCGAGATCGAATCCACCCGGTTCTTGACCTGATCGAGCAGGTCGAGGACGTCGTATTCGGGATCGACTTCGATGCTCACCGAACCGCTGTTGCGCACCGCGGTGGAAATGATCTCCTTGATGCCCTCGATATCCTGGATGGCCTCCTCGATCTTGATCAGCACGCCTTCCTCGACGTCCTCCGGCGTGGCGCCCAGGAAGGGCACGCTGACGGTGATCATGTCGATCTCGATCGGCGGCTGCAGTTCCTTCTTGATCGTGAAGGCCGTGTAGATGCCGCCACCGAGCAGGATGGCCATCAGCAGATTGGCCGCGACGTGGTTTTTGGCGAACCAGCTGATCAGCGCTTCATAGGGGTTGCGATTCATTGCAGCGCCTCCGGGCTGATCGTCGCATCGGCAGCGGGTTCATCGGACCGCTGCGCGGCCGTCTCCACGTCCTGGCCTTCGTTGATGGCCAGCCGGGTGCCGGGAATCGGCGCGTCGAGCGCGGTGGTCACCACCAGTTCGCCGTCGCGGATACCGCTGCTGATGTAGGCCAGGCGAGGCTCAGCGCGCAATACCTGGACGGGCCGGATCTCCAGTTCGTTCCGTTCGTTGGCGATCAGCACCGTATCGTCGGGCCGCAGCACGCTGCGCGGCAGCACGACGACGTTTTCCGCCCGCCGGCCCTCGATGGCGGCGCGCACGAAGGTGCCGACCGGGAGTATGGCCTGGTCGCTGCGTCCCAGCACGCCGTAGGGGTCCACGACCTGCGCCACGGCGTAGGTCACGCGGCTGGCTTCGTCGATCACCCCCTCGGTGCGGATGATCTCGCCGTGCCACTGCGTCCGGGTGCCGGCCAGTTCCGAGGTCAGGATCACGGCCGGCTTGCGATCGCTCTGTGCGCCGGTCGCCGAGGGCAGTTCCAGGTAGGCGACATCGCTGGCCGACAGCGGCAGGCGGATCTCCGCTGTCTCGATGGCAAAGGTCACCCCGACCGAGGTGCCCGGCGCCACGTATTGCCCGATATCGGCCATTTTGGATCGCACCAGGCCGTCGTACGGCAATGAGATTCGCGTGCGCTGCAGGTCACGCTGGGCTTTTTGCAGATTGGCTTCGGCCGCCTGCACGTTGGCCAGCGCCTCAGCCAGTTGCGGCTTGCGCAGCGTCAGCTCCGAGGGTTCACCCGTGCGGCCGAGATTCTGCCAGTCGCGCATGGCCTGCTCGGAGCGCGCCAATTGGTCGGAGTATTGCGCATGCCGGGACGCCAGCTCGGCCTGCGCGCGCTTCAGTGCCGTTTCGTAATCGCTGGCGTCGATCTGCAGGAGCACCTCGCCCTTGCGAAAGAAGCCCCCGGCGATGAAATTGGGGGAGACCTCGACGATCTTGCCGGAAACTTCGGCGACGACGGTCGTCTCGGTGCGCGGCCTGACACTGCCTTGCGAGTGCACGTAGAGGTTCAGCGACCTGACCTCCGCCGCGATGGCATCGACCAGCACCGCCGGTTCCACTTCTGCCGCCCGTTCCGGGCGCTGTGATTTCGCCACCTCGATCATGACAACCACCACGGCGATCGAGGCCAGGATCAGGCCCAGCGGCAGGATGTACTTTAAATATTTGCGCATGCGTGATGATCTCTCCGTTGCCCCGCGACGGAGCAGGCGTGTTGATCAGACAAGAAAACATTATCCCAGTTGCAGCGCGGCGCGTCATAGGGCAAAAGTATGGGTGCCAGGGGAAATTTGTTCTACCAGAAGTACCGTCATTCCCGCGAAAGCAGGAATCCAGGAATTTCGATCCAATCCGCGGCTTGGCGAATCC
>JAVVFH010000257.1:0-4850 GCA_032250585.1 Lysobacterales bacterium
TTGGCGAATCCAGCGGTGTTGTTGGAACGGGATTTCCGCTTGCGCGGAAATGACGGGAGTTCAAGAAATTGGCGTGAGAACGAATTTGCCCTGCTGCACGAACGGCTTTGTGTGTCCTGCCGGTCTCATATGAGATTGATGAAGTATTGCCCCTTGCACTAACATAAGCTGCGGCCCGATACTTCGCGACCGTGTGCAAATTACCCCGTCGTCAATTGGACCCAGGGAACCACGAAAGGGATGATCGAAAACAACAAACAAGCCCTCGACGCAGTCGACGAAAGCGACATTGTCATCAAGATCCGAAACCTCGTTTTCCGGCGCGGCGGCCGGACAATTCTGGACGGCATCGATATCGACATCGCCCGGGGTTCGATCGTCGCATTCATGGGTCCCAGCGGCGCGGGAAAAACCACCATTTTACGGTTGATTACGGGTCAACTTCGCCCCGACGAGGGATCGATCGAAGTCAATGGTCAGGACGTTTCCGCCCTGTCGGACCGGGACCTGCAGCGCTTTCGAAGAAACATCGGCGTGCTGCTGCAAGACGGTGCCTTGTTCACCGACCTGACCGTGTTTGAAAACATCGCGACGCCTCTGCGCGAACACACGCGGCTGCCCGAACCCCTGCTCCGGCGCCTGGTTATGACCAAGCTGAACGCGGTCGGGCTCGGAGGCACCGAGGACCTGATGCCGCACGAGTTGTCCGGCGGCATGGCGCGCCGCATTGCCTTTGCCCGGGCCGTGGTACTGGACCCCAGTATCATGCTGTACGACGAACCGATGACCGGACTGGACCCGATCGCCGTCTCGACCGTGCGCACGCTGATGCGCGAAACCAACGATGCACTGGGTTTGAGCAGCCTGGTCGTGACGCACAACGTTGGCCAGATGACGCAACTGGTCGACTACTGCTACATCATCGCAGAGGCCAAAATTGCCGGCGAGGGCCCCCCGGATGAACTGAGCTCCAGCGACGATCCCAGCGTGGATCAGTTCATGAACGGTAAGGTGGACGGCCCCATCCCGTTCCACTACCAGGTAGCGGACAAATCTTGGAGCCTGTTGAACTGAAAATGGCGACACGGATCGAACAAGGCGGCAAACTGATCCAACCCGTCGCGGACAGCGGCCGCTGCCTGTTGTTCCTGCTGAGGATGATCGCCGGCCTGCGCCCCACCCTCTCGCAGCTGCAGGCCATTCTCCAGCAGACCTACCTGATCGGCGCGCGGTCGCTGGTGATCATCATGATCTGCGGTTTCTTCGTGGGGATGGTGCTGTCACTGCAGGCGATAAACGCCCTCGAGCAGTTCGGCGCTTCCGACCAGGTCAGCCTGCTGGTTGGCAAATCCCTGTTTCGCGAACTCGGGCCGGTGTTGACGGCACTGCTGTTCGCGGGCCGTGCCGGGACCTCGATCACCGCGGAAATCGGCCTGATGCGCGCAACCAGCCAGATCGACGCCATGGAGCTGATGGCCATCGATCCGATCCAGCGAATCGCCCTGCCGCGTTTTATGGCCGGCCTGATCTCGGTACCCCTGCTGACGGCCATGTTCAACGCGCTGGCGATCCTGGGCAGCGTCGTCTTCTCGATTGGCGTCATGGGACTGGACGCGGGTATCTTCTGGAGCAAGCTCCAGACCGGCGTGTATTTCTACCAGGATTTCGTGGGCGGGGTATGGAAGAGCCTGCTGTTCGGCGGCATCGTCAGCCTGGTCGCGGTGTTCTTCGGCTACACGGCCAAACCGACCGGTGCCGGCGTCGGCACGGCGACCACCAACACCGTGGTGCTCAGCTCCGTACTGGTCCTGATCTTCGACTTCATCATGACGTCGTTTTTGACTTGAGGTAACAACATGCGTGCGAATTACAAAGTTGAACTCGCATCCGGAGTTTTTCTGTTGCTTGGCATCGCCGCTTTGATCTGGCTGGCGACCCGGGCAACCGATTACGGGCAGGAAATCGGCAAAGACCGCTACACGATCACCGCCCGCTTTACCAACATCGGCGACCTGAACGATCGCGCGCCGGTCAAGATCGGCGGCGTGACCGTTGGCATGGTTGAATCTATCGGCCTGGATCCGGTCTCATTCCAGGCGGTCGTGAAGCTCAGCATTGCCTCGCGATACGATGACATACCCTCCGACACCGGCGCTTCGGTGCTGACCTCGGGCGTACTCGGGGACCGCTACATCGGGCTGGAACCCGGCGGAGCGCCGGACGCGCTTACAGAAGGGGACGAGCTGTTCATGACGCAATCGGCAATGGTGCTCGAACAGCTCATCAGCAAATACATGTTCAATACAGGCAAAGGCGAAGAAGAATGAAATTCCACCGACTATTGATCCTTTCCGTGCTGGTGATGCTCGGCATCGCTCAGGGACAGGCCAATGCCGCCGACCCGCGGGACCCACCGACAATCATCAGGGAAACCACCGACGAAATTCTCGACTTACTCGAGGAGCAGAGAGCGGAATTCGAGGCGCAGCCGGAAAAACTCCGCGACGTGGTACGGGAACGACTGCTGCCGCTGATGGATCTCGATTACTCCGCCAGGCTGATACTCGGCCGGGCGGGACGCGGCCTGAGCGAACAGCAAATCGACGAGTTTGCCGAAACCATGTGCCTCGTCCTGATCGACCGCTACTCTGACGGACTGCTCGAATTTCGCTCCGACGAGCAAGTCGAAATACTGCCTTTACGAGGCGGCAACAACGACAAGCTGACGCGCGTGCGCACCCGGATCAAACTCGACAACGGTCAATCCACGCCGATCGACTATGCCTTCCGCAAGACCGATGAGGGCTGGAAGACGTTCGACGTGACGGTCGAGGGCGTTTCCTACGTTCTCACCTTTCGCAACCAGATTGCGCCACAGGTTGAGGCCAAGGGCATCGAGAAGGTGACCGCGGACCTCCGCGCCGGAGACATCGAACTCGATGACTGAGAACAGCCAGGTCGAGCTCGAGGACGGTCATGCCCGGCTGCGGGGCGAACTGACCTTTGCGACCACCCCCGGGCTTTACAGCCGGATGCAGCAGGCGCTCGATGAAAAATCCGCACTGAGCACGATCGACCTGGCCAAGGTAACGACGGTAGACAGTTCAGGGCTGGCGCTGTTGCTGGAATGGCAGGCGGCTCAGCATTCGACCGACAGCGAATTTCGGATCGATAACGCGCCCGACAACCTGCTGCGCCTGGCGCGGCTGTGCGAAGCCGAAGCATTGTTGAACATCAGCGGGAGGAGGTCGGAACAATGAACGGCACATCACCGCTGGCCGCCGCGCTGCTGCTGGCTGCCCTGCTGCTGGGCGGCTGCGCCAGCAGCCAGAAAACAGAACTGACGAATCCTGAAGGCGACCCCTGGGAACCGTTCAACCGCAAGGTGCATGCCTTCAACATGACCGTCGATGAAGCGGTCCTGAGGCCGGTTGCCAGGGGCTATGACTGGATCATGCCCGACGCCCCGCAGCGCGGTGTGCGGAATTTTTTCCGCAACCTCGGCTACCCGGTGACCTTCATCAACCTGTTACTGCAGGGCAAGCTCGAAGAAGGCATGACGGCAACCGGCCGCTTCCTGATGAACAGCAGCCTCGGCCTGCTCGGTTTCTTCGATGTCGCGACCAAAGTCGGAATCAAGGAATTCGATGAAGACCTCGGCCAGACGCTGGCCGTCTGGGGCTGGAAGGACAGCCGTTACCTGGTCGTCCCGTTCCTGGGCCCCTTCACGGTTCGCGACCTGCTGGGCGGAAGTGCCGACAGTTATGTCGATCCGGTCAGCTACGTTGCACGGGAGGAAGACAACTACGTGCCGCTGATAGTCGACCTGATCACGCGGCGCGCTGAACTGCTGCCGCTGCAGCCCGACCTCGACGCGGCAGCAGACCCCTACCTGATGATTCGGGATGTCCACCTGCAGGGCCGTGAATTCGATATTTACGACGGCAATCCGCCGGTACCGGATTACGACGCGCTGCTGAAGGATTAGTAAGCCGAACATTACACCAGTATCCCGGATGATGGCGCCAGACAGGTGCGACTGAACGCCGGGCTGGACTGAAATCCGTAGCCGCAGCTACGGGTTGAAGGGTGCAACGTTCGGGATTACCCCACTTGTTGATTTGCGGGCCGCTGGGCTAAGCTGGGCCGGTGATTCTGACTCGCCGAAAAGCTCTCCTGGCGGCATTGGCTGCAAGCCTGGCGCTGTCGGCTTGCGAGGCGGATCGCAACAAGCATCCCGCGCCGCCTGAGCCGGCCGTTTACCGCCACGGCATGGACGGGGCGCCAAGCAGCCTCGATCCGGCCCAGGCCTCCAACATCTATGCCAATTTCCTCGCGGTCAACCTGTACGACACGCTCTATCGCTATAAATACCTGGCGCGCCCGTATGCGTTGGAACCCAATCTCGCCGAAAGCCTTCCGCGGGTCTCTGCCGACGGCCTGACTTACACCATCCGCATCAAGCAAGGCGTGCATTATGTCGACGATGACGCTTTCCCGGGCGGCAAGGGGCGTGAGCTGCGGGCCGAGGACTTCGTCTATTCCATCAAGCGGCACTTCGACCCGGCCGTGCGCGCGCAGGGCGCCTGGCTGTGGCAGGGCCGGATCGTCGGGCTCGACGAATGGAAGGACAACGGCTCCGACTACGACGACGACATCGCCGGGCTTCTGGCGCTGGACGAGCGGACGCCCATGGAAGCTGAAGTGTCGCTGCTGCTGGTCACGGTGATGCGGCGGCTCTTCCTGGGCTTGACGCCGTTCTGGGGTACTGGCGATGCCCCGCTGGCCTGTACCTGGATCGACGATCGGCCCCGTCGATTACTGCGTCGCTTGCCTGCCCTGCTGCGCGG
>JAVVFH010000258.1:0-4849 GCA_032250585.1 Lysobacterales bacterium
AATCCAATAGGCTTTATGACTGACCCAAGGCATGAGCGCCAACAGCAACACGACATGGATGTTAAATAAACCGTGTAATATTATCTTATCGGCCGAATGCAATTCGTGAGCCACTTGTGTCAAATATTTTACTTGGGCTCGCCGGCTCGGCCCAGCCAAGATAACGTTGGCATAGCGGCTGTAGAATGAAGTCTCTGTTGCCCCTTTGATTAGAAAAAGATGTCTTGATATAAAGTCGTCGAAGTTTTTTTCCATCAGCTCAATAAAAGGCTGTATGAACTTGTCATGACAGCAGACATGCACTACCTTCCTTGCGGAGCACATCAATTATTGACCAATGCCTTGAGATATCGGGCATAACTATATTCGCCGATTTTCTTTGCGAGACGCAAAACGTCTTTTTTGCTCAACCAGCCCAGGTGGTAAGCAACCTCCTCCGGACAGGCTACCCGGAGCCCCTGCCGAGACTCCAGCGTCTCGATGTAGCTCGATGCCTGCTGCAGCGAAGCATGCGTGCCGGTATCCAGCCAGGCATAGCCGCGGCCTATGCGCTCGCCGGTCAGATCCCCGGCTTGCAGGTAACAGCGGTTCAGGTCGGTGATCTCCAACTCGCCGCGCGCTGAAGGTTCCAGTGCTGCGGCGAAGTCACAGGCCCGCTCGTCGTAGAAACACAGGCCGGTGACAACGTATTTTGATTTCGGACGGGGGCGGCTTTTGCTCCAGCGACAAGGCCGCGCCGGCCTTATCCATCTCGACGACACCATAGCGCGCAGGGACCGTGACCCAGTAGCCTAACACTGTGGCCCCGCGCTCGCGTTCTGCTGCCAGCGACAGCATCTCACGCATGCCACCGCCGAGGAGGACGATCTCTCCCAGAATCAGGCAGGACAGCTCTCCATCCACCAATTCCCGCCCGATCAGAAAGGCGTGGGCCAGTCCGCCGGGATGGGGCTGCGCGGCGTATTCCAGGCGCAAGCCCCACTGACTGCGGTCGCCTAGCAGCTGACGAAACAGATGCTGCTCATGCGGCGTGGTGATGAGCAGGATCTCGTCGATCCCCGCCATCATCAGTGTGGTCAGCGGGTAGTAGATCATCGGCTTGCCGTAGACCGGCAGCAACTGCTCGCTGATCACCTGGGTCAGCGGGTAGAGCCGGCTGCCGGAGCCGCCGGCGAGGATAATGCCTTTGCGGTGCATTTTGGGGTTCAGGTTTAGGGGTTCAGGGTGCAGGAAAACAACTCACTGATCAAGTCAGTTGCGCAGTCCCCAAGCGCTCCGACCGGTAGCGCCCGTCTCGAAGCCGCTGCCACCAGTCACGGTTGGCCAGGTACCAGTCCACGGTCGCGGCCAAGCCCTGGGCAAAGTCCACCGATGGCGTCCAGCCCAGTTCGCTGCGGATGCGCCCGGCGTTGATCGCGTAGCGCCGGTCGTGGCCCGGGCGGTCGGTGACATATTCGATCAGTTCACGCCGCGGCCGCGTGCCCGGCACGCGCTCATCAAGCAGGTCGCCCGGCAGGCCATAGGTACGCTGCCAGACCCGGGCCAGGTGGTCGGCCGCAGCCTTGGAGGCGGCGTACGGCGAGTTGGGTGCGCAGCGGTGCTGTTCGGTAAATTCGGGCTCGCCGGCTTTGAGGCTGTCGTAGACCTCGTCGGTGGCGACATGGACGAAACGGAATTCACGCGCCCCGCCCTTCCAGTAATCCAGCGCCGCATCCAGCAGGGTCTGGGTGCCGACCACGTTGGTGCGGATGAACGCACCGGGATCGTCGATCGAGCGGTCGACATGGCTTTCGGCCGCAAAGTGGACCAGGCCTTCAGGTCGATGCTCAGCCAGAAGACGCCGGACCAGCGCGCCGTCGCAGATATCGCCGTGGACAAACAGATGCCGGGCCGGGTCCAGACCGTCCAGCGACTCGCGGTTGCCGGCATAGGTCAGCAGATCAAGATTGACCACCGTGTGGCCGGTGGACTGGAGCACATGGCGGACGAAATTCGAGCCGATGAAGCCGGCGCCGCCGGTGACTAGCAGTTTTTGTCGATTCATTGCTTTTTTGGCTTTTATTGGCATGATGATCGCCAAGGCGAAGGAATATACCCCGTAGCCTTCGGGTCCCAGTGCGCGCGCAAGCCATTGCTACTAGTCAGACGCTGGATGCGCTGCATCCAGAGCGGTTTATTCATGGCAGTGCATGCGGCTGCTGCATCCATTCAAACAGCGCTGCGACGAAGTAATGGTCATGCACCACGTCTACAAAAGCCTCACTGTGAAGACGACGGCAGAACGGCGCCCAGATTCCGATATCCTTGCGGCCTCTAAGGCCCAAATGGTACTCAATGTCACCGCCCGTCCAGAGCCAGATTCCGTATTCGCGCAGCTTGTTGTGAAGATTGACTGCGACCTTCCGCCCTTCGGCGCGCGCGGCCCATTCCCGGAAAACCTCAGCGGGCCTTTTGCTGCCGGCTGGATTCTCCTTGTTGGAGCAAGGGCGCCCAGTGGCATCGAGCGATATTGCCGGGTCTTGTTGAGCCATGCAGGCAATCTGTCGCAGACATTCGCACAAATCCTCATCGTCCTTCGCTATGAGACCATGATGCACCGCCTGTTGCGCTGCGAAATCCAGATCCGCCAAGGCACGAACTGCGACACCCAACTCAGAAAATATTTTGATCGACTCGGGCAAATTGCCCGCTCCTCCCATTGAAAGGATAGATAGGCCATCTTCGGCGGGCTTTCGACCCAAGAGAACTTGGTATAGCACCGGCAATAGGTAGCGCTCGGTGGGCCCCTCAGCAAGCAAGACGCGGTTGCTGAAGAGCCAGTGATTACTGTGCTCTAGCGCAAACAGCGCATGCAGTCGCTTGTTTTGACCCTGCACCCGTTTTTCGACAGCTTCACGAGCGGTAGCTAAGACAACCGTCTCTCCCGTGGAGGGGTGCTTCCTCACGATGCGAGTGCTGGTTGCCACTTCCTGATCTACCATTACCGGCGAATGTGTCGCGAAGATAATTTGGTAATTCAACTTCGATAGGGCTCGAAGAGCTTCGCGGACCTGTTCGATTGCCTGAGGATGCAAAAACAGCTCTGGTTCCTCGATAAGCAATAGCCGGCGCTGCGCTGATTCCTGCCCTAACATACCAACCTCTGCCAGATAACGAATCAGCGCCATCTGGATGCTTCGCTGTGCCCCATGCCCCAGCGTGCCGAATTCGCGGCAGTCATCGCTACCGTTTTCGCTGACTCTCAAGGTGCCGCGGCTAAACAGTTCACGGACCGTGGGGATCGGCACATCGAGATGTAGATCAATACCCGGAAAGAACGCATTTACCGCGCTGCTTGCCTCCTGATCAAACCTGGTCAGTTCGCTGGCGCGCGCGCATCCGTTTGCAGCCAAGCGGCCATGGAGCGTCTCCAGACATTCCTGCAGTTCCTGGCCATGATTTGATTCGACACTTTCGCTAAACTCGGCCAGCAATTTACCGAGCGTAGAGGTATTCTTGGCCTTGGTGGCATCGTCTGCCGCATTTTCCATGGCACCAATGAAGATTGGGCTCGGGAAAAGTGCTTGCAGCGCATTATCGATGCCAGCAGGATTTGGAACCCAGGCACCAGCATTATCGGCACCCGATTCCGGGTCAAAAATTTCAAGCGTGATGTCGCCTTTTCTTGCATTCGGAAGCGGCTGCGTCCGTCGGAAGCATAGGCTACCGTGCTTGATACGGGGCGCAATTCTGGAGCGATGCGTAGATGCAACGCGATCCAGTATGTCTCGTCCAAGGCCGGTCACCGTACCTTCCACTGAAACACCTGCGGACTTGTCCCAGAAGTCCGACTCAGAGAGCACTGAAGGAGCGAGGAACCAGGTTATTGCTGAGAGAATGTTGGACTTTCCTGCGTTGTTTGGTCCAACAATCGGATTGAACTCATCCAGTGACAGCTCAACCGACCGGCACGAGCGGTAGTTGGTGATTTTGATGTTGCTCAGACAGAACATATCGGTGGAAGCGGATCAATCTTCCCGAAATACGCAACTGATGTAGCGTTGCTCGAAACTGACCTTGGAGCCACACTCCCAGCGCTCGAATCTTTCGCTCGGTTGCGGCCCGATTTTTTCGACCTCACCAAAAATTATGGTGCCGTTGATTCCCTCAACCCTGATATAGAGCTCGACATCCGCTGTGACTTTGACTGAGACAATATCACCCACTTCAGGAAAACCCAGATCATTCGGTCGATTGCTGATCCACATTCGGCCCAGGTCGGGCTTGACCAGATTTTCGATGGGGATGTAGTCGGCTTGGGACATTGAGAGGTGTATCGGTAGGTTTTGGGTTCTGGAGTTAGGGTAGAAGCATTGTGCGAATTGTCAGGCTGCGGGCCCCGGCTCGTTGGCCGGGACGACAGGGGGGTGGAAGCGGTTGACCGGTTGCTCGCCCTGCCCTTCGAACCACTGCAGGTAGGTTTCGGTGCCCTGGATGCCCTGGCGCACCAGTTCGGTTCTCTTGTCTGCGCTGATGTCGAAGTCGGTGGTGCCGACGTCCAGGGTGTTGATGTAGACGGTGCGCTGCCAGTCGTCGCTTTTCAGGTGCTGTTTTTCCTGGGCGTTCATCACCGCGCCGAGCAGGGCGCGGGCGTAGTGGTGGAAGCGCTTGATGGGTTTGCCCTGGATGGGTTCGCCGTAGCGAAACAGCCCGATCTGGCTTTGGGTGTCCAGACGCAGGCCCAGTGTCTGGCAGTTGTAGACGTAGGGGCTGCGGCCGGGCTGGTCGAGCAGAAAGCTGGCGTTTTCGCGGTTGTAGTAGTCGGTGTGGCGACAGGCGCAGTGTTCGTCTTCGGCAATGTATTTCAGGC
>JAVVFH010000259.1:0-4804 GCA_032250585.1 Lysobacterales bacterium
GTCGATGGCCCCGCCCTGAGGTAGCCGGAATGTGTTTGCGGACGGTCGCTTCATTGGCCGCCTACTGCGCTGCGGCCAGGGCCCGGGTCAAGCTCCGGGTCAAGCTTTGGGTCGAGTCTTTCCCCCAGCTTCGCGGCACGGACGATTTCGTGCGTGGCCGTGTCGCGCAGCAGCCGAAACCATTGGCCGCAGCCATAGCGGTGCACCCAAAGCTCCAGGTGCAGACCCTTCAGGTTGTTGCGGTAAAAAAGATAATCGGCCCATTCGCTGTCGCTCAGCACCGCAGGGTCCGCCGGCCGGGTGACCGTGGCTTCCCCGCCGGACAGGAATTCCGTCTGGTCGCGCACACCGCAGTACGGGCAGGGGATGCGCAGCATTCAGTGCGCCACGCCCGCGGCGGCGCCCTCGTCGATCAAGCGGCCGGATTCGAAGCGGTCCAGCGAAAAAGGCCGCAGCAGGTGGTGCGGTCGGTCTTGCGCGATGGTGTCGGCCAGCGTATCGCCGCCGGCCGGAATGGCCTTGTAACCGCCCGTGCCCCAGCCGGTCGAAAGGTACAGGTTTTCGATCGGGGTCTTGCCGACGACCGGACTCGAATCCGGTGAAATATCGCAAATTCCCGCCCATTGACGCATCAACCGCAGGCGGCTCAGACAGGGCATCAGTTCGAGCGCCGCCGCCGCATTGTCCTTCGTCGTCTGCAGCACGCCCCGCTGCGCGTAGGAAGGGAAGGCATCGGCGCCGCCGCCGATCACGATCTCGCCGCGGTCGGATTGGCTGATGTAAGCGTGCACCACGAGCGAGGCGACCACGGTGTTCAGCAGTGGGCGCACCGGTTCGGTAACCATCGCCTGCAGGGCAATGCTTTCGATCGGCAAGCGCAGACCGGCCATGGCGGCGAGTTGGCTGCTGTGACCGGCGACGCAAAGGGCCACGCGATCGGCGCGAATCGTCCCGCGGTTGGTGTTCACGGTCAACAGGTGGCTGTCGCTGGATTCGAAGCCGTTCACCTCGCATTGCTGCACGATGTCCACGCCGGCTGCGGAGGCGGCCCGGGCGTAGGCCCAGGCGACCGCGTCGTGCCGCGCGATGCCCCCCCGGCGCTGAATGAATCCGCCGGTGATCGGGAAGCGGCCGTCCAGTGCGAGTGCCGGCTCCAGCTGCGCGATGTCTTCGCGCGCCAAAATCTCTGAATCGACCCCGTTCATGCGCATGGCGTTGGCCCAGCGCCGGTTCAGCTCCAGTTCTTCCATGCTGTGGTTGAGCTCGAGGATGCCGCGCTGACTGAGCATGATGTTGAAGTTGAGTTCGTCGCTCAGCGATTCATAAAGGCGCAGCGAATGGTCATAAAAAGCCGCGCTCTCCGGGTAGAAATAATTCGATCGGCAGACCTGGGTGTTGCGCCCGGTGTTGCCGCCCCCCAGGTAGCCCTTCTCCAGAACCGCGATGCGCCCGACGCGATGTTTTGTGGCGAGGTAGTAGGCGGTCGCCAAACCGTGCCCGCCCGCGCCGATGATCACAACGTCATAGTGCTCGCGCAGCGCCGCGTCGCGCCAGGCGCGCGGCCAGCCCCGGTGACCGCCGAGGCCTTGTCGCAGCAAAGACCAGGCCGAATAATTTTTCATCGGCGCAGAATAGCGCAGCCGAGCTTGAATGAACATGGCAGCCCTGCGTAAACGATTTCCGCTCGGTGGTGGTCGGATGGCGCTGTTGGCGTGGTCCTCGATCGCGTCTGTTTTTTCGTTGCCCGTGGGCCTATACTTTCGTCAAACCGTTACGGAGAAAAACAATGAAAGGCATGCACCTGATTCGAATTCTTGTCGCAGCCGCTGTATTTGGCGCGCCGATCGTTTATGCACAGGGCCTGGTCCTGGAAGAAATCATCGTCACCGCCCAGAAGCGCGAGCAGACACTGGCGGACGTACCGGTGGCGGTATCGGCGATATCCGGCGATCTGGTAGACAGGTACCTGAGCGGGGCCCAGGACATCCGCGCGCTGGCGGCCCGCGTGCCCGGCCTGAACATCGAGACCTCGAACGGGCGCACCCAGCCGCGTTTCTACCTGCGCGGGCTCGGCAACATCGATTTCGACGTTAATGCGAATCAGCCCGTCGCGATGATCTTTGATGAAGTCGGTCTTGAAAACAATACCCTGCGGAGTTTGCCACTGTTCGATATTGAACGCATCGAAGTGCTCAAGGGGCCGCAGGGCTCGCTGTTCGGACGCAACACGAACGCCGGCGTCATTAAGATCGACTCGGTCAGGCCGGGTCCCGAAAGGAATGGCTACGTCAGCCTGACCTACGGCTCGCGGGAAACTTTCACCGCCGAGGCCGCCAGCAACTTTTTGCTCTCCGAAACGCTGACGGCCCGCGCCTCGATCAAGTACCAGGACCGCAGCGCCTGGATCGACAATACCTTCAACGGGGCGGGTGACGACTTCGGTGCTTTCGAGGAGGTCGCTTACCGCTTGCAATTGTTGTGGGAACCCTCCGACGCGTTCTCTGGATTATTCAAGCTGCACGGCTTCAACCAGGAAGGCAGTGACCCGAACGTGTTCTACGCAAACGCGATCGCGCTCGGAACCTCCGGCCTGCGGCCGGAATTCGACGAAGAGATCGCCAGCCAGGACAGCGGCGACATCGCCACCCTGGACCTGGATCACATCGGCGCCTCGATGAACCTGGAATGGAGTTTTTCGAACGGCATGCGCCTGACCTCCATCACGGGCTATGACACGGTCGAAAATTTTCAAAGCGCCGATGTCGACGGCGGTGAAATTTCCTTCGATCCTGCCGATATCGGCGAACTCGGCAAGCAGGTTTTCTTCGGTGTGGCCACCGGTGACGGACTCGATGACCTTGAGCAGTTTACGCAGGAATTCCGCCTGGCCGGCGAATCGGACCGCCTGTTCTACCAATTCGGCCTGTATTATTTCGACGAGGATTTTGACCTCATCAATCAGGATTTCGTGAATCCGGCGGCGACCGCACTGGTCAGTCAGCAGACCGAGTCGGTGGCGGTATTCGGCCAGGCGACCTACGCCCTCAACGACACCTGGTCTCTGACCGTAGGCGGGCGCTGGACGGACGATGAAAAAGATCTGCAGGTGGCGCCGGGGGTTCCCGGCGGCTTCGTGAATCCAGCGTCTATATCGGTGTCGGACGATTTCTTCAACTGGGACGTCGCCGTGAGTTTCGATGCCAGCGAGAACCTCACCTGGTACGGTCGCCTCGCCACCGGTTCGCGCGGCCCGGTGACGCTGGGCCGTTTCGGTTTCGTCAGTTCGGCTAAAACCGAGGACACGGTCTCCGGCGAACTTGGCTTCAAAAGCACGCTGCTGGGGGGTCGGGCGCGCTGGAATACCTCGGTATATCTGTTTCAGAACGACGATCAGCAGCTGACCGCCACCGGCGGCGCCGCGAACGTGAACCAATTGCTGAACGCAGATCAGGTCGACGGTTACGGCCTGGAGACCGAGTTCGATCTGCTGGTTACCGAAAACCTGTTTCTGTCGGCGAACCTGAGCTACAACGACACCGAGATCGACGATCCGGGATTGCGCGATGACCTGTGCGGTTCCTCGCCCACCTGCACCGGGCTCGACCCGGTGGCCGGCACGCGCATCGGGCCATTCGGGCCGGTGACCGAGGTGTTCATCGATGGCAATCCGCTGCCGCGCACGCCCGAATGGATCTTCAATTTCATCCTGGAATACACCCACGCGGTGGCCAATGGTGAACTGTATTTCAATCACGACTGGAACTACCGCGACGAGTCGAACCTGTTCCTGCATCGTTCGATCGAATTCGTACAGGAAGAACGCTGGCTGGCCGGTCTGCGGCTCGGTTACCGAAACGAGGCCGGTCTCGATTTCGCGCTGGTCGGGCGTAACATCACCGACGAGGTGGTGGTCGAAGGCGGCATCAATTTCCTCAACTTGACCGCTTTTGTCAACGAGCCGGCTTATTGGGGCGTGGAGTTTCGCGCTCGCTTCTGAGCACGGCACAACACTGGGTGACAAAAGCCCGGCCCCGTGCCGGGCTTTTTCTTCGGGTCGGAGCGCGAACCCGCAGGACGGCGTGGGTTACGGGTTGAATAAGACGATCAGCCGTTTGTCCGGAGGCGGTCTGCGCTGGCCTGTAACGCCTTGCCGTCAAATCCGCAAGCTGTCTTAATGGGCGGGACGATGAAACGCTTACTGATCCTCGGCCTGTCGGTTTTGCTCACCGTGATGCTCGGCATTGCGGTCGTCTTGACCTGGCTGCTCAACGACGAAGCATGGCTCAGGGAACGCGCCGAGTCCTTCGTCACCGAACTGACCGGGCGGACCTTTCGAATCGGTGCGGCGCTCGAGATCGATTTTGCGAAAATTACCGTTGTCGAAGCGCGAGGGCTGAGTCTCGGCGACGCACAGTGGAGCGATGTGGACGAAATGGCCCGGCTGGACCGGCTCCGCGTTGAGGTTGATCTGCCGGCACTGTTTTCCGACCGGCCGCTGATCCGGCACGCGCTGATCGAAGGCGGAAGTCTGAAATTGCGCGCAAACGACCAGGCTCAGGACAATTGGAGCGATCTTTTCGTACGCAACGGCGCTGACGAGGGTCGGCCCCGTGAAGCGTTCGCCGGCGATCTTTCAGCCTGGCTGGGTGAGTTCGAAATCCGCCGTTTCACGTTCAGCCGCGAGGGCCCGGCGAGGGTTCCCTTGAACACCCTGGCCGTAGATACGCTCGAGGCGGTCGTGGTCGACAGCGGGCAGATGGAGGTTCTCGCCAGCGGTTCCCTGAACGGCCAGCCATTGTTCCTG
>JAVVFH010000025.1:0-23933 GCA_032250585.1 Lysobacterales bacterium
TGCTAATTCAAGCGAGTGCAACAACGCAGATGGCCGCTTATTGCCTTGCCCGGAGGGAGCCCCGCATTGGTGCGTATGCGGGGCTCTGAAAGCGTCATAAGATGCGTGACAGGACACTACTCGTCACGCGCCACGCCGCATTTCCAGCAGCGGTCGAAAGAACCTTCCAGGTCGATGCCGCATTCCGGGCAGACCCAGTCTTCGCCGGGTTCGTCTTCGGGCAGGTCCAGTTGCAGCAGCTGCTTCGCCCGCGCCAGGTCTCTTTCTTCCAGTACGAACAGCTGCGGCACCACCTCGACAAAGGGAATCTCGCCCATCACCGACGACCCGTACTGGTTGCGCACGAAGGTGCGGATGCCGTTGGCTTCGAGCAGGGACTGCATCTGGCCGACCCGGGTGAAGTCGAAGTGTTCGTAGACTTTGATCAAGCGGCGAACAGCCGATCGCGCCGCCCGCCGTAAAACGTGCGCGCGGCATCCAGGTCGTTCACCGCGACGGCCAGGTGGAACGGCCTCAGTGCAGTGCGGTTGGTGGTGGTCATGCTCTTTCGTCCTCCGCGGGCCGGAAATCCAGTGCGGCGGAATTGATGCAGTAACGCAAGCCCGCAGGGGGCGGCCCGTCGGGAAAAATGTGGCCGAGGTGCGCATCGCAGTGCCGGCAGAGCAATTCAGTCCGGTTCATGCCGTGGCTGCGGTCCGGCCGTTGCACGATGTTGGCTTCCTCGAACTCCGAATGGAAGCTGGGCCAGCCGCAGCCGGCGTTGAACTTGCTGTCGGAGTCGAACAGCGGGTGGCCGCAGCAGATGCAGTGGTAGCTGCCGCGTTCCCAACACGCGTCGTATTCACCGCTGAACGGCGCCTCGGTTCCCGCCTGCCGCGTCACGCGGTACTGCTCGGGGCTGAGTTGTGCTTTCCATTCCTCGTCCGACTTGTTAATTTTCCCCATGGTCCCTCATTTTCACGCTTGCCGAATGCAGGCATCTTAGCAAATAGCACAGGCCGGCAAAGACCATGTCATCGATATTCCGATTTTCGGCAGGTCCCGCGGCGCGTCTCTCCCGGCCGCTCCGCCCGGCCCTCGTCCTGCTGGCGGCCGTCGCCGCCGTTCAGCTGGGGGCCTGCGCGTCGCCTGCCTGGTATGCGCAAGCGGTGCACGGGCATTTCAGCCTGATGTCCGGCCGCGAGGAAGTGCAGGCGCTGTTGGCGTCCGCCGACACCGATCCCGAACTGGCCCGCGATCTGCGCCTGGCGGTCGAAGTGCGCGATTTCGCCATCGCCCATCTCGATCTGCCGGACAACGCCAGCTACACCAGCCTGGTCCGGACCGGCCGCGAAGCGGTGACCTGGAATGTCGTCGCCGCGCCGGAGTTTTCACTGCAGCCCAAACTGTGGTGCTTCCTGGTGTCCGGCTGCGTACCCTACCGGGGTTATTTCAAGCGCGAAGCGGCTGAGCACTTCGCCGGCAAACTGGCAGACCGGGGTTTCGACGTGACGGTTGCGCCGGCGATCGCATACTCCACGCTGGGCTGGTTCGACGATCCACTGGTGGACACCATGTTCCAGGCCGGCGCAGCGGGGCTGGCGGCCACTGTATTCCACGAACTGGCCCACCAGAAGCTCTATGTGCGTGGTGACACCGCGTTCAGCGAAGCCTATGCGAGCTTCGTCGAAACCGCCGGAGTCCGCGCCTGGCTGCAGGCCACCGGGCGGCAGGACGCACTCCGCGAATGGCGCCGCATGGAGCGCGCGCGTCGGAAATTCAATGACTTACTGCTCGAGACCCGACAGCAGCTGCAGGCGCTTTACACCTCCGGCATCGCGGAGACCGCGATGAGAGAACAAAAACAAGCGCTGTTCGAAAACCTGCGCGAGACTTACGAGCACCGTGTGGCGAATGACTGGAACGGCCGCGCCTATTTCGGTTCCTGGTTTCGCCGCGACCCGTCGAATGCGAGCCTGGCGCTGCTCCAGAACTACCAGGGCGGCGTCTCCGCCTTCGAGCGCCTTTATGAGGAGGCCGGACGCGATATGCGGCGTTTTCATGCGCTTGCGGCCGAAAAGGCGGATCTCGACGCGGAGGTCAGAAAACGCTGGCTCTCGGCAATTGCGTCTTCGCACGATCTGTGACAACTTAGGCAGGACAATAACCGCCAAGAAGATCGAAGCCACCCTTGCCCCCTTTCTCGATTTCAAAGCGCCGTTTTTCAGTTTCGCTGACGGCTGCCGTGCTGCTGATGGGCGGTGTCGCCGATGTGGCCGGGCAGGAAGCCGCGGATTCGTTCCCGATCAGTTGCCCGGACCCGGCAATCGGTCCGGTGCTGCCGCCCACGCCGGACCGCAGCGGCGCGCCGCTGATCGTCTATGCCCGGCAACTGGACGCAGCGAAACACCGGCAGGGCGAAGCCACGGGCAACGTGGAACTGTTTCGCGCCGACCAGCACATGAGCACCGAACGGATGCTGTTCGATCCGGTCGAGGAAACCGTGACGATCCCGGGCGACCTCAGCTACGAGGACCGCCAGGTCTGGTTTCGCGGCAGCGATGCGCGGTACAGCTTCAGCAGCGAATCCGGCCGTTTTTCGGCGGTGGATTATGGCCTGACCGGTTCCAGCGCGAACGGCAGCGCAGAGCTGGTGGAACTGGTCGGAGGAAATACCTCGATCCTGCATCGGCTCGAGTACACGACCTGCTCCGGCGAACAGCCCGATTGGCTGCTGCATGCGCGCGAACTCGAACTGAAACACGACGAAGGCTTCGGCACGGCGCGCGGCGCGTGGCTGGAGTTCAAGGGCGTGCCGATCCTCTACGCGCCCTACTTCAGCTTCCCGATCGACGACCGGCGCAAAAGCGGTTTTCTGTACCCCAGCATCAGCCAGAACAGCGACAGCGGGATGGAGGTCAGTGTGCCCTGGTACTGGAACATCGCGCCCAACCAGGACGCGACGCTGGAGCCGCGATACTTCAGCAACCGGGGCTTCATGCTGACGGCCGAATACCGGCTTTTGACCCGGCGCAGTTCCGGCAAACTCCAGTTGGATTACCTGCACAATGACAAGAAAACGAACGAGCAGCGCTACTTTTATCACCTGCGCCACCAGACCAGGCCCTGGGCTCGCTGGAGGACCGAACTGGATGTCGAACGCATCAGCGACGACCGCTACTTCCAGGATTTCGGCACGAATATTTCGCAGACCTCCCGCCAATTCCTGCGCGGCAGCGCCAGCCTCCACGGCGTGGGCCGCTACTGGAGGCTGGAAATGATGGTGGATGATTTCCAGGTGATCGACGACTCGGTGACCCCGGAAAACGAACCTTACCGACGCCTGCCACGAATCGATTTCCAGCTCGACCGCCCGCTCGGCGCCACCGGCCTGTCGGCCGGCGTGAACTCTGAATTCGTCTATTTCGACCGCAGCAACGGCCCAACCGGCGCCCGGCTGGACCTCTATCCGAACCTCGTCTGGCAGCGCCGCGCGAGTTGGGGTTACCTGCGCCCGTCGGTCGGAATGCGCTACACCGCCTACGAACTCGACCGGCGGGGTCTCCCCGGCGACGAATCACCGCGGCGCGACACCGCGATTGCGAGCCTTGACGCGGGGCTGTTTTTCGAACGTCGGAGCCCCGGAGGCGGCCTGCAGACCATCGAACCCCGGCTGTTCTACCTTTACGTACCCTTTGAAGAGCAGGACGATCTGCCGCTTTTCGACAGCGGCGAATTCACCTTTGGTTTCAGCCAGCTGTTCAACACCAACCGCTTTGCCGGCGGCGACCGCCAGGGCGACGCCAACCAGTTGGCACTGGCGGTGACCACCACGCATTTTGACGGCGACAACGGCCAGGCGCTGTGGAGCCTCGGGCTCGGACAGATATTCTATTTCGATCCCCTGCGCGTGCGCCTGGACGACCAGTCCGAAGGCAGCGTCGCCGCGGTAAACGAAGACCTGTCGCCGTTTCTCGCCGAGTTCAACTGGAACCTGTCCAGCCGCTACAGCGCGATCGCGGGGATGCAATGGAACTGGGAAGAAGACGATCTGGACCTGGCCAGCCTGGGCGTGAATTACCGCGGTGAGCACGGTCGGCGCATTCGATTCGAATACCGCTTTCGCCGCAACCGGGTGGACCAGTTCGATTTCCATGCCGCCTGGCCCCTCAACGAACGCTGGCGGCTGCTGTCGCGGGTCAACTACTCCTTCGCGGACGACGATTTGCTGGAAATCCAGGCCGGCGTCGAGTACGAAAGCTGCTGCTGGGCGATCCGCACGGTGTTGCGCCGCTTCCTGCGCAACCGCGATGGCGACTTCAGTGACGGCATTTATTTTGAACTCAACCTCAAAGGACTGTCCCGTATCGGCACGCGCGGTCGTAATCCGTTCGGCTACTGACAGGCCGCAGCCGTCTGCGGCAAACCGCTCCCCCGCCGCCAACGCTTGGGGTAAAATGGGAACTTTAATGCTTGCCGGTATCAAACTGCAGTAAGCAGCAAAATTCCCGGAGACCGTTCACAATGACGTATTTTACGACGCAAACCCGATTCCGAGTTATACTGGTCGCGGTACTGGCAATCATGGCCACGCCCCTGACCGCCATCGCGCAGAACGAAAGCCCCTATCAACCCATCGATTCAATCGTCGCGCTGGTCGATGAAGACGTGATCCTGCGCAGCGAACTGGATATCGCGATTGCCGGAATCGTCGACCGCATCCGCGCAAGCGGCGAGGCCATGCCGCCAATGAACCTGCTCGAAAGCCAGGTGCTCGAACGCCTGATCGTGCGCGAACTGCAGGTGCAGCGCGCCCTGCAGACCGGTATCCGGGTCAGCGATGCCGACATCGACCAGGCACTGGTGAACCTGGCGCAGCAAAACGGCATCACGGTTCAGCAGATGCGCCAGGTGATCGAAGAGGACGGCGAGGATTTCGGTGAATTCCGTCACAGCATCGGCGAAGAACTGATGTCGGAGCGCCTGCGTCAGCGCATCGTCAACAGCATGGACCCAATTTCGGATACCGAGATAGACATCCTGCTGGCCTCGGAAGACCTCAGCGGCGGCGAATACAACATCTCTCACATCATGATCACGTTGCCTGATGGCTCGACTCCACAGCAGATAGCGGCGGCGGAGCGCAAAGCGGAAGACATCCACGAACGCCTCGTCAAGGGCCTCGATTTCGCCTCCGCCGCCATCAGTTACTCGGACAGCCCCGAGGCCCTCGAGGGCGGGCTGGTCGGCTGGCGCGATCTGAACAGCGTCCCTACCTTCTTCGCCGACGCCATGCGCGAGTTGAGTCCGGGCGAGTTTACTCAACCGATCCGCAGCCCGGCCGGTTTCCACATTCTCAAGGTGAACGACTACCGTGAGCAGCGCCAGGTGGTCGTCAAGGAATACCGCGCCCGCCACATCATGGTCGAGACCAACGAACTGATCACACCCAAACTGGCCATGGACGAAATCGTGATGATCAAGAAGAAACTCGACGATGGCGAGGATTTCGCCGCGCTGGCCAAGAAACACTCCGACGATACGACCAGCGCCAATCTCGGGGGCGACATGGGTTGGATCCTGCCCGAGGCCTACGGCGACCGCGTTTACCAGACACTGACGGCCATGAAGCCCGGTACCGTCAGCGAACCGTTTCAGACCGGCAGCGGCTGGCACATCATGGAGCTGATCGATATCCGCGAGACCGACCGCACCGAAGAAGCCATTCGCGGCGAAGCACGCGAGAAAATTCGCAGACGCAAAGCCGAGGAGGAAGTTGAAAAGGTGCTCCGCCAGTTCCGCGACGAAGCCTTCGTCGAGATACGCCTGCCGGGCCACGAAAGCAGTTCCGGCTGAGGGCACGGCCGGGCCGGGCCGACAGGTGATCCAGAATTTGCCGATACTGGCGGTCACGCCGGGTGAGCCGGCCGGCATCGGACCGGAAATCCTGTTGAAGTGTCACCGCAGCCAGCCTGAACTGTGCCTGCTCGCAGTCGCCGACCCGGCTCTGCTGCGCCAGGCCGCCGAGCGCCTGGGGTTCGATCTGCGCATCACTGAATGGCAGCCCGGCGACATCGTCGAGGCGGGTCAACTGCCCTGCTTTCCACTCAGCATGAACGCTCCGGCCGTGCCGGGTCGCCTGGACCCGGCCAACGCCGGTTACGTGCTCGAATCGCTGCGCCAGGCTGTGAAACTGGTGCGCGGGGGCCAGGCGGCCGCACTGGTGACCGGGCCCGTTCATAAAGCCGTGATCAACGAAGCCGGCCACGCGTTCACGGGGCACACCGAGTTCCTGGCGCAACTCAGCGACACCGGGACGGTGGTCATGATGTTGGCCGCGCCCGGTTTACGCGTCGCGCTGGTAACCACGCATTTACCTCTGCGGCAGGTCGCCGACGCGATTACCGCCGAGCGGCTGCAAGCCATCATCCTTATTACCGGGCAGGCGCTGCGCGAGCGCTTCGGCATCGAGCGGCCGCGGCTGCAGGTACTGGGTCTCAATCCGCACGCCGGCGAAGGCGGCTACCTGGGAAGCGAGGACGACGGAATCATCCGGCCGGTCATCGAACGCTGCCGCGAACGGGGCATGGATATCGAAGGCCCGGTGCCGGCGGACACCGCCTTCACGCCGCCGCGCATCGCCGACTGCGACGCAGTAGTCGCGATGTACCACGATCAGGGCCTGCCGGTGCTGAAGCACATGGGTTTCGGGCGCTCGGTCAACATCACGCTCGGCCTGCCGTTCATCAGAACCTCGGTCGATCACGGTACCGCGCTCGACCTGGCGGGCAGCGGCCGGGCCGACGCCGGCAGCATGTGCGAAGCCGCCCTCACCGCCCGGCAAATGGCCCGTTACCTTTGACCCGCAGGGTGCATCACCAGGATCGTTTCAGGCCGAACCCAGACCGAGCGAAAAGCCCCTTGAAACATCGCGCGCGCAAACGATTCGGTCAGAACTTCCTGCGCGACCCGCGGGTCATCCAGCGAATCGTTGACACAGTCAACCCGCAAGCCGACCAGCTGATCGTCGAAGTCGGACCCGGACGCGGCGCCCTCACCGCCCCGTTGGTCTCCTCCGGAGCCGAATTAAAGTTGCTCGAGATCGACCGCGAGCTGGCGGCGCAACTCGAAATGCAATACCGGGATTGCCCGCAAGTGAGTGTCCACACCGGCGACGTACTGAGAATGGACCTCGGGGAAGTCACCGGCGGCCGCTCCTTTCGGCTGCTCGGGAATCTCCCGTACAACATTTCCACGCCCCTGATTTTCCACGTTCTGAAATGGAGCGAGCGGATTCGGGACATGCATTTCATGCTGCAGCACGAAGTGGTAGAGCGGATGGCTGCGCCGCCCGGCGGCAAAGCACGCGGCAAACTGTCGGTCATGTGCCAGTACCGCTGCCAGGTGCAGCCGCTGTTTACGGTTCCCCCGGAAGCCTTTTCACCCGTTCCCAAGGTCCACTCCGCGCTCGTCAGGCTGGTACCGCATCAGCAGCCACCGGTTGCAGTCGACGACCCGGCCGGCTTCGCGAAACTGGTCAGTCACGCATTTTCCATGCGCCGCAAAACGTTGCGCAACAGCCTGCGCGGCCTGCTCGAGGCCGATCAGATCGAGCGCGCAGGCGTGGATCCGGGAGCGCGCGCGGAAACGCTCAGCATGGAGCAGTTTGCAGCCCTGGCCGCATTAATGAAATGATGTCATTCATCCGCCGCACGCGACCGGGAAAGAAACCGCCATGGACTCCATCGAAATCTCACCCCGTCCTGCTTACCTCGGCAAGCAGGACGACCACTTCGCCTTCGCCTACGAAATCACCATCACCAATCGCATGGACGTGCCGATCCGCCTGCTCAATCGGCACTGGGTGATCACCCACGGTAACGGTTACATCGAGGAAGTGCGGGGCGAAGGCGTGGTTGGAGAAAAGCCGCGGCTGGAGCCCGGTGAATCGTTCACCTACTCGAGCGGCGCGCTGATCCCGACGCCCAACGGGTCGATGGCGGGCAGCTATGAATTCACCACCGACCGCGGCGACCTCATCGAAGCGCCGATACCCGAGTTCGTGCTGGCCTCTCCCGAATCCCTGCACTGAATGGCCACCTACGTCGTTGGCGATCTCCAGGGATGCTACGACGCCCTGCAACGCCTGCTGGAGAAGATCGGCTTTGACCCGGCCCGGGACCAGCTCTGGTCGACGGGCGATCTCGTCAACCGCGGCGGACAGTCACTGGAAACCTTGCGTCTGCTGCACGGCATGGGCACGCGCTTCAGGATGGTCATGGGCAATCACGACCTGTACCTGCTGAAGGAGAACTGGAAATTTCCCGACGGCGGCTGCGGAAACCGCGAAATGGAGGCCATTCTTCAGGCCCACGACCGGCACATCCTGCTGGACTGGCTGCAGCATCAGCCGCTGGCTTTGTGGTCCGGCGAAAACGCGCTGCTGATGGTGCACGCCGGCGTGATACCCCAATGGACCGTGGAGCAGACACTGGGGCACGCAGCTGAAATCGAAACGGTGCTGCGCTCGGGCCGGGCCGACCGGTTTTTTTCAAAGATGAACAAAAGCCGGGTGCGGCGCTGGCGCGACGACCGCGAGGGCTGGAAACGCCGGCGACTGATCAGCAACATCCTGACACAGCTTCGCTTCTGCGACGCCAACGGCAAGATACTCGCCAATGCCAGCGGACCGCCGGGCTCGCAGCCGGCGCCCTATAAACCCTGGTTCGAACACCCGCATCGCAAAACCCGGGACGCCACCATCGTCTTCGGTCACTGGGCCGCGCTGGGGCTGTACATCGAAGACAAGCTGGTCGGTCTGGACTCAGGCGCCGTCTGGGGTGGGCGCCTCAGTGCCTGGCGGCTGGAAGACGGCAAGGTCTTCCAGGTACCGGGAAAATTTCACCCGCAGCGGATCTTCCTCAGCAAGTCGATCACCCGGTAGGCGTATTCATTGTGCTCGTCCGCCGGCTCATCCCGGCGGTCGACCTCTTCCCAGTCCTCGGCCCGCCATTGCGGAAACCAGGTATCGGCCTCGGGTTCGCAATCGACCAGGGTCAGCACCATGCGCGAGGCCAGGGGCAGGGCCTGCACGTAGAGCTCGCCGCCGCCGATGATCACCAGCTCGGGGCCGCAGGCAATCTCCAGGGCTTCGGCCAGCGACGCGGCGACGTCGCAGCCGGGTGCCTCGAAGGCCGGGTTGCGCGTCACGACAACGTTCTGCCGGCCCGGCAGCGCGCGCCCGATCGCCGCCCAGGTCTTGCGACCCATGATTATGGGCTTGCCCATCGTGATCCGCTTGAAATGCCGCAATTCGCCCGGCAGGTGCCAGGGCATTTCACCCGCCATGCCGATCGCGCGGTTGCGCCCCATCGCAGCGACCAGCGTGATGCGCGCTTCGCTCGGCTGTTCAGCCGCCATGCGCATCGTCCTGCAGGTGCAGGCGGTTCAGGCGCAGCGCGTTGGCGATTACCGATACCGAGCTGAAACTCATCGCAGCGGCGGCGATCATCGGGCTCAGCAGGATGCCGAACCAGGGGTACAGCACGCCGGCCGCCACCGGCACGCCGATGCTGTTGTAGAAAAATGCGAAAAACAGGTTCTGGCGGATGTTGCGCATGGTCGCCACACTCAGCCGGCGGGCGCGCACCAGACCGCGCAGGTCGCCGCCGACCAGCGTGACCCCGGCGGACTCGATCGCGATGTCCGTGCCGGTGCTCATGGCGATGCCGACATCGGCCGCGGCCAGCGCCGGAGCGTCGTTGATGCCGTCGCCGGCCATCGCCACCGTGCGTCCTTGCCGGTAACGGAGTTGAAATCCGTCACCTCGAACAACGCCTGCCCTGTTTGTGTCGCGGCCTGCACGACGGCCGCACCCAGGGGGTGTTCGCTGGCCTGCTCCAGCGAGGCAGCCAGGCGGAGTAATCGTTCTTCACCGCCGGTTTCCAGCGCCTCCACGGCCGCCAGTTCGGGACGGCCTTCGGTCAGGGTGCCGGTCTTGTCGACCACCAAAGTATCGACTTTGCGCAGCACTTCGATTGCTTCGGCATTACGGAACAGAACGCCCGACCGCGCGCCCTTTCCGGAGGCCACCATGATCGACATCGGCGTCGCCAGGCCAAGCGCGCAGGGGCAGGCGATGATCAGCACCGTGACCGCGACGATCAGGGCGTGTGCCATCGCGGGCGGCGGACCGAGCGTGGACCACAGCACGAAAGCCGCCACGGCTGCGAGCACCACCACCGGCACGAACCAGGCCGCCACCGAATCGACCAACCTCTGCACGGGTGCCCGGCTGCGCTGCGCCTGGGCAACCATCTGCACGATTTGCACCAGCACGGTGTCGGCACCGACCCGTTGCGCCTCGATGACCAGGCTGCCGGTGCCGTTAACGGTCGCGCCGATCACCGGGTCGCCGGCGGATTTTTCCACCGGCAACGGTTCGCCACTGAGCATGGATTCATCGACGTGGCTGGCACCCTCCCGGACCACGCCGTCGACCGGAATTTTTTCGCCGGGTCGTACCCGCAGACGATCGCCGGGGCGCACTTGCTCCAGCGGCACATCCTTCTCGTGACCGCAATCCGTTAGCCGCCGCGCGGTCCGCGGCGCCAGTTCCAGCAGGCCGCGAATCGCGGCGCCGGTACGCGAGCGGGCACGAAGTTCCAGCACCTGCCCCATCAGCACCAGCGTGACGATCACCGCGGCCGCTTCGAAATACAGGCCCACCGTGCCGTCGGCCTGGCGGAACGAGGGCGGAAACAGACCGGGCGCCAGCAGCGCCATCACGCTGTAGACATACGCCACACCGGTGCCCAGGCCGATCAGCGTGAACATATTGAAACGGCGGGTGACCAGCGACTGCCAGCCGCGCACGAAAAAGGGCCAGCCGCCCCACAACACCACCGGCGTGGCGAACAGGAACTCCAGCCAGCGCCCGGTTTGCCCGGGCAGTGACTCGGCCAGGCCCGGAATCATCCGGCCCATCGCGATCAGGAAAACCGGCAGCGTGAACAGCAGGCTGAGCCAGAACCGCCGCCGCATATCGAGCAGTTCGCTGTCGTCTTCCGTGGCGGTCACCTCCTCGGGTTCCAACGCCATGCCGCAGAACGGACAGGCGCCGGGGCCGAGCTGGCGTGCCTCGGGACACATCGGGCAGATGTAGACCTCGGTAGCCGAGCCGGCCGGCGGCTTTGCGTCCGCAGGCGATGCGGCCGACGGGCTCAGGAAGGATTCGGGATCGGTGCTGAAACGCTGCTTGCAGCGAGCGCAGCAAAAATAATAATCACGGCCCCGATAGCGGAAATGGTGCTCGCTCGCCGGCGTGACCAACATAGCGCAGACCGGATCTCGCAGCGCTCCGGTTTGCCGGACATCGGTTTGCTCGCTCATGGATCGGATTCCTTGCGTCGGCTCAAACCGCGATCGGCGCCGGAATGGCGGGGTGGCAGCGGTAGCCCTCCAGTTCGAAATCCTCGAAGCGGAAGCCGAACAGATCCCGGCGCCCGGGATTGAGCTTCATGCGCGGCGAGGGGAACGGTTCACGGCTCAGCTGTGTTTCGACCTGCTCGAGGTGATTCAGGTAAATATGCGCATCGCCGAAAGTGTGCACGAAGTCTCCGGGCTCGAGGCCGACGACCTGCGCCACCATCATCGTCAGCAGCGCGTATGAGGCGATATTGAAAGGCACGCCCAGGAAGGCGTCGGCACTGCGCTGGTACATCTGGCAACTGAGCCGGCCGTCGGCCACGTGGAACTGGAACATCATATGGCAGGGCGGCAGGGCCTGCAGCCCGAGGCCGGCGTTCTCCTTCGGGCTGCGCGCCTCGTCAGGCAGCAGCGCCGGATTCCAGGCCGTGACGATGTGACGCCGCGAGTCCGGACGTTCACGCAGATCCTCCAGCAGGCGCGCCATCTGGTCGATGTGCCGGCCGCCCGGCGTGACCCAGTCGCGCCACTGGGCTCCGTAGACGGGGCCGAGGTCACCCGCTTCGCTGGCCCATTCATCCCAGATCGTCACACCGTGTTCGTTCAGATACGTAATGTTGGTATCGCCCGACAGGAACCACAGCAGTTCGTGGATGATGGAACGCAGGTGCAGTTTCTTGGTGGTGACGGCCGGGAAGCCTTCCGCCAGATCGAAACGCATCTGGTAACCGAACAGGCTGATCGTGCCGGTGCCGGTACGGTCCGCTTTGCGCGTTCCCTGCTCGAGTATGTCGCGCAGGAAACTCAGATAGATCTGCATGCCTGTTCCTGGCTCAACTTATCGGGGGCCTGCGGCCGTATCGGTAGGCAAGGACCATGACGACGGCGCCGGCGACGATCATCGGCAGAGAAAGCAGCATGCCCATGCTCAGCCAGCCGCCCGCGATGAAACCGATGTGTGCATCCGGTTCACGGAAGAATTCTGCCATAAAGCGGAAGCAGCCGTAGCCGAGCAGGAACAACCCCGAAACCGCCGCCGTCGGCCGCGGCACCCGGGAGTAGACCGCCAGCACGATGAACAGGGCGAAACCCTCGCCCAGGGCCTGGTAAAGCTGGCTCGGATGGCGCGCGAGGTGATCCAGCGCCCCCGTCCGCCAGGCCGCTTCCAGTTCGGCTGAACGCCAACCGCCCGGCTGCACCGCGTTGGCGAAAATCATCGCCCAGGGCACATCGCTGGTCCGGCCCCAGAGTTCGCCGCCGATGAAATTACCGATACGCCCCAGCCCGAGACCCACCGGCGCCAGCGGCGCGGCGAAGTCGGCCACCTGCCAGAACGAACGGCCGCTGCGATGCGCGAACCACCACATGGCCACGATGACGCCGAGCAGGCCGCCGTGGAACGACATGCCGCCCTGGGTGATCTTGAACAGGAACAGCGGATCGGCCAGCAAGGAATCGAAAGCGTAGAACAGCACATAGCCCAGGCGGCCGCCAACGATTACCCCGATCATGCCATAAAACAGCAGATCGCCGACTTCCTGTGGCGTCCAGCCCCACCAGGGTCGGTGGCGCGCGATCCAGCTGCCGGCGGTCCAGAAGAAAACAAAGCCCAGCAGATACATGATGCCGTACCAGTGAACATCCAGCGGACCGATCGAAAACGCCACCGGATCGAAGGCGATGTACAGATATTCGGAACGGGTCACGGCGCGACGCGCTTTCTCACGGGCGTGTAAAATCCATTTTTCGGGAAGGTTCCGGCAGGATAAGTCAGGGTCGGCAAGGCCGCAAGTCCAAGCCTTGTTCAACATGAAATGAGTCTGGCGTTGTCGTGGCACCTGCTGCCGGGCGCCGGTAAACTCGCTGGGAGCGCTGCGCCAGCAGCTCGAAGTATAAAAACGAGGACGGACACGATGGAACTGGCTCTGCCGAATCCCCATGCGCTCGCGGTGATGATCATGATCGTCGTGGCACTGTTCCTGTTCGCCCGCGACAACATCCCGCTGGAGACAACCTGCCTGCTGGTGCTGGTCGCCCTGACGGTCGGATTCACGCTATTTCCCTTCCAGTCGAACGGCCAGATGCTGCAGCCCAGCGATTTTTTCCTCGGCTTCGGGCACAAGGCGCTGGTGGCGGTCAGCGGTCTGATGATTGTCGGCGAGGGCTTGATCCGAACCGGCGCGCTGGAGCCGGTTGGCCGCCTGCTGGCGAGGCTGTGGTCCAAAGGTCCGGCCATTTCACTGCTGTTCACGATCCTGATCACCGCCGTCCTGAGCGCCTTTATCAACAACACGCCGATCGTTGTGCTGATGCTGCCGATCCTGATCGGCGTTGCGGTGCGCACCGGCAACTCCCCGTCCGGCACGCTGATCCCGATGGGCTTCGCGAGCATCATGGGGGGCATGGCAACCACCATCGGCACCTCCACCAACCTGCTGGTGGTCAACGTGGCCGCCGACATGGGCATGGACAGCTTCAACATGTTTGACTTTCTCGGTCCGGCGGCGATCGGCGGCCTGTTCGCCACCCTTTACCTGTGGCTGATTGCGCCGCGCCTGATTCCGCCGCGGCAACCACCGATGAGCGGCGCCATTTCCCGCCTGTACACGGCGCAGATTCGGCTCGACAAGGGCAGCCCGGCGGTGGGCAGCAAACTGTCCGTGGCCATCGATCGGGCCGGTAAGGGAATGAAAGTGGAAACCGTGCAGCGTGGCCGGGGTGTATTCATCAATCCGCTGCCGGACGTCGTACTGAAAGCGGGCGACCGCATCACCACCAGCGACACTCAGGCCAACCTGCGGGAGTTTGCCACCCGGCTCGGCGGCACCCTGTTTTCCGGCGAACACGCCGTCGATGCGGCTCACCCGCTGAGCGCCGCAGGTCAGCAGGTGGCCGAAGTCGTCATCACGCCGGCCTCGCGCCTGAACGGAATGCAGATCGGTAAGGCCAACCTGCTCTCGCGCTACGGGCTGCGCCTGCTCGCCTTCAACCGTTTCGAAGGCTCCAAGCAACGCAAATCGCCTGGCCTGGACGAAGTGCAATTGCGCATTGGTGACGTTCTGCTGGTCCAGTCCACGCCGGAAAACCTTCGCGACCAGAAGGAGACCGCCGACTTCCTGGTGCTCGACGGCACCATCCAGCTGCCCAGTACGAAAAAAGCGCCGATCGCGCTGGCGATCATGGTGGGCGTGGTGGCACTGGCCGCGTTCAACATCATGCCCATCGAAATCAGCGCGGTACTCGGTTTCATGCTGTTGATCCTGACGCGCTGCCTGACCTGGAAAGACGCCATGAACGCACTCAGCACGCAGGTCATCATGATCATCGTTTCCTCCCTGGCCATTGGCGCCGCGCTGCTGAAAACAGGCGGTGCCGATTACCTGGCCACGCTGTTCGTCTCGGTCACCTTCGGCGCGCCGGCCGCGATCATGCTCGGCGGGCTGATGCTGATGATGGGCATCCTGACCAACGTGGTTTCCAACAACGCGGCGGCGGTCATCGGCACGCCGATCGCCATCGGCATCGCGCAGCAACTCGGGCTGCCGCTCGAGCCGTTCGTGCTGGCCGTGCTGTTCGGCGCCAACCTCAGTTTCGTGACGCCGATGGCCTACAAAACCAATATCCTGATCATGAATGCCGGCGGCTATAAATTCGGAGATTTCGTGCGGGTCGGTCTGCCATTGGCGATCGGCCTTTGGCTGGTGCTGACGGCCGTTTTGGTCTGGGCCTATGCCCTTTAACCGCAACATTGCGGTTAGCAACTTCGCGCAGCAGGTGAGGAAAGCATGAGTTCAGCAGCACAATCTGCGGGCGTGGTCCGTCACGGCCCCTACCCCGAACTGACCTGGGCCGCCATCCTGGTTGGGTATTTCCTGGGCGTGATCATCGCCATCAGCATCGGCTACGCAGCACTGATCCTGGGCTTTTCCATCGAAGGCTCGGAACTGGCGGCCATCCTCGGTTTCGGCATTCTGCGCGGACTGATGCGCCGCAGCAGCATCATCGAGAACAACATCGCGCAGACTGTCGCCAGCGCCGTGAACGGCGCATCCAGCGGCATGATGTTCTCCGTGCCCGCTATTTTCATCCTCGGCTACGGTGGCGACTTCAACCCCGTGCTGCTGACCTTCGGCGCCATCGCCGGTGCGTTCCTCGGCATCGGATTCATCATCCCGCTGCGCAAGCAAATGATTGACTACGAACGACTTACCTATCCGGGTGGCGTCGCCGTGGCGACGATCCTCAAATCGCCCGGCGCGGGCATCCACAAGGCCATGCTGCTGATCGGCGGCGCACTGCTCAGCGGCGGCCTGCATGCCGTCAGCCAGACCAACGGGGTCGACAACTGGGACCTGGGCAGTCTGATCGGCCTGCCCGGGTACATGAACGCGGTCTGGTACCTGTCGCTGCTGACGATCGGCGTGGGCTACATCGCCGGCAAGGGCGGCGTCGCCTTCATCATCGGCGGCTACGTGTGCTACTGGTTCCTCGCGCCGCTGCTGGCGGGCCTGGAGCTGCTCCCGGTCGACACCGACAGCGGTCAGATTCTCGACGGCCCCGACGCGTTACGGCTGCTGCTGTTCCGCCCGGTGGGTATCGGCATGCTGATCGGCGGCGCCGTCGCCGGCGTCGTGATGGCCTTCCCGATGATCCTCAGTGCCGTGCGCAGCATGCAGAGCGCCGCCAAGTCCGAGGCGGCCATGTCGAAAGACGAGATGCCGATCAAGCTTCTCTATGGCGCCATTGCCGGCGCCGCTGTGCTGCTGGCCGTAATGGCGGTGCTGTCGACTGAAAAAATGGGCTTGGGCCGCGGCGTCGCGATGGCACTGGTCGGAACGCTCTGGATCTGGATCGCAGGCGTGATCCTGTCCGAGGCCATCGGGCGCACCAACTGGTCGCCGCTGTCGGGCATGACCCTGATCGCCGTGACCCTGCTGATTTTCATTTCCAGCGGCCTCGGCGACACCCGGGCGGCCATCGTCTCGGCCATCATGGTGGGCACCGCTGCCTGCGTGGCAATGTCCCAGGCCACCGACCTGATGCTCGATCTCAAAACCGGCTACCTGGTCGGCGCGACGCCGCGCAAGCAGCAACTCGGCCAGTTCATCGGTGCCTGGTTGGGGCCGATCGTGATCATCGTGCTGATCTTCGTGCTGCACGATGCCTACACGCTGGGCAGCGAACGCTTGCCCGCGCCGCAGGGCCAGGCGCTCGCCAGCATGGTGAGCGGCATCACGGGCGGTGATGTGCCCGGCCAGAAGTACCTGGCCGGCGCAGGACTCGGAGCCCTGCTGAGTCTTTTTCAGCCCGGGCTCGGGATCACCGTCGGACTCGGCTTTTACCTGCCCTTCAATATTGTGCTGACCTACAGTCTGGGCACGCTGCTGCGAATCCTGACGGATGCCCGCATGGGACAGGCATACGGCGAGAACACCGGGATACCGGTCGCGGCCGGTTTCATCGTCGGCGAGGCGCTGGTCGGTGTCGGTTTCGCTATTTCAATGATCATGCGGGCGATATGAACATGAAAACCCTGGCCGTCCTGTTAATCGTCATCGCCTTTTTGGCCGGTTCCTTCCTGTCGGTGCTGGATCCCCGGGAGGTAGCCTGGAATTACTTCTTGCTCGCACTGGCCCCCGGGCTTATCGGCCTGTGGATCTACCGGAAGGCACGGCAGGAGGAAGCTCGCGCCAGTGATAAACTGACCGGCAACATGGAGATTCTCGGCAGCAGCCTGGACAACATCCGCACGAATTTGGCAGCGCTTTGCGAACGCCGGCACCAACTGCCCGTTTACCAGGCGCGTTTCGAAATCGACCACCTGTTCCGCGCAGACCTCAATCGCTTCGCCGCAGCCAGGGAAAGCATGATCCATGTGTTCGGCATGCAGGATTACGCAGACGTCATGAGCAACTTTGCGGCCGGCGAACGTTACATCAACCGCGTCTGGTCGGCCTCCACGGACGGCTACGTCGACGAGGTCCACAAATATCTGAAAGCGGCCAGAAGCCAGTTCGAAAAGGCCTGCGAACATTTCCATGCCTTGAAAGTCGAGTTGTGAAATGCGCAGCGACGCTCGGCGGTCTGCTTCTTTAATCCCACCCGGATTCGAGGATCGAAGCATGGTTTCCGGAGATCAGGATGCCGTTTTTGTAAAATTATCGTTAGATTGTCAAGCTATCCATGAATTGGTGGTTACAAACAATTGACTCTCCGCGCGCGCAGGTTATAGAGTGTCCAATCCAAATCGCTGGAACGATTTTTTCCAACCACCACCCTTTGCCAAAACCGAGATCGAAGATGCTAATCAATCGAACTAAAAACAGCCTCTGGCTAGCTGCATGCACAACTGCGCTCTGGGCCATGAGCATATCCGTCAATACATTCGCAGTCGAAATAGAACAGGTCACCCAGGAAGGGGTCGAGCGCGCCGATGCCGGTGCCGCCGAACAACAGCGCGTCGAACAGATCGCCGACCAGACCGACAGCCTCGTGGCCGACTACAACTCGCTCGCCAAGGTTGTTGACGGTCTGAAGACCTACAACAGCCTGCTGAAGCGACAGGTCGACAACCAGGAAACCGAAAAAGCGGCTTTGGCAGAATCCATGGACAACGTGGCGCTGATCGAGCGGCAGATCATACCGCTGATGTCGCGGATGGTGGATTCGCTGGAAAATTTCATCACCCTCGACACACCCTTCCTGATGGAGGAGCGCACCGACCGTATTGCGCGCTTGCGCGGCATGATGGAACGTTCCGATGTGACCGCGGCGGAAAAATTCCGTCAGGTCGTCGAGGCCTACCAGATCGAAAACGACTACGGGCGCACCATCGAGGCCTATAAGGGCAGCGTTGAAATCGACGGCAACCCCCAGGAAGTCGACTTCCTGAGAATCGGACGCATCTCCCTGTCTTACCAGTCAGTGGGCGGCCAGCACACGGGGGCGTGGGATCCGGAAACCGAGACGTTCGTGGAACTTCCTGCGGCAACCTATAAGAGCCAGGTGGCCGATGGCCTGCGGATTGCCCGCAAACAGATCGCGCCCGACCTCCTGATCGTACCTGTCAGCGCACCTTCGGAGGAATCCCTATGATCACCAGAATCCTAAAAACCGCGCTGATCGCCGCACTGGCGCTGACGATCGGTAACACCGTGCATGCAGCCCAGGCCGTTTCGGTGGACGAACTGCTGCAGCAGGTCAAGCAGGGCCGCATCAAGGACGCCGAGGAAAACAGGCAGCGGATCGCCGAGTTCGAGCGCGACCGGAGCCGCCAACAGCAGCTGTTGCGTGAAATGGAGGCCGAAAAGGTCCGCCAAGAGCAATTATCGGAACAACTCGAAGAAACCTTTGAGGTCAACGACGCTGAGATCATCGATATGGAACGCGCGCTGCAGGAGCGCCTCGGCGACCTGAAAGAACTGTTCGGTGTGCTGCAGCAAGCCGCCGGCGACGCCCGCGCCAACTTCGAAAATTCACTGACCCAGATCCAGTACCCGGGCCGCACCGAGTGGCTCACCGAGTTTGCCCAGAAGATGGGCCAGACGAACCGCATGCCCTCGCTGGAAGAAATCGAACGCCTCTGGTTCGAACTGCAGCGCGAAATGACCGCTTCCTCGAAAGTCGTGGAACTGACCACCACGGTGGTGAACGCGACCGGTCAGGAAGAAGAGCGCGACATCGTGCGCGTCGGACTCTTCAACGCCGTCTCGGACGGCAAGTATCTCGAGTACGTGCCCGAGACCGGCCGCGTCGTGGAACTTCCACGCCAGCCCCAAGGCCGCTACACCAGCCGCGCCGAAGACCTGCAGGAAGCCGAAAGCGGCCTGCATGCCTTCGCGATCGACCCGACCCGCGGGCAGCTGCTGGCTCTGCTGGTGCAGTCCCCGAGCCTGATGGAACGCATCGCGCAGGGCAAGATCGTCGGTTACGTCATCATTGCGCTGGGTATCATCGGTCTGTTGATCGCGATCTGGCGCCTGCTGGCCCTGTCTGCGACCAGTGCGAAGGTGAACCACCAAACCAAGAACCTCGACCAGGCGGGTAACAATCCGCTGGGCCGGGTCATCAAGGTGGCTCTCGACAACCCGCAGGCCGACGTGGAGGCTCTGGAGCTGAAACTCGGCGAGGCGATTCTGAAGGAAACGCCGAAATTCAACTCGATGTTGCCGTTCCTGAAGATCATCTCGGTGGTGGCACCGCTGCTGGGGCTGCTCGGCACGGTGACCGGCATGATCATCACCTTCCAGGCAATCACGCTGTACGGTGCCGGTGATCCGAAACTGATGGCCGGTGGTATCTCGACGGCGTTGGTGACGACGGTGCTCGGCCTCGTGGTTGCCATCCCGATGGTCTTCCTCCACACCCTGGTCCAAAGCCGCGCGCGGCGTCTCAGCCAGATTCTGCAGGAGGAAGCGGCCGGCATGTTGTCGGAGCGTTCCGAGCGGACGGCGTAATACGGCATGGACGTTATTTATTACTACCTGCCGTTCCTCGAGACGATCAGGGATTTTGTCGAGCTCGGTGGCCCGGTACTCCGGGTCATCGGCATCGTCACCCTGTTCATGTGGATGCTGATCATCGAACGCCTTGTTTATATGCGCACAGGACACCGCAAGCTCGTCCGCAAGGCGCATAACATCTGGGATGCCCGCGGCGAGTATTCGTCGTGGAATGCGCACCAGATTCGGGCGCGGATCATTTCCCAGGTGTCCGCCAGCGCGGAAAAACACATCGCGCTGATCAAGACCTGCGTCGCGCTTTGCCCGCTGCTCGGTCTGCTTGGCACAGTCACCGGCATGATCGGGGTCTTCGAGGTGATGGCGATTTCCGGTTCCGGCAATCCGCGCTCGATGGCTTCCGGCGTATCGATGGCCACGGTGCCGACCATGGCCGGCATGGTCGCGGCTCTCTCGGGCGTCGCCATGACTACCTATCTGGAAAACAAGGTGCAGCGAGAACGCGAGTTCATCGCCGACGAACTTATTATCGAGCATCGCTGACTAAGTCAGTATGCTGATGGAGGAATAGATTTATGCGGCAGCACTTCGCCCAGCAAGCTCCCGAGGAAGAATCGGAAATCAACATCACGCCCATGTTGGACGTGGTATTCATCATGCTGATCTTCTTCATCGTGACCGCGACCTTCGTGAAAGAGGCCGGTATCGAAGTCAACCGGCCGGACGCGGCCACCGCCGTGAAACAGGAAAAGGCCAATATCCTGATCGCGATCGGCGCCAACAATGACGTCTGGATCGACCGCCGCCAGGTGGATATCCGCTCCGTGCGCCCGACCATCGAAAGGCTTCACGCCGAAAATCCCCAGGGCTCCGTGGTCATCCAGGCGGACAAGGAATCGAAGACCGATACCTTGATCCAGGTGATGGACGCGGCGCGATCGGCCGGCGTATTCAACGTCGCGATCGCGGCCCAGGAACAATGACGAAAAACGTTATGTCGACCACGATTAACGAAGCGCTATCCATTGACCGCACCAGGCAGGTCATACGTCTGCTGCTGGGCCTGATCCTGGGCCTCGCGGTCACTGCCGGCCTGTTCTGGATGATGCAGTACCTGATCGAATCCGCGGATGGTGAACTCAACGAAGATACCGCCGGCGCGCTGCTCGACTTCGTTCGGCTCAAGCGCGATGAAAGCATCGAGCGCAGGCAGTTGAAACCCAAGAAGCCGCCACCGCCGGAAGCGCCACCGCCACAGCCGCCAACACCGCAACTGGATGATCTGAATCCGAACGCCGAGAAGATCGCCATTTCCGCCGTGCCGACCCAGACCGATGTCGAGATGTCGGGAGGTTTCAGCCTGGGCGTGGGCGAAGGGGATTATCTGCCCATCGTCAAGGTCGCACCGATCTATCCGCAGCGCGCCCTGTCGCGCGGCATCGAGGGCTACTGCGTGGTGCAGTACACCGTTACCCGGCAGGGTACCGTCAAGGACCCGTTCGTCGTCGAAGACATGTGCACCAGCTCACTTTTCCACCGCGCGTCGGTGCAAGCGGCACTTAAGTTCAAGTACAAGCCGCGCATTATAGATGGCCAGGCAGTGGAAGTGCCCGGTGTGCAAAACCAATTCACTTTTGAGATTGAGGAATAATCAGGTCGCAACATGTACAGACTGAAAATGAAACCGATTGCGATTCTGCTCTCCGCCCTGCTCGGCAGCTGCGTTATCAGCACGGCGATGGCGGCGGAGGATGAGGATAGTGACAGGAAAACCAAGCAGACCGTGGCCATGAGCCAACAGGTCTACGAGAAGCTCACTGAAATCCAGGAACTGGTCGAGGCCAAGGACTACGCCTCGGCCCAGATCGCCATCGATGAACTGAAGCTCCGCAAAGGCCTCAGCGACTACGAGAAAGCACAGGTCTGGAATCTCTCTGGCTACTCTTACTACCTGCAGGAGCGCTATGGCGATGCCATCCGCGCCTACGAGCAGGTCCTGGCGCAGCCGGACCTGCCCGAAGCGCTGCAGCTGAGCACGCTCAAAACCATGGCGCAGCTGCAGTTCACCCAGGAAGATTATGAAGCGGCCCTGGTTACAGTCCGCCGCCTGATGACCGCGGTGGCTGAGCCCGCCGCCGACGTCTACATGCTCGAAGGGCAGGCCCTGTTCCAGCTGGCCCGTTACGACGAGGCGCTGGCACCCATCAAGACTGCTGTCGAGATGTTCGAAGCGCAAGGCCAGGTGCCGAAAGAAAACTGGCTGCTTTTGCTGCGCGTGATCTATTTCGAGCAAAAAAACTACGACGCGATGATCGATGTGGTCAAAAAACTGATTGCCCATTATCCGAAGGATACCTACGTCCTCACGCTGGCCGGTGTTTACAGTGAGTTGGGCAACACCAAGAAACAACTCGCGCTGACCGAAGTCCTGTACGAAAAGGGCTACCTGAACTCGGCATCGCACGTCACCAACCTGGCGAATCTCTACCTTCTGCACGGTCTGCCGTACAAGGCCGCACAAGTACTGGAAAGAGAAATGGCGTCCGATGTGGTCGAGTCCAACGAGCGAAACCTGCGTTTGCTGTCGCAAGCCTGGTACCAGGCCCGGGAGGACGAGAAAGCCATCCCTCCGCTGCAGCAGGCGGCGAAGCTTTCCGAAGACGGGGAACTCTACATTCGCCTGGCTCAGGCCCACATCAATCTGGAAAACTGGGGCGAGGCCGCGGCGGCTGCCCAGAAGGGGCTGCAGATGGGTGGTCTGAAGCGCGACGACACGGCCAATATCATGTTGGGCATGGCCTTGTTCAACCAGAAGCGCCTCGAGCAGGCCCGTCAGGCCTTCGCCAAGGCAGCCCGGGACAACCGGTCAAAACGCGCGGCGGAGCAGTGGATGGCCTATGTCGACAGCGAACTCCGGCGTCAGGAACTGATGGATCAGGATCTGCCCGAATTTCAACCGCGTGACGTCGATGACATGCTGAACGCCCTGCCACCCCAGGGTTAGCCCGCACAGCCTGAATCGCCGAAAAAAGACCATAAAAAAGCCCCGGTAAACGGGGCTTTTTTATGGATTGGTTCTTTCGAAGCTACTCTTCGTTGAGTACCAGCACGTCAACGGTCAGCTTTTCCATCACCTTTTCACTGGTATTACCTTTCAGGGCACCGGACAGCCCTTTCCTGCCCTTGGCGCCCATGACTACGATGTCAGCACCGGTTTTCTGCGCAAAATCGGAAATAACATCTTCGGGTTTACCCATATCTCGGTGAATGTTCTCACGGGGAAGATCGACCAGGCGCTGGATAACGGAGAGGTCCGGGAAATCCTCACTGTTTTTGTACGCATTGGCGACGTGGTATTCCGCGCCGTAAAATTCGGCCAGGTACTTGCCGCGCTCAAGGATTTTACGGTTCAGTGCGGAGTTCAGCGAATCCTCGGACTGGATGTTGACCGCTGCCAGAACCGAGCGCAGCGGTCCCGCCGTGTCGCTGCCGACGACGACGACTTCCGAGCGGGCACGCCGCAGCAATTCCCATTTTGAATCAGTGAATCCTCTTTTGTTCTCGGCCGAGGACTTCGAAAGCATGATGACGTCGCAATCATAGCGTTCGGCCGCATTGATGATCGACTCCCGCCAGTTTCTGGTCCAGAAGAACTCGGCGGTGAATTCGACGTTCAGTTCGATCAATGGCCGGATCAATTCCCGGCGCCACTCGCGCCCGCGCACCACCTCTTCGGGCAGATCGGCACTCCGGTCATCGCTCTCGAAACCGATGTACAGATGAACTTCTAGTTCGCGTTCCTGCCGCTGACGGATGATCTCCACCATCCGTTCAAGCGCGATCTGCCGCTCATGTGAAGGGTCGACGATCACCAAAAATTTTCTTTTGTCCATTATGAAACTCTCCGCTTTGTATCAGCTGCTATGTTAATCAATTTGGAACCCAAGCGTATTCTGGGGGCTGTGCAGCCGCCCGGCAAGTCGCAAGGCGCATTCGCGCTGCCGAAACCGGTGCGGCTCGCGACCTCGAGGCAAACAAAACCCTTCGCGAACGCCGCTGCTCTACACT
>JAVVFH010000260.1:0-4798 GCA_032250585.1 Lysobacterales bacterium
CCAACGATTCGGGTCGACGCGTGATCGGGCTGGAAGCCATCGCCGAGGCCCTGCAGCAGCGCTCACCGCGGTACGACAAGGCCGGCGAACATCATTACGATACGATTTCGGCCTTCATCAAGTCGGTTCGGGGTTCTTCCCCGGATGGCGCGCTGTACTGGCTGGCACGCATGATTCATGCTGGGGAAGACCCGCTGTTCATCGCCCGGCGGCTGGTGATCCTGGCCGCGGAGGACATCGGCCTGGCCGATCCGCAGGCGCTGGCCATGGCGGTGGCGGCACAGCAGGCTGTGCATTTCCTGGGCATGCCCGAAGGCCGCATTCCGCTGGCCGAGGTGACTGTCTTCCTGGCGGCCGCCGCGAAGAGCAATTCTGCCTACCTCGGCATCGAGAAGGCCTTGCAGGACGCGCGCGAGCAGCCGAACGATCCCGTGCCGCTGCACCTGCGCAACGCGGTCACCGCCTTGATGAAAGACAGCGGTTACGGCAAGGGCTACCAATATGCCCACGATCACCCGGGACATTTCGTCGAACAGTCTTTTCTGCCCCCGTCGCTGGAGCAGCGACGCTACTACGAGCCTGGCACGGAGGGGGCCGAAGCGGCCATCGCCGAGCGCTTGCGCGCCTGGTGGGGGTGCAAGGGAAAAGGCTGATTTCGACGGCGCTCGAAATCCGTCATAAGCGGCGGAAAGCCTCTTGGCAGGGGCGCGTCAATGCGCCGCTGTCCACGCCAGAAATCAAGGAGCCTGCCATATAAGGCCGGTCAGACTTTGGCCGGTTCAATGTTGCGGTTCAACCGGAACATGTTGCCGGGATCGTACTGTTCCTTGATCCTCGCGAGCCGGTCGTAGGCCGGGCCGTAATTTTCCGAATTGCTGGTCCCGTCGTCGTACTCGATGTTGTCGTAGTATCCCCCGGTGAACGGCTCCAACTGGCTGAACCATTGGCGCGCGATGGAGATTGCCTCGTCGTCCTGCGCCGGATCCGTCCAGCCGCCACCGACCAGTACCATGGTTTCCGCGTTTCGATGAGGGAACGCCGTGGCCAGTTCGTCGACGCGTTTGACGGCGCCGCCGGCGGTGTGCGTGAACATGGCCAGCCGCGGGTCGGGCACGAAGGATTCGACCATGGCATTCACCAGCCCCGGGGTGATTTCCCGGACCATCCCATTTTTGGCATAGGAACGGATTCCGTGCGCGAAGGTGCCGTCTTCCTTGGTCTGCATGACCATGTAGTCCTGTACCTTGACGCCGTCCTCTATCGGAGTGCCCACCTGGCGCAGGGGCTGCAGTTCCTTTTCGCCTGCCGCGGGATTCCCTGCATAAACGACTTCCATCGCGATCACGCTGGTGCCGTCCGGCATAGTCATCATGACGGGCCCCACGTAGAGATCGTCGGACAGGCCCGCATACCAGCCACCGTAAAAATCGAGCACGTCGCGGGCCTGGGCGATGGGCCAGACGATTATCCCGGAGAGCACGGAGCGGTCGAATGGGTGCAGCTGGTACTCGAATTGCGAAACCACGCCGAAATTGCCGCCGCCGCCGCGCAGCGCCCAGAAGAGGTCCGGTTCCTGTTCGGCGCTGACATGGCGCAATTGGCCATCCGGTGTCACGATCTGCACCGAGACCAGGTTGTCGATCGTCAGGCCATACTTGCGGTTGAGTCGTCCGAAGCCGCCACCCAGCGTGAATCCGCCGACCCCCGTGTGTGAAACCACTCCCGCGGTGGTGACCAGGCCCTGCTCGAGCGAGGCGCTGTCGAGATGATTGAGCAGGGCGCCGCCTTTCGCGTAAGCCCGCTTGCTTTCCCGATCCACAGTGACTTTGTTCATCTCCGCCAGGTCGATCATCAGGCCGCCATCGCAGACCGACTTGCCGGGCCAGCTGTGACCGCCGCCGCGAACTGCGACCAGAATGCCCTGTTCGCGCCCCCAGTCAACTGCATGCTGGATGTCTTCGGCGTCCGCGCAGCGCGCGATCACCGCCGGGCGTTTGTCGTGCATGCCGTTCCATACCTGCCGCGCGCTGTCGTAACCGGCGTCGGCCGGCAGCAGAACAGGGCCCTTGACAGCTGCCCCCAGCTCCCTGAGGGAGGCCTTCGTGAGTTCCATTCCGCTGCCGTCCAGCGCTACCGCTTTAGCACTGGTTTGGGCGCTGGCCGCGCTGATCAGGTGCCAAGGATAAGTCGTAAGCAAGCCGGCGCTGATGGTCGAGGTACAAAAATGGCGACGCTTCATGAATGAGACCCTCCATTAAAATTATTCTCAATGCATTAAAGCATAGACTATGTTCCGAGAAATTTCCGCGGTGTTCAAGCTCCGGGTAAACTGGACTCCTCCCTGGTCTATCACCGTGTCGACCGGCAGCAAACCGTATGGCCGTGTGGCGCATGCTGTTCCTTTTCGATACGATTCTGTCACCCGCAGCGCAACAGGTGCCCCATGACGATTTCTGAACGTAACATGCAGTCGCGATACACCGAAGCCGAGTGGCAGGTGCGAGTCGAACTCGCCGCCTGTTACCGACTCGCGGATCTGTTCGGCTTCTCCGATATCGTCTGGAATCACATCACGGCCAGGGTGCCGGACAGCGAGCATTTCCTGATCAATCGTTTCGGCCTTCGTTATGACGAGGTCACCGCGTCCAACCTGCTGACGCTCGATCTCGACGGCCAGGTGGTCGACCCGGGTTCGGGCCGCAGCGACGAAGACGTGAATCAAACGGGCTTTGTTATCCACAGCGCCATTCACGCTGCTCGACCCGACGTGCACTGCGTTATGCACAGCCACTCCGACGCCGGCCTGGCCGTGTCGGTCCTCAGGGACGGGCTGGTGCCGATGATCCAGGACGCGATGCCCCTGTACGGTCGGATTTCCTACCATGAATACGAAGGGCTGGCGATCGACAACGACGAGCGCGAGCGTCTCGCGGCCAGCCTCGGCGCCAACAAGGTGCTGATCCTGCGCAATCATGGCCTGCTGACCTGCGGCGAAACCATTGCGGAAGCCTTCATGTACATGTATTACCTCGAGCGTGCCTGTCAGGTGCAGCTGCAGGTGCTGTCCACCGGTCAGCCGTTCGACCTGCCGAGTGCGGAACTTTGCGAGGCGGCCGCCAGGCAGTACGACTGCTTCCCCTACGGCAAATACGAGTGGCCGGCTCTGCTGCGGCTGGCGGATGAAAAGTCGCCCGGCTTTCGCGAATGATTCCGGCCAAGATCGCGGCGACCCTCACATGCACGGAGATATGAAGTGAACATCCTGAATGACAGGCGCGACCCGGACGACAGTGCAGACCGGCTGATCACGGACGGCTTCCTGCTGCTGCCCGAGCTGTGCAGTAATGAGTTCCTGCAGCGATTGCTGGACGTTTCCCGCCAGCGAATCCGCGACGTCAGGAGGGCGCTCGGCACTCAGCAGATCGGCATCGGCAGTGCGGCGGGCTATGACGAGATCGTGCAGCGGTCCCCGGGCCGGTGGGATTTGCCCATTTCCCCTGAGCGCTTTGGAACGACCGACACAGAGCTGCCGTGGTGGCCGCTGGTCGTTGCCGTTCTCGGCCAAAACGCCGAGCCTTCATTCAGCGGCGTGGTTTTCTCCGAACCGGGCAGTCCGGCGCAATTCTGGCACATTGATTCGCCGCACCTGAGTTCCGGGCATCTGCCCGCGCACGCGCTCAATGTGCTGGTCGCCTTGCAGGACATCCCAATGGAAATGGGGCCGACGGAAATCGCCCGCGGCTCCCATGCCCTCACCAACCACCTGAGCAACCCCGCACTGGTTGCCGATGAATTGGTCTACCAGCATGCCGGCACCTCGCCGGGGCGCCTCGTCGAAGAGACACAGCAGCGGCGACCCGAAGCCTGGGTCGAAGCCCTGACCGCGGGCTCGTGTTTGCTGTTCGACGACCGGATTCTGCACCGCGGCCTGGCGAATCGATCGGAGCGAACGCGCTATGTCGCCTACTTCTCGTATCGCAAAAAGGGCTATTCCGAGAATACCCATTTCGAATCACAGTACTCTGTGTTCGGTGCGAGCGGTTGAGCCCGTCTGTTGTTCCAATCCCTACCGGCGATTTGATCAACCCGGTCTTTTAGGCCGCCGCGGATGTCCAGCGTGATCATCGGAGATGCGGCTGTACTGTGCGTGTTAACAGGCTCCAGGCAGGTAGCAGGCAGATGACATCGGTGCTTTATCGCGCCCCAGCGGCGGACTATCGCATGGCTGTAGCCGCCGAGGGCATGTACATCCGTGACGATCAGGGCAAGCAATATCTGGACATGAGCGGCGGCGCCGCGGTCAGCTGCCTCGGTCACGCCCATCCAATGGTCGTCGATGCGGTGCGGGAACAGGTGTCGACACTGGCTTTCGCCCACACGGCCTTTTTCACCAACGAACCCCAGGAGCGCCTCGCCGAGCGCCTGGCCACGCGTTTTGGGGACCCGGCTGCCCGCGTTTATTTCAGTTCCGGCGGTTCCGAGGCCAACGAAACGGCGCTCAAGATCTGCTGGCAATACTGGGCGGCGCAGGGCCAACCCGACAAGAAGATCGTGATCAGCCGCGAACACAGCTACCACGGCAACACCTTCGGCGTACTCTCGGTCAGCGGCAACGTCAGCCGCCGCCGCGCCTCGGCGGCCCCGCTGCTGGACTGGCCGCGCATTGCGCCGTGTTACGCCCACCGTGATCGCGCGCCGGAGGAGACTATCGCGCAGTACGTCGAGCGTGTCAGCGGCGAACTGGACACGGCCATCCGCACCATCGGCGCCGGGCGCGTGGCGGCTTTCATCTGCGAGC
>JAVVFH010000261.1:0-4797 GCA_032250585.1 Lysobacterales bacterium
TCTCGTATTGATCGCGCGCATCCTTGTTTACGTGAGGCGAGATCAGCACAGTGTACCGCTCAATTTTCGTGGGCAAGGGAATGGGGCCAAGCACTTGCGCGCCAGTCCGCTTCGCGGTCTCCACGATTTCAGCGGCCGAACGGTCGATCAATCGATGATCAAACGCTTTAAGCCGGATGCGTATTCTCTGCTCTGCCATTTCTCGTACTCGCTTTTTCCAGGACGTCTGCTAGACGATCCGTTACTCGAAGATCTTCGCAACTACGCCGGCACCAACCGTGCGCCCGCCTTCGCGGATCGCGAACCGCAGACCTTCTTCCATGGCGATCGGCGCAATCAACGCCACTTTCATCTGCACGTTGTCACCCGGCATCACCATCTCCACGCCTTCCGGCAATTCCACCGCGCCCGTTACATCCGTCGTCCGGAAGTAAAACTGTGGCCGGTAGCCCTTGAAAAACGGCGTGTGCCTGCCACCCTCGTCCTTCGACAAAATGTACACCTCCGCCTCGAACGTCGTGTGCGGCGTGATCGTCCCCGGGTGCGCCAGTACCTGCCCGCGCTCCACCTCGTCTCGTTTCGTGCCGCGCAGCAGCACCCCCACGTTGTCGCCCGCCCGACCTTCATCCAGCAGCTTGCGGAACATCTCCACGCCCGTGCAGATCGTCTTCTTGGTGTCGTGAATGCCGACGATCTCCACTTCCTCGCCCACCTTCACCACGCCGCGCTCCACCCGGCCCGTCACCACCGTGCCGCGACCCGAAATCGAGAACACGTCCTCGATCGGCAGCAAGAACGGCTTGTCCGTGTCGCGCACCGGCTCCGGCACGTATTCGTCCATCGCTTCAATCAACCGCAGTATCGACGGCACCCCAATCTCCGACTCGTCCCCTTCCAGCGCCTTCAGCGCCGAACCGGTCACGATCGGCGTGTCGTCGCCGGGGAAATCGTACGAGCTCAACAGCTCGCGCACTTCCATCTCCACCAGCTCCAGCAACTCCTCGTCGTCCACCTGATCCGCCTTGTTCAGGTACACCAGGATGTACGGCACTCCCACTTGGCGCGCCAGCAGAATGTGCTCGCGCGTCTGCGGCATCGGGCCATCCGCCGCCGACACCACCAGAATCGCCCCGTCCATCTGCGCTGCACCCGTGATCATGTTCTTCACGTAATCCGCGTGACCCGGACAGTCCACGTGCGCGTAGTGCCGCTTGTCCGACTCGTACTCCACATGCGCCGTTGCGATCGTGATGCCACGCGCCCGTTCTTCCGGCGCGTTGTCAATCTGGTCGTAGGCCCTGAACTCGCCGCCGCGCGCTTCCGCACACACCTTCGTCATCGCCGCCGTCAACGTCGTCTTGCCGTGATCCACGTGACCAATCGTTCCCACGTTAACGTGGGGCTTCGTACGTTCAAATTTTGCTTTGGACATGCCGGTCTCCGAAATATGCAGTCAAGAACTTTGAAACCTAAAATCGCTGTTTTGAGAAAAATCCAAATTTAATGGTGCCCACAACTGGACTCGAACCAGTGACCTCTCCCTTACCAAGGGAGTGCTCTACCACCTGAGCTATGCGGGCAGATCCGTTTCCGGCCGTCTTTCAAATCCCAGGGTCCGACCGGAATCTGGAGCGGGTGATGGGAATCGAACCCACATCATCAGCTTGGAAGGCTGAGGTTCTACCTTTGAACTACACCCGCCCTGACACACCGCCCGCATCCTGGACATATTCCAGCCATAACAACAACGGAGCGACACATGCCGAGGCGTGTTGTCCTCCGTTTCCGTTAACCTGTTGGACGCAATTCATCCGGCGTCCAAATTTATTCACCCATTCATTCGAAATGCCAGCATCAGCCGATCGGCCAACCACTAAAAAATGGTGGAGGGGGTAGGATTCGAACCTACGAAGGCATAGCCAGCAGATTTACAGTCTGCCCTCGTTGACCGCTTGAGTACCCCTCCTGACCCTCGATTCCTGCTCCAATCAGCCAATTCCAATCCACCCTCCGGACAAGCCCATCGAAAGTGACGTGAACAAGGCCGCAAGCAAGCCGTGTATTCTCGCCCACGAGCTTTTCTCTGTCAACAATGATTACAGCAGAACCGAGGTAAACGCGGATCTGCAAAGAGTGCTTGGCAGAACCAACGAACAGGAAAGGACATTCCGAGTCGGACTCACCTTGCAAATTGCTTAGATTTCGTCATCGTCATCGTAAAATTCGCCTATTTCTTCGCCGTCTTCGAAAGACTCTTCTTCGTCGTCCCCACCGTCTGTGAAAAATTCCGCAGTATGATCCAGAGCAGCCAGAATTTCCGCGTCGAGGTCAAAATCTTCATCCCAGACATCCGCCAGAAACGCCTTCAGGGCTGCCTTTTCACGAAGTGCCTCTATTTCCCGCCAACCGCCATTTTTACGCGCGCCGTTATGGGATTCGGACGCTGAACTGGCTTCGACGGGTTCATCGCTCCGCGGCTTGGTCGAATGCCTTTTTAAAGACACTCCATGGCGCGCTTTGGGTTCCTTGTCTGTGGGTTTGCGCGTCACAACTGAAACCCCCTCGCTTCAACTGCAAAAAAGGCTCCGTAAAGCTTATATCCAGAGGTTGATGGCTTGCAAAGATTTTTTGGCCACCGTCGCGACACTCATACGTTAAATCGAAAATGCATTACGTCGCCTTCGCAAACAACATAGCTTTTGCCTTCCAACCGCAGCTTGCCGGCTTCCCGCGCGCCTTGTTCGCCGCCCAGCGAGACGAAATCCCCGTATGCAATCACCTCTGCCCGGATAAAACCACGCTCGAAATCAGTATGAATTCGCCCGGCAGCCTGCGCTGCCGTCGAACCGGACTGAATCGTCCAGGCCCGGACTTCGCGCTTGCCCACAGTGAAAAATGTCAGCAGATCAAGCAAGGCGTAACCGGCACAAACGACGCGATCGAGCCCTGATTCCTGCATACCCAGCTCATTCAGAAATTCGTATCGATCGGCCGGTTCCAGCATCGCAATTTCAGCCTCGATATCTGCGCAGACAGGCACCACCACCGCATCCGCAGAAGCAACCCTGGCTCGCACTGCATCAAGATAGGGATTGTCCTGAAAACCGTTTTCGCCAACGTTCGCGACATACATCACGGGCTTCGTAGTAATCAAATGCAGATCACGAACCAGTCGCTGCTCATCGGGGCTCAAGCCCGCACTTCTCGCTCGATGGCCCTGATTCAGGCAATCCCTGAGCTTAACGAGCACGGCCATCCGCGCAGTGGCGTCTTTTTCGTTGGCCTTAAGACGCTTTTCGGTACGCTCGACAGCCCGATCGACCGACTCGAGATCTGCCAGCGCGAGTTCCGTGTTGATGATATCGATATCTGAAATGGGATCCAGCCGGCCAGCCACATGAACGACGTCGTCGTCGGCGAAACACCGAACAACATGCGCAATCGCATCAGTTTCGCGAATGTGTGCCAGGAATTTGTTGCCGAGACCTTCACCCCGGGAAGCACCTTCGACCAGGCCGGCTATGTCCACGAACTCCATCGTGGTGGGTATGATCTTCTGCGGTTTCGCGATCGCGGCCAATTCACCCAGGCGGGGATCAGGCACTTCGACGACACCCACGTTAGGATCGATGGTACAAAATGGATAGTTCTCCGCCGCGATCTCAGCCCGGGTCAGTGAATTGAACAGAGTGGATTTGCCAACGTTGGGCAGTCCGACGATGCCGCATTTAAAGCCCATCTGTTCTGACCGTATGCAGTGTTTTCATGGCTCCCGCAACATCGCCGCCAAGAATCATCGGAAGCGTTTCAATGCTTTCGGTAATCGCCTGCTGCATGGACCGCTCCTGTTCCACGGACGGCCGCCCCAGCACGTAAGCGGTGACCGCATCCTTGTCACCCGGGTGACCAATCCCTATGCGCAGACGCAGAAAATCGTGATCGGAGACATGGCGGAAGATGTCGCGCAGCCCGTTGTGGCCGCCATGGCCGCCCCCTTGCTTCAATCTGACGATACCGGCGGGCAGATCCAACTCATCATAAGCCACCAGCAGACGATCGACGGCAAGCCCGTAGTAGTCCATCACCGCTCGGACTGCCTGTCCGCTGTGGTTCATGAAAACTGTCGGTTTGGCCAGTATGCAATCGTGGCCTGACAGTTTCGTTCGCGCGACCTCGGCATTGAGCCTGGGCTGACCACGGAGACCTGCCCCCGATGCCAACGCCAAGCGGTCCAGAAACCAAAACCCGGCATTATGCCGGGTTTCAGCGTATCTGGAGCCTGGATTTCCGAGCCCAACGATCAAGTAAGCAACGGACATCGAACCGCGTAAGGCACGTCTGCGAAATACACGGGGCGCGGACTACTCGCCGCCTTCCTTCTGCCCGGATTCACCTGCTTCGCCTGCTTCGCCTGCTTCGCCTTCAGCTTCGTCCTCAGCCTCTTCTTCAGAAACTTCGCCCGCAGCGAGTTCACCCGCTTCCAGAAGCCGCTCCGCCTCTTCGGCAGCTGCAACGCCCTCACCCTGATCCTCGCGGATGTGGATGGCATTCGCCACCGTGAAATCATGATCCTCGCCTTCGACAGCGAGTGCTGGAATCTCAACGCCCTCAGGCAATTCCAGATCCGACAGCATCACGAAGTCGCCTGCGTCCATCCTCGAGAGGTCCGCCACAAGGAACTCGGGAAGATTTCTGGGCAACGCCAGAATCTCGACCTCGGTTATCTGGTGCTGAATGACCACGCCCGCTGCCTTGCCGGCCGGTGATTCTGCTTCACCGACAAAATGGATCGGGACA
>JAVVFH010000262.1:0-4775 GCA_032250585.1 Lysobacterales bacterium
TATCAGTTTGCCCGGTACGTGGCGGCTGCGCGGCCTCGACAGTGCATCGATATGAATTTTGGCGATGCTCTTGCCATACGGAATCAGGTCGCGATCGTCGACTCCCATGCGGGCGGCGATTTCACTGATCGGGACATTTTCCGCCCGGGCGCTGATCTCGGTGTTTGAACGCATGATTTTTCCTCTTTCCTGTCAGTCGGGCACCGGTTTGACGGTGGGGGTCCGCATACTTAATCGCGGCTGAAGCCGCGAAAGATGCTGTGATGTATGTTTAACGGTGGGTCCGCGCATACTCGTACCTGTAGCGTGCCGGGTTGAAGTCAGGGTTTTGGTGCGTAGGTGAATTTCTGCCCGCCGACCGAGCCTTCGACCATCAGCCCGCCTGCAGCGTGTGTGAAGACCGCGACACCGGAATCGTAACTGGTGTCGGCCGAGGCGCCTGCGGTGACCGCAACGGCCGAGACCTGTGCGCCGAATTCAAAGTTGCCGCGTTTGAAATTTTCCAGCGCGACCTCGTCCTTGAAGAAAATGAACTGGGCGTATTTCTGGCCGCCGAGTTGCAGGCCGATAGTCGCCTGCGTCATCGTCGTGTAGCCCTCGACCTGTCCGTCCACGATGACCAGACCCCTGCCATACGCACCGCCAATCACGAAGCCGGCCTTGCCGACGCCGGGGAACACTGCGTAGCCCCGCGACCTGTCAAAAAACCGCTCGATGCCCGGGTCTGCTCGCTTGATGTTGAGGATGGCTATTTTTGCATCCAGCTGCAACGGCTCGCTGGTGTCGGGCTCGAAAGCGAAAGCGGCCGGGACAAAAGCGGTCAGTAAGACGGCTGCCAGGCAAGTCGTGAATGTGCGCATCGTTGCTGCTCCTTATTAAAGATCCTGATATGAGAATTTCTGGCCGCTGACCAACAGGAAAATGGCGGTGACAAAGATGCCCGGTTTGATTGCGTGCATGTTGGCTCCAAAAATTCGTCCGGGTATTGTACGATCGAGAACGGCCTGGATTTAAATGAGACAAGTTTACGTCAATTTCAAAAGCCAAAGAAAACGTCACAGCCTTCGCGGCTGAAGCCCCTCTTACAGGTTGGCTCGGGCGCGCAACGCTTGATCGCATAATCCACGCCCAGCCCTTCGAGCAGCCAGAGGATCCGCTGCGAGCGGGAATTTTCAAGGTAGTGAAGGGTGATCATGAGGGCCGGCCCTGCCTCGGTTCAAACTCGGGAGTATACGCGTTGGGCGGCGCTTTTCGATACAATCGGCGTTTATTGCCCTGCCCGAGGGTGCTTAGGAGCGCCAGCCTTGGAAATTCGTCAGACCTTATTGGACGCGATTGGCGAGACGCCGCTGATTCGCCTGCGCAAGCCGTCGGAAAAGACCGGCTGCGAGATTCTCGGCAAGGCCGAATTCATGAATCCCGGCGGTTCGGTCAAGGACCGCGCGGCCAAGTACATGGTGCTCGACGCCGAGCGCCGCGGTGAACTCCGGCCCGGCGGGGTCATCGTCGAAGGCACGGCCGGCAACACGGGCATCGGCCTGGCGCTGGTGGGCAACGCGCTGGGTTACCGCTGCTTGATCACGATGCCCGACACCCAGGCGCAGGAGAAGAAAGACACCTTGCGGCTGCTGGGCGCCGAGTTGCACGAAGTGCCTGCGGTGCCATTCAAAAATCCCGAAAACTACGTGCACGTGGCGGCGCGCCTGGCCGCTGAACTGGCCGAGCGCGAGTCCGGTAGCGTGCTGTATGCGAACCAGTGGGAAAACCTCGCCAACAGCGAAGGCCATTACCTGTCGACCGGGCCGGAAATCTGGCGCCAGACTGGCGGCCGCGTCGACGCCTTTTGCTGCGCGGTCGGAACGGGCGGCACGATCTCCGGCGTCGGACGCTACCTGAAAGAGCAAAATTCCGACGTGAAGATCGCGGTCACCGACCCGTTCGGGTCCTGCATGTATCATTATTTCCGTCACGGTGAACTGCGCGCCGAAGGCGATTCGATCACCGAGGGGATCGGGCAGGGGCGCGTCACCGCCAATATCGGCGCGGCGCCAGTAGACCTGGCATTCCGGGTTCCCGACGAAGAGGCGCTGCCGGTACTGTTCGACCTGTTGTCCGGTGAAGGTCTGTGCCTGGGTGGCTCGAGCGGCATCAATGTGGCCGGCGCGATGCAGCTGGCCCGGCATCTTGGGCCGGGCCACACGATCGTGACGGTATTGTGCGATTTCGGGACGCGTTACCAGTCGAAACTGTACAACCCGTCTTTCCTGCGCGGAAAAGGCCTGCCGGTACCACCCTGGCTTGATCGCCAGTCCGGCGTCAGCTGATTTCGACCAACTCGATGTCGAAATTCAGCCTCTTACCGGCCAGCGGGTGATTGGCATCCACCGTGATGGTGTCGTCGTCCACCGAGGTCACCGTGAGGTTGATGGCCTGGCCGTCTTTTCCCTGCGCCCGCAGGCCCATGCCTTCCTCGGGTTCGAGATCCTCGGGGAGTGCACTTTTTGGTACCTGCTGGATCATCTCGTCGTTACGCGGTCCGTAGGCCTGTTCGGGCTCGATGTTCACCGACTTTTCTTCGCCGACCGCCATGCCGGCGACAGCATTATCGAAACCGGGAATCACATCGCCCGAGCCGACGGTGAACTCGAGCGGAGCACGGTCTTTGGAACTGTCGAATTCGGTGCCGTCCTCCAGCTTTCCGGTGTAATGGATTTTTACGGTGTCGCCTGGTTTGGCCTGGCTCATGTGTTTGCTCCTTTGGGGGTATTCCATGGATATCCTGTCTTGCCGGTCACGGCGGTGTTTGACAAAGTGAACGGCTATCGCCAAGGTGGGTTAGAGCAGCGGGGACAGGGACTTCAACGTGTATGGAAGACCATACCAGAAGCTCCGCGCGAAGCCAAATGCCCACCGGCGACATGCTGGTCACCGAAAAACCGGGCCGGCTGCGCATCGTTCGCGATGGCGTGTTACTGGATCAGCCTGTAAAGGGCACTCCGAAGGTGGTGGACGAAGGGCAGGGCGGCCTGCTCGAGGTGCTGCCGCATCCGGCATTCGAGTCCAACCGATTGCTGTACCTGTCTTACTCCAAGCGCCTGGCGAACGGAGAATCCACCACAACCGTTCTTCGCGGGCGCTTCGAAAACGAGGAACTGACGGCGGTTGAAGAACTGTTTGAAGCGCAGTCCCAGGGCCGGGGCCACTACGGCGGGCGCATGGCGTTCGACGGCGAGGGGCATCTGTTCATCACGGTCGGCGATCGGCAGGTTCCGCCGACAGGTGACCTCAAGGCGCACCCCGCGCAGGATCTTTCCAATCACTACGGGGTAGTGGTGCGCCTGAACGAGGACGGCAGTGTTCCGGCCGACAACCCTTTCGTCGGGCAGGCGGGCGCCCTGCCGGAGATCTGGACCTACGGGCACCGCAACGCCCAGGGGCTGATCATCGACCCGGCGAATGGCAATGTCTGGATTACCGAGCACGGGCCGCAGGGTGGCGATGAACTGAACCTGCTGAAAGCCGGCACCAACTACGGCTGGCCGGTGATTGGCTACGGCGTCAATTACCGTACGGGCACCGCCATTCACGAGGGCACGCACCGCGAAGGCATGGCCCAACCCGAGAAGGTCTGGGTGCCGTCGATCGGGGTATCCGGGCTGGCCCTGTACGAAGCGGATGCGTTTGCGTGGTGGCAGGGACACTTGCTGGCAGGCGGGTTGTCGGGCGAGCGCATCACGCTGCCGGAACTGGCGGGCACCGAGGTAGTCCGCGAGGAGACACTGGTGCGGGGGGTCGGCAGGGTCCGCGAAGTCCGGGTCGGGCCGGATGGCCTGGTCTACATCGCCATCGACGGGCGTGACGGCAAGCTGTCGCCAATCCTGCGGTTGGAGCCGGTACCGCGGCCGGCCGGTGGGAGCGGCTGAAGCCGCTCCCACAAGGGTCCGGAGCGCCGCGGCGGGGTGCCGGGTCCCGGGAATCGGCCCGGGATCAGAAAACAGCCGTTGCCTCCGGCGTGCAGTTGATCCGGTCTGCGGTCTCGCACACCCGGTAGAGGTAGCTCCCGGCGCCCTTCCTGCCAATGTCGTCGGTGGCCGTAACGTCGCCGGCGTGTGCCGGCGCGATTGCCACGTCGTCGCGGAAAATCACGGCATTGGTGCCACCGATGCCGTACCACTGCAGGTCTACCCGCTGTGTGCCCTTGACCTTGTAGGCGCTCACCGTCAGCGAGGATGCCGGGCTTGCCGGTGTAACGGCCTGAACGGCGCCGGAACAGCCGGTGTCACCGCCGTCGTTGAAAGATGTCGCCTGGTACCAGTAGCTGCTGCCGGGCGCCACGCTGAGGTCGCTGTAATCGATCCTGCCGCCGCGGCCGGCAGCGGCCGCGGCTGTGCCGACCACGGCGCCGTCGTTGCAGTCGACCGGCGCTGCAGCGGAGTCCTTGCGCCAGATCTCGAAGCCCCATTCGTCTTTGGAATTGTCGGTAAAACCGAGGCTTACGCTGTCGGGCGTCACCCGGCCGATCGTCAGTTCGGAGGGCGCTGCGGGGGCTTCTGCGGATTGCGTGTAAGAGGTGATCAGCAGGTGGTCGACGTGGACGCTGTCAACCGCCTCGCCCTTCGCCTGTTGCGCGTCACGCAGTTCGATGCGCACCGCGCCGGCGGTGCCGTCGGGCAGGGTAAAGGTTTGGGTCTCTCCCGGGCCGGTGGCCTCGACGGTAAACAGGGCATGCTGCGTCGCGCCGCCGTCCAGCGAGTAGTGGAAATCGGCCCCTTCGC
>JAVVFH010000263.1:0-4773 GCA_032250585.1 Lysobacterales bacterium
GGCTGCTAGAGTTGCGGTGGTGCTGTTTGGAGAGATGCGCGTGTTCCACCGGCCCCATCCGTCGCCACAGACTGACAAGGGCGCAATCGCGAGCATCCGGAAATGGTTGGATTATTACGAGGTACAACCGTGAACATTATGGAATTGGGTGGTTACAAGGCCAAAATTGAGTACGATCCGGAGCTGGACCAGTTTCGGGGCGAAATTCTTGGGCTCAACGGCAGCGCGGATTTTTACGGCACCTCACCGGCCGCCTTGTGCAGGGAATTCAAGAACTCTCTCAATGTGTTTCTGGAAGTCTGCCAGGAGAAACAGATCAACCCCACCAAGGAATTTTCCGGCCGCTTCAATCTCAGGATTCCACCACGTCTGCACCAGGAAGTAGCAGCCCGCGCTGCGTCCGAAGACAAGAGCATCAACCAGTGGGTTTCCGAAGTTCTGGAACATTCGGTGTACGAGTAGGTTTCAGCACGACCGGCGGACCATCCAGAACGGGGCGCTGGACAAAGGTGGAGGCGTATGAAGGCCGCTTCCTGCGGGTGATTCTGCTTGCGGACGGTGAAACAGTACATAATGCCTTTTTTGATCGCGGATTTAAGCCATGAAAGTCAAATACTTCGCAGAGACAGACACGCTTTATATCGAGTTCAGTCAGCACGGGATTGCCGAGTCCAAAGACCTGGACGAAAACACGGTGCTGGATCTCGATGCCAGGGGAAATGTCTGCGCGATTACCTTCGAACACGCCAGTGCACGGACCGACGTTCAGCACGTGACGCTGGAAGGCATCGCTGCTTAGGATTCGGCTTTGTCCCGCTTGCTGAGGCGCAGGGCTCCGGTGATGATAATCACAACAGAGCAGTGCATTTATGGCTTGCGGCAGAGCCGAATTCCTACAGACGTTGTTATCGCCTTCCGATAATATGCTAACATGATCATGTCCTTCGGAAACGCCTTGGCGGAAGACCTGTTCGATGATCGTCAGACGAAGGTCACGCGGGCATTTCCCCCGAACTTCGCCGGACAGCCAGGCGCAAACTGTTCTACTTGCACGAGGCGGCCGAATTGAAGGACCTGCGGGTGCCTCCCGGTAACCGCCTGGAGCGTCTCAAGGGTCATTGGTCGGATATGCATTCAATTCGAATCAACGATCAATGGCGCCTTGTTTTCCGCTGGCAGAACGGCAACGCCTTCGAAGTACAGATCGTCGTTTATCATTGATTGAAACCGATGCGATGAGCAAACAACCAACTAATCCGTTTCACCCCGGCGAGATTCTGCTCGAGGAATTCCTCGAACCTCTGCATCTCTCGCAGACCGCGTTTGCGGCCCGGCTGGGCTGGACCCGGGCGCGTTTGAACGAGCTAATCAAGGGCAAGCGGGGGATAACTGCGGCCGCGGCCCTGGACCTGGCCGAGGCGCTCGGCACCTCACCCAAGGTGTGGATGAACCTGCAGGCGACGTACGATCTGGACAAGGCGGCGAAAGCGCGACGCGTGGCTTAGGTCGGTCGGCTGGGCGCAGTGATCAACGGCTTTGGCGGGTAGACTGGGACGCCGGAAGATGGCCCTGCGCATCCAGGACCTCGAGGACCGCATCACCGAACTGGCCGCCCACGTCGATGCCGCCACCTTCCGGTGGCTGGAAATGCGGCCTGGTACTGGGCGCCGCCCGCGAACGGGTCCGCGACAAATTCCCTGGACTGCGTCCGGTAGCTGTTGCAAGTTGGCAAATCGACTGTGGAGTCGGTGCCGCTGATGACTCTCAAAAGCGCCCTGTTGTCATCGCTGCGGATTGCCCTGGCACCGGCTCAGAGACTGGATGCAGCTGCGTATTGATCCCCGTCAAAAATCAGGCCTGAAGGAAGGCCGAGACGTTTCAGCGGAAACGCTATACCATGAAACTCCGCTATTGGATGACGTCTTTTCATGGTAAAGTGACCGCTATGATTGAACGGGACGCCATTGTCGACAAACTGAAGACGGCGTTGCGGCGCAGCCGGGTCGTGATTCTGACCGGTCCGCGACAGTGTGGCAAAACGACGCTGGCGCGACAGCTTGTGCGCGAGGATTCTCCCAACTACTTCGATCTCGAGGACCCGGCCAGCCTGGCCCGCCTGGATGAGCCGATGACGGCTTTGAGTCCGTTGCAGGGACTGATCGTCATCGACGAAATTCAGCGTCGCCCTGACCTGTTTCCGGCGTTGCGTGTGCTAGCTGATCGCAGGGAGGCCGCGGCGCGATTCCTGATCCTGGGGAGTGCGTCTGGCGACCTGCTGAGGCAGGGTTCGGAAAGCCTCGCCGGGCGAGTGGAACAGGTCGTCATGGGCGGCTTCTCATTGGCCGAACTTGGGGTCGAGAGCATCGGGCAAGCCTGGCGCCGCGGCGTATTCCCGCTGTCCTTTCTGGCGGAAAGCGAGGAAGACAGTTTCGGCTGGCGACAGAATTTTGTGCAAACCCTGTTGGAGCGCGATCTCCCTCAATGGGGCGTGCGAGTTCCGGCCGTCGCACTCCGCCGCTTCTGGACCATGCTCGCGCACTACCATGGCCAGACCTGGAACGCCGCCGAGCCGGCGCGCGCAATGGGGGTGGCTGAATCCACCACGCGGCGTTACCTGGATTTGCTGTCCGATGCACTGATGGTCCGCCAGCTGCAACCGATGCACGCGAACCTGCGCAAACGGCAAGTAAAGTCGCCAAAGATCTATGTTCGCGACAGCGGCCTGCTCCACCTGTTACTCGGAATCGGCGATACCCATGCTCTGGTCAATCATCCCAAAGTGGGCGCCTCCTGGGAAGGGTTTGCCATCGAACAGCTACTGCGCACGGAACCGCATGAAGACGCCTGGTTCTGGGCGACCCACCAGGGGGCCGAGATCGACCTGGTTCTGCGCCGCGGCGATCGTCTGCTCGGCGTCGAGTGCAAACGCGCCGACGCGCCGCGCTTCACACCTTCGATCAAGATTGCACTGCAGGACCTGGGATTGGAGCGGGTTGCCATCCTGTATCCGGGTACCCGACGCTTTCGAGTGGCTGAACACGTAGAAGCCGTGCCTTTGGCGGAGTTAGCGAATGGGGCGGCCGTCTTTAATTGACGCGCCGGGAGAAGATCGCGCTGCAGACTCGGCACGATCCAATGTTATATTATGGGATGATGTGCCGGGGCGAGGCAGCCGTGTCAAGCTGCGTTGGAGAAACTGCTTGAAACCTGCGAAATGAGCCCAAACCGGCAAAAGCCCGTGGTCTTTGCCACTGTCAGTACGCTTATTTATGGGGCGGCGCAGTTGGTCGACCTCGCGAGCACGTATCTACTCAGCCCCGGGCTGGCCCGGGAGGCGAATATCCTGGTGCAGCGATTCGGTCTTGGCTGGCCGGGGCTGATTCTCATGGCAGCGCTGTTTACTGCCCTGATGTTCCTGGCCCAGAACTGGGCGTGGGGGCGATTGTTCAGGCGCCTGCCTGATACGCCGACCGCTTATAAGTCTCTTTACGGCAAATTGCTGCGCGAGGATCCTGAAGCACCTGCGGGTACACAAGCAAAGTCAGATGTGATCGGGCTCTCGATGGGCGTTGTTTTGATTGTCGCTTACGCCGCTATTGCCTCCAAACTGATGGCTGTTGCCTGGAATATCTCGCTGCTGTGGTTCGCGGCTGAATACCCGTCCCCATGGGTTTTCAGGCTGATAAAGGGCGCGGTGGCTGCGGCGTTTGGATTGGTGATGTTTTTTGTTGTCCCGTACTGGCTCCATCGACGCTCAATGCGCCGCTGAGATCGTGAATATAAGGCGACAGCGGCTTGACGCAGCTGTCACTGAAGCTTGATTCGTAAGGTCAATGGCCTGGGTCGCTGATAAGATGGGGTTGAGTGTCCTTGAACAGGAACTGAACATTCAAGCACCTAACCCTCAATCCCCGGAAATCTTCGTCGTCGTGCTCACCGGCGGCATCGCTTCGGGCAAAACCGCGGTGTCACGCCGTTTCGCCGAGCTCGGCGCCGGCGTGGTCGATACCGATGTGATCGCCCGCCAGGTCGTCGAGCCCGGGCAGCCCGCGTTGCAGCGGATCACGCTGGAGTTCGGTCCGGAATTTATCGACCAGGACGGCCGGCTCGACCGCCGGCGCATGCGCGAAGCCGTTTTCGCCGACCCGCAATGCCGCGCGCGCCTCGAGGCCATCCTGCACCCGGCGATCGCCGCCGAGGCGCGCGAGCAGGTTTTCGCGCTGGACGCGCCCTATTGCATCCTCGTCATCCCGCTGTTCGCCGAGTCCTCTCGCTACCCCTGGGTGAATCGGGTGCTGGTGGTCGACGCCCCGGAACGGCTGCAGATCGAACGCGTGATGGAACGCGACCAGGTCAGCCGCGGACAGGCGCAGTCGATCCTCGACGCGCAGGCGTCGCGGGCGCAACGGCTAGCGCTGGCGGACGATGTGCTGGTGAACGAGGGGAGTCTGGAGGAGCTTGAGGGGAAGGTTGATGCGCTGCATGAATGTTATTTGGCTTTGGCCCTGGAGAAGGGAGGGGATCGCGGCTGAAGCCGCTCCCACAATGGCTGTTCCTACAATGGCCGCGATGACTGCAGGTCAGTCGAGCTTGCCGTGGCAGTGTTTGTATTTGCTGCCGGAACCGCAGGGACAGGGTTCGTTGCGGCCTACTTTGCGGCCTTCGCGAATGAAGGGCTGCCTGGCTTCGGGGCCCGGCTGCGGGTCGGGCGCGGGCATGGCGCGGGCTTCTTCGTGGCGGAACTGCATGGGCGCCTCTTCGCGGCGGCGGGCT
>JAVVFH010000264.1:0-4771 GCA_032250585.1 Lysobacterales bacterium
GCATGCGCCGCGCAGTCGCACCGGCCCGTCTGGCTGCTGCCCAAGCCCCGGCGCTGCGCGATCGAGAACTACGAAATACTCGCCGGGCCCGAACGCATCGAAAGTGGCTGGTGGGACGGCCACGACTGCCGGCGCGATTATTTCATCGTGCGCGATGCCCACGGCAGCACGTTGTGGGCCTTTCGCGAATACAAACCCCGGCACGGTTGGTACCTGCACGGGGTTTTTGCCTGAAAACATGACGCTATCGCTTGTTGGTAACGAAATACCTGTTTATGGTGAATCCGCCAACCCGAACATTGCACCAGTCGGGCTAACCCGCATAATTCATCAAGGTGGACTAAAGACAAACAACGCCGGAAAAACACGATGACGGAAATCAGCAAGGGCGACCGGGTTGGACTGGCGCTCGGCGGAGGGGCAATCCTGGGTGCGGCCCACATCGGCGTGCTGCGCGCACTGGATGAAGCCGGAATCGAAATCTGCGCCATCTCGGGCACCAGCATCGGCGCCATGATCGCTGCACTCCATGCCTTCGGCAAGTCATCCGACGAAATCGCCGACATTGCCCGCGAACTCGACTGGCTCGATATGTCCAGCCTGTCGGTTTCGAGATACGGACTGCTCTCCAACGAAAAGATGGGCCGGCAGTTCGAAAAAGCGGTCGGCGACGTTCGCATCGAGGACGCCGAAACCCCGCTGGCAATCATCGCCACCGACATCGGCAGTTCGGACAAAATCGTGCTGACCAAGGGCTCCGCCGCCCAGGCCATCATTGCCAGTTCCTGTGTCCCGGGCATCGTCGCGCCGGTCGAGGTCGACGGGCGCATGCTGGTGGACGGCGGCCTGGTGGAAAACGTGCCCATCTCGCCGCTGCGCGGGATGGGCGCGGAGAAGGTGATTGCAGTGGATCTCAACGCGAAACGCGAATATCGCAAACCGGACGGCCTGCTCGACGTGCTGCTGAACTCGCTGGACATCGCGTTGGACAACGCCACGCGCATCATCACCGACGAGGCGGACCTGCTGATCACACCGGAACTCAATGCCTACAGCCGCATCAACACGACCGCCGTCAATGACCTGATCGGGGAAGGCTACCGGGCGGCCTGCGAGGCGTTGGGGCGTCCGGCACGCAATTCGGATACCGACAGGGATGGCGCTACCGGGCGGGTTACGTCAGAAGAAACCAAGCCACAAGAAGGCGCAGCAGCGGCGAAAGAAACCGCGGACCGCCAGCCTCAACCTTTCCCGCAAGCCTTCTCCGGATCGTTCCCGAGGTGGCTGGAACGCAAAGTGCCCCCAGTGCTGGTGACGCTGGCCTTCGCCGCGCTGATGTGGGGCGTTGCGCAAATGGGCACGGTTTTCAACTTCCCCGATTGGCTGCGCATCGGCGGTGGCGTCCTGCTGCTGCTGGCCGGCTTCGTGCTCGGCTTGCTCAGCCTGCGGGCGTTCCACGACGCCGGAACGGGCTTCGATCCGCTGCGTCCGGACAAAACATCGGTGTTGGTCACCACCGGCGTCTTTCGCCTGAGCCGCAACCCCATGTACCTTGCGCTGCTGCTGGCCCTGCTGGCGTGGGCGCTGTTCCTTTCCAGCCTCGTCTCGCTCGCCCTGGCCGCCGGTTTCGTCGTCTGGATGAATCGCCTCCAGATCCGCGCGGAAGAGCGGGCACTGCGAGAAAACTTCGGTGACGAATACGCTGATTACGAGGACCGCGTGCGGCGGTGGCTGGGCAGGACGGGTAAAGGTTAGAGCTCGGACCTCGTCACGCTTCGGTCTTGAGCCCCGACACGGACGTTCGGTGGCTGTCCGCAGCGGTGCCAAGTGGTAAAGTAAGCATTGCAAACACCGTGAGCCCATTGATGGAAGACAAGCAACTGCAGGACCTGCTGGCCAGACTGCATGACGAACTGGAAAACACCGACGAAGTCGATCCCGAAACGCTGCGCCTGGTGCGCGAACTCGATGAAGAGATCAACCGCCTGGTGGATCCGCACAGCGACGACCACGATTTTGCCAGTGCGATAGACCGGGCCAAGTCAATTCAGGCCCGCTTTGCCGCCGATCACCCGGTGGCCGACCGCTTCCTGCGAGAAATCATGGATACACTGGCGAAGGTCGGTATCTGACGGACAACACCATCTGGCCCCGAGGCAGGAGTCAGCAACACGGCGCAAATCCGACTCGGCAAGAATGGATGCGTGGATAGCTTATGAACACCATCGGCAAATTGTTCCTGCAAGGCCTGGCCGTCGTCATTCCGACGGCCCTGACGATCGCGATTTTCTGGTGGATGGCGCGCGGTGCCGAACGCCTGATGGGCGGACTGCTGGCAAGCGCTCTGCCCGAGGGCTGGTACGTGCCCGGCATGGGCCTGTTGTCCGGTGTGGCGATTACGCTACTGATCGGTCTGCTCAGCCACGTGCTGCTGTTTCAGAGGCTGTTCGCCATTGGCGACCGGATCATCAACCGCTTGCCGTTGGTGAAAACCATATATTCCGCCATCAAGGATTTTATCGGCTACTTCAGCCCCGGCGCCGGCATGGCACTCAGTAAAGTCGTGCTGGTGCGACTGCCCGGCCAGGAATTCGAGCAACTCGGCTTCGTTACGCGCGAGGATTTCAGCAGGCTGCCGCTGGAACTGACGGTCGAAGAGCCGATCGCGGTGTACCTGCCGATGAGCTACCAGATCGGGGGTTATACCCTGTTCCTGCCGCGCTCCTGCCTGACACCCGTGGACATTTCCTTTGAGGACGGCATGAAACTGGTGCTGACCGGCGCCGTTTCACGTGAACAGAGAGAACCCCAGGCCTGAAACGAAGGGGCCCGGCGCTACTGCGGCGTGGCATGACCCGGGTCGGTCTTCGCCGATGAACGGCCGCTGACACGCGGGAGATACATTAAGCAGCGCTGAAAGTCGTTTCGCAGCCGAAGCAGATTTCTTCATTTACTGTATACTTATATAGTATGCAGCAGCTACCCCTTTATGCCGAACTGGCCTGCGTCAGCAACTTCAGTTTTCTGACCGGCGCCTCACATCCCCAGGAACTGGTGGCGCGCGCGGCCGTGTTGGGTTACAGCGCACTTGCGCTCAGCGACGAATGCTCGATGGCGGGTGTGGTACGGGCGCTGGAAGAGACGCGACGCTGCGCGCAGCGCGGGCAGTCTATCGAATTCATTCCTGGCAGCAGTTTCCGGCTGGAAAATGGTTCCCGGCTGATACTGCTGCCGCAGGATCATACCGGTTACACCCAGCTCTGCCGCCTGATATCGCAGGGCCGCCGGAACGCGCCGAAGGGCGAATACGCTCTGCCCGACGCCCGCTTCGAGCGCGGGCTGGACCGCTGCCTGGCGCTGTGGCTGCCGGTGGCGGAGGACGATCTGTTGGGCGCGCACTGGCTGACCGCCTATTTCCCGGATCGTTGCTGGCTGGGGGTCAGTCTCCACCTCGGGCCGGACGACAAACGGCGCATGCAGAGCCTGCTCGCCACCGCCCGGGCCGCCGGACTGCCGGTGACCGCCTGCGGCGATGCGCAAATGCACGTTCGCTCGCGGCGCATGCTGCACGATACCCTGGCCGCCATCCGGCACGGCTGCAGCGTCGCGGATCTGGGGTACCGCAGCCTGTCTTCAGGCGAACGCCACCTGCGCAGTCGCGAGCGCCTGGCGCAGCTGTTTCCGGCCGAACTGCTCGCGCAAAGCATCGTCATCGCGCAGCGCTGCCGCTTCCGGCTCGACCAGCTGAAATACCGCTATCCCCGCGAAGTGGTGCCCAAAGGCATGAGCGCCAGCGCATACCTGCGCGAACTCACCGAAGCCGGGATTCGCGAGCGATGGAATTTTTCGATTTCTCCGGAACTGCGTGCACAGATCGAAAAAGAACTTCAGCTGATCGAAGAGCTCGGTTACGAGTCCTATTTCCTCACCGTCTACGATATCGTCAAGTTCGCCAGGAGCCGCGGTATTCTCTGCCAGGGGCGCGGTTCGGCTGCCAACTCGGCCGTATGTTATTGCCTGGGCATCACTGAGGTCGATCCGGCGCGCATGAACATGCTGTTCGAACGTTTTATCTCGCGCGAACGCGACGAACCACCCGACATCGACGTGGATTTCGAGCACGAACGGCGCGAAGAGGTCATCCAGTATATTTACCGCAAATACGGTCGCGACCGCGCCGCGCTGGCTGCCGCCGTGATCACTTACAAGCCGCGCAGCGCCATCCGCGACGTGGGCAAGGCGCTCGGGCTGCCCCCCCAGCTCGTCGACGCAGCAGCCAAGTCCGTCAACCGCAAGGATTTCGAGGACGTGCGGGAGGTGGATGGGCTCGCGGAGCCGGAGCCGGGTTCGCCCGTCGCGCACCTCGTCGAGCTGGCGCAGGCGATCCGCGGCTTCCCGCGCCACCTCAGCATCCACAACGGCGGCATGATCATCACCGGCGCGCCCCTCGCCGCGCGCGCGCCGACGGAGCCCGCCACCATGCCGGGGCGCGTCGTCGTGCAGTGGGACAAAGACGCGCTGGAGGACGTCGGGCTGGTGAAGATCGACCTGCTCGGGCTCGGCATGCTCTCCGCCCTGCGGTACGCGTTCGACCTGGTCGCGCGGCACGAGGGGCAGCGGTGGGAGCTGCACACCATCCCGGCCGAGGACCCGGAGGTGTACGCCATGCTGTGCCGGGCCGACTCGGTGGGGGTGTTCCAGGTCGAGAGCCGGGCACAGATGGCCACCCTGCCGCGGCTGAAACCCCAGACGTTCTACGACCTGGTGGTGG
>JAVVFH010000265.1:0-4763 GCA_032250585.1 Lysobacterales bacterium
TGCGCTGGCTGATCGCGATTGGCGGGGTCGGCGTGATCTTCGCCGTGGTACTCATTTTCTTCTACCTGATCTGGGTTGTCTTTCCGCTCTTCCTGTCCGCGGACACCCGCATGCTGGACCCGGTAACCGTGGGCGATCAGTCCGCCAGCCCTTCGCTTTACCTGTCGCTGGAAGAGCAGCGGGAAATCGGTTTGCGGCTTGCCGACAGCGGTCTGGCCGAATTTTTCGAAGTGCAGAACGGGCGCAGCATCGAATCGCTGCGCCTGCCGATGGACGACGATGCGCGCCTGCAACTGGCCCGCGAAGCCATCCAGCGCGACGGAACCGTTGCGGCCGCAACGACCGGCGGCCGTGTTTTGGTGTTCCGCCATCGTTATGAAACGCGCTTCACCGGCGGCGTAGAAACGCGCAAGATTCACCCCACGATCGAATTTCCCTATGGCGAACAGCCGCTGTTGCAAGTGCCGGCGGGCGAGTTGGTCGATCTCGCCTTTTCCGACGGCGACAGCGCGCTGGTGATCGCTGCCGCCACGGCCGCCGGCCAGGTGTTTCTGACCTACGCGGACAAGAGCGAAAATTTCCTGAGTGGCGACATCACGCTCGAGTCGCGGGCCTTGCAGTTAGACCCCGGCTTTAACGTGACGACGCTTGCCGTCAGCGGCAATCAGCGATGGCTGTACCTGGGCGATGCCGACGGACGCATCCATTTTTTCAGCCTGCCGGCGCTGGAACCGCTGCAGATAGTGGATCCCGGAGGCGGGGGAATCACCTCGATGACGATGCTGCTGGGCGGCATCTCGGTATTGGCCGGAGACCAGTCCGGAACGATCAGCCAGCTGTTTCCGGTCCGTGGGCCCGACGGCGGCTTCGAACTGGAGTTGATCCGGCAATTCGAGATGAGCGGCGACGGCGCGGTCGTGCGGATCGTGCCCGAGCAGCGGCGCAAGGGGTTCCTGACGCTGAACGCGGACGGCCGGTTGGCGATTTTCCACAGTACCTCGGGGCGCCGCATACACGAAGAGTCGCTGGGCGATGCGAGGCCGCTGGAGCTGGCCCTTGCGCCCCGCGCCAACGAGCTGCTGCTGGAAGCACCGGGCGGGAAACTGTTGCGGATGGCGATCGACAATCGGCATCCGGGTGTCTCCTTTGCGTCGATCTGGCGAAAAGTATGGTACGAGAACTACCAGGAGCCCGAATACGTTTGGCAGTCATCGGCCGCCACCAACGAATTCGAGCCCAAATTCAGCCTCACGCCGCTGGTGTTCGGCACGCTGAAAGCCGCCTTTTACGCGATGCTGTTCGCCATCCCGCTGGCCCTGATGGGCGCCGCGTACACCGCGTACTTCATGTCGCCCGCCCTGCGCAAGTGGGTCAAGCCCGGCATCGAGATCATGGAGGCGCTGCCGACCGTGATCCTGGGTTTTTTGGCCGGGCTCTGGTTTGCGCCGTGGGTAGAAGACAATCTGGCGGACATTTTCATGATCGTTCTGCTGGTGCCGCCCGGTCTGCTGTTGACGGCCTGGCTGTGGCACGGCTACGACGGCCGGTTTAAAACCTGGGTTCCCGAAGGCTGGGAGCCGCTGCTGCAGGTTCCGCTGCTGGTGTTGCTGGGAATGCTCGCGATGGGGGTCGCCGACCCCGTGCAGGCGCTGTTTTTTCAGGGTGATTTCCGCGATTGGCTGAGCGAAGAGGCCGGCATTTCCTACGATCAGAGAAATGCCCTTGTGGTGGGCTGCGCGATGGGCTTTGCCGTGATTCCGACGATCTTCTCGATCGCCGAGGATGCGATTTTCGGCGTTCCCAGGTCGCTTTCCAATGGCTCGCTGGCACTCGGCGCCACGCCCTGGCAGACGCTGGTGAAGGTAGTGCTTCCCACCGCCAGTCCGGGTATTTTTTCCGGCCTGATGATCGGTCTGGGGCGTGCCGTCGGCGAGACCATGATCGTGTTGATGGCGACCGGCAATACCCCCATCATGGACTGGAGCCTGTTCGAAGGCATGCGGACCCTGGCGGCCAACATCGCGGTGGAGATGCCGGAGTCGGAAGTCAACAGCACGCATTACCGGGTACTGTTTCTTGCCGGCCTGGTGCTGTTCCTGTTTACCTTCGTGGTGAACACCGGCGCGGAACTCGTCCGTCAGCGCCTGCGCGAAAAATACAGTTCACTGTGAGGTTGCGCCGATCATGACGTTCAGGAACTGGATGCGGGGCGGGGCGCCCTGGGTATGGCTCAATTCCGCTGCCGTCAGTGCCTGCATCCTGCTGGTCGTCGGCCTGGTCCTGTTGATTGCCTTCCGCGGCGCCGGGCATTTCTGGCCGCGCGCCGTGTACGAAATCGCCTATCAGCCCCAGGATGGAGCACGGATCACGCTGGTCGGGCAGATGCGCGACCGCGAGGACGTCAAGGCCTCGCGCCTGCGTGAATCCGGGCTCGAGATCGATCCGGGCATCGAAACGGTCGAGCGCATCCTGCTCAAAACCGGCAACCGCGACAGCAGCGGCGAGGATTTCCGCTGGATCATCGCACCGGCCATCGTGCAGAAAACCCGACCCCTGAGCATGGTCGTGATGGAGCGCGAAGAGTGGGGCATGTTCTTCGGACGGGTGGTGGGGCTGGAACGCGACGGCGAAGCGCTGCAAAGCGCTGAGCTGTGGTCTGAATTCCAGGCGGCGCTGGAGCGGGCGACGCGGCTGCGCGAGCAGATCGAGGAACTTGAGAAAGGCGCCATCGGCAGCATCAACTACCAGTTGGAGCGCTTGCGGCTGGAAGAGCGTAAATTGCAGCTCAAGGGCGTGCAGGCGCCTGAGCCCTACGAGCAGCTCAGCCTCCAGAGGCAGCAGCTGAACGCGCAGTACCGCGAACTGGAGTCGGAGCTGTTCCAGCTGAACGAAAGCATCCGGCGCGACACGGTGATCGCGCAAACCGGCGACGGACAGGAAGTGGAAATGTCGCTGGCGGTCATTATCGACGCCTGGAAGCCGAACGCCATGGGTGGCTTCGAACGCGTGCTTCATTATTTCGTCAAAGCCTGGGATTTCGTCAGCGAAGATCCCCGCGAGGCCAATACCGAAGGCGGGGTGTTCCCGGCCATTTTCGGCACCGTCCTGATGGTGCTGCTGATGACCGTCGTGGTCGCGCCTTTCGGTGTCGTGGCCGGCGTTTACCTGAAGGAGTATGCGCGCCAGGGGCCGCTGACCCGCACCATCCGCATCGCTGTCAACAACCTGGCGGGCGTGCCGTCCATTGTCTACGGTGTATTCGGCCTCGGCTTTTTCGTATACACGCTGGGCGGCGGCATCGACAAACTGTTTTTCGAGGCAGCGCTGCCGTCGCCGACCTTTGGCACCGGCGGCCTGTTCTGGGCTGCGTTGACGCTTGCTCTGCTGACGCTACCGGTGGTTATCGTGTCCACCGAGGAGGGACTTGCGAGAATTCCCCGCTCGCTGCGCGAGGGCAGCCTGGCGCTGGGGGCCACGCAGTGGGAAACGCTCTGGCGCACCGTGATCCCGATGGCCAGCCCGGGTATCATGACCGGTCTGATCCTGGCGGTGGCGCGTGCCGCGGGGGAGGTGGCGCCGCTGATGCTGGTGGGCGTCGTCAAGTTGGCGCCGTCCCTGCCGTTGGACGGAAACTATCCCTACCTGCATCTTGAACGGAAATTCATGCACCTCGGTTTTCACATTTACGACGTCGGCTTCCAGAGCCCCAATGTCGAGGCGGCGCGGCCGCTGGTCTATGCCACCGCGCTGTTGCTGATTATCGTGATCCTGTTGCTGAACCTGGTGGCCATCCGCGTGCGAAACGGGCTGCGTGAGAAATACAAAGGACTCGAAGCATGAGCGACTCGAATCAGCTGGTACTGGAATCACCGCCCGGGGAAGACCGGCCGCCGCGCGTCCGGCCGGACGGCAGCGTCGCGGTCCGGGTCGAGGATCTCGATTTATTTTACGGGCCGGTCAAGGCGTTGAGCGATATCGAGCTGGACATCGTCGAAAAACAGGTAACGGCCTTCATCGGCCCCAGCGGCTGCGGGAAGTCGACGCTGCTGCGCTGTTTCAACCGCATGAACGACCTGATCGACAGCTGCCGCACGGACGGCAAAATTCTGATGCGGGGCCAAAACATACTGGATCGAAACGTCGACGTGGCGGAACTGCGGCGGCGCGTGGGTATGGTGTTCCAAAAACCCAACCCCTTTCCCAAGTCGATCTATGAGAACGTCGCCTACGGCCTGCGCATCCAGGGGATCAACAAGCGGCGGGTGTTGGACGAAACCGTCGAGTGGGCGCTGAAGGGGGCCGCCCTGTGGGACGAGGTGAAAGACCGCATCGAGGAGCCCGCGTTCGGCCTGTCCGGGGGCCAGCAGCAGCGGCTGGTAATCGCCCGCGCGATCGCGGTGCAGCCGGAAGTGATCCTGCTCGACGAGCCCTGTTCGGCGCTCGATCCGATTTCGACCCTGAAGGTCGAGGAGCTCATTCATGATCTCAAACAGCAATACACGATCATTATCGTGACGCATAATATGCAGCAGGCGGCGCGGGTATCGGACAAGACAGCCTTCATGTACCTTGGGGAAGTGGTCGAGTACGGTCAGACCGACCAGGTGTTCACCAACCCGCGGGAAAAGCGCACCGAGGACTACATTACCGGCCGCTACGGCTGAACAGGGAAGGAACGATGGACAAGCTGAATCTCGGACAACACATTTCCCAGCAGTTCGACGAGGAACTCGAGGACGTGCGTAACAAGGTATTGCGCATGG
>JAVVFH010000266.1:0-4736 GCA_032250585.1 Lysobacterales bacterium
GTGGCGTGGTCGCAGTAGATTTATGTTTGCGTGTCATGTTACGTCATTCGTTGAAGGAATGCCATTATCACCCTGACTTAAATGTCCCAGCCCGGCACAGCTCCGCTCTGGCCCCATAACTTTCTGGTCCGCATTGGAGGCTACCGTCCTATGAGGTCACAGTTATCATCGCGGAACTGGTTTTCAGCAGTGGCCTTTCGTAAGACTGGACCACCCATGGTGTGCCCCAATTCCTCATACAAGTCATCGCCAACCGCCTCGTATATTCTGCCCAGGGCGAAGTCCGCACTCGGACCCTTGACGCGATCAAAGAAGTCAATCGGGTACCGGTTTTCAAATTCCACCAAATCGGCCCTTCCGGAAATGATGACTTCAATCGCTATCCGTCCCTGGTCCAATCCATACTCGAACAGTCGCTTATGCTCAGCCTTCTTATCTGTCATATCAGCCAGATGTGCACATTCAAATGCGACCAGGGTCTGACGCGCCATTCGCGCGTAACCTTCCGCATCCTCGGAGAGGGCTGCGGGAGCCCAAAGCAAGGCACCGACCAACGTTATGATCGCGAGAAACGAGCGGCTCATGCGCTACCCCCGTAATGGATGGGTGGCTGCAAGTTTAGCATGGGCGCTTGGAGTCGGATTTGCAGTGGGAGAAATTCCCCCGAAAAATCGGCTTAATGAAGTGGTTCCCATTGCCATTTTGATCGCGTGATACTGACCCCAATACTGAACTGGAAGAAAAAATTAATATTTTCAAACTAAAAAAGGCTTGCGAATTCACGCAAGCCTTCGTTTTATTTGGCTCCCCAGGACAGACTCGAACTGCCGACCTAGTGATTAACAGTCACCCGCTCTAACCAACTGAGCTACTGGGGAATGGTGTCGAGGCGCGGTATTTTCCGTCCTTTTGGCAGGGGAGTCAAGGACGCCGAACCGCACGCAAGAGTCCTGCCGGCTGAAATTTCGCGCCTGCAGATAATGTGGCGCTGAATGGTCTGGAATTCAATCGCGAGTTTCAACCGGTCGGGCAGCGCGCCGGGTCGATCCCGGGGTATCGCTCGCGGCGGATTCTTCCGAGGTTGGAAATAATCAGGCGTCGTGCCGACGGCGGGCCGCCGAGGTTGCAAAAAGCGATGCTGCCGTTGCTGCCGGGGGTGCTGCCGTCCGGATAGAAGCGGACTTCGCTGCGGCCGGCGGAACCGGTGACGGCCAGGTGATCGAAGCCCTGGCCGTGGCGAACCAGGCGCTCGCCGTTCTGGCGCTGGCGGTCGCCGCTGTCATCGGCAAAGACGATCCAGCCGGCGCTCCAGTCGCTGCTTCCATCGCAGCCGGCCTGTGGGTCGCCAGGGCAGGCGATCACCTGCAGGTTACGGTGCACCGCCTCGCTGCGCGCCATCAGCAGATCGCTGTGCAGGCCGGTCACGGCGGCTTTGATCTGTTGGTTCCAGCTAAATTGCTGCAAAGACGGAACGCCGGTCACCAGCAGGATGCCGGCAATCGACAGGGTAACCAGCAACTCCAGGACGGTGACGGCGGATTGCAGGCGGCGGCCGGTGCCATGGCGGTGTATATCCATGGCGGTAATCTGGCTTATCGCGGTGTGGCGGGGAATGGGGGTTTGGCGGGGTTTTGCGTAGGAGGATGGCTTGCGGGTGGGTTAAGGGGCTCAGGCGAGCTTGTTTTCGATGACGTTGCGGATGCGACTGACGGCGTCTTCGAGATAGTCCCGGCTGGCGGCGTAGGAAAGGCGCAGGTGGCCCGGCGCGCCGAAGGCGGAGCCGGGCACGGTGGACACGCCGGCTTCGTCGAGCAGCCAGGAGGCCAGTTCGAGGTCGTCGCGGATATGCTCCACTTGCTCGATGACGTCCCGGAAGGAGGGGAAGGCGTAAAAGGCGCCGTCGCAGGCCGGGCACTCGACGCCCGGAATTCCGTTCAGCGCGGCGCGGAGGTACTCGTAGCGCTGCTGGAAGGAGAGGCGCATTTCCTCCACGCAATCCTGCGACCCTTCGAGGGCGGCGGTGGCCGCGGCCTGCGAGACCGAGCCCGCGCAGGAGGTGCTCTGGCTCTGCACTTTGCTCATGGCCGCGATCAGGTCCGCGGGGCCGGCCGCGTAGCCGATGCGCCAGCCGGTCATCGCGTAGCCCTTGGAGACGCCGTTGACGATGACCGTCCGGTCGGCGAGCTCCGGGCAGGCGTTGAGCAGCGTGCGGTAGGGCGCATCCCCCCAGTAGATGTATTCGTAGATGTCGTCGCAGACCACGAACACTTTCGGGTGCTCGAGCAGGACCTCGCCCAGCACCCGGTATTCCGCCGCGCTGTAGACTTTGCCGGTAGGATTGCACGGCGAGTTGAAGACCACCATGCGGCTGTGTTCGTTGAGGGTATTTTCCAACTGACGGGCCGTGATCTTGTAGTCGTTTTCCGGGCGTGCGCTGAGAATGGCCGGCTCCGCTTCGGCGAGCTTGGCCATGTCGGGATAGGAAACCCAGTACGGCGCCGGGACGATGACTTCATCGCCGCCGTTCAGTACGGCCACCATCAGGTTGTACAGGCTCTGCTTGGCGCCGTTGGAAACGATGATTTGCGACGGCTCGAAGTCCAGGCCGTTGTCGCGCTGGAATTTATTGATGATGGCGGCTTTGAGTTCGGGTGTGCCGTCCACTTGCGTGTAACGCGTTTTGCCGCTGCGGATCGCCAGCACGGCGGCATCGCGGATGTGCTCGGGTGTATCGAAATCGGGCTCGCCGAAACCCAGCGAGAGGATGTCCTTGCCCTGCGCCCTGAGGTTCATGGCCTGCATGCTGACCGCGACTGTGGCCGATGGCTTTATCTGGTCCACCCGGTGGGAGGTTCTGGATATCAACGGACGGTCCTCCGATAGGGGTTTTGGAAGCCGACGCTGGCGTAACTATCCGTGGCGCGTTTGCGTCCGGCAAGAGGTTATAATAACAAGTTTGCTTGCATGCTCCACCCAGGACGGTGGACGGGTTTATGAATCAGCTTTCAGCCAACGACACACGCCCGGCGGACAAGGTTCGCCCGTTCGTCCTGCACAGCCCCTTCGGGCCCGCCGGGGACCAGCCGCAGGCGATCGCGAAACTGATCGAGGGCCTCGAGTCTGGACTGGCGCACCAGACCCTGCTGGGCGTGACCGGCTCGGGCAAAACCTTCACCATTGCCAACGTGATCGAGCACATGCAGCGCCCGACCCTGGTGATGGCGCCAAACAAGACCCTGGCCGCGCAGCTGTATGGTGAATTCCGCGAGTTCTTTCCTGAAAACGCAGTGGAATATTTCGTCTCGTACTACGATTACTATCAACCCGAAGCTTACGTACCGTCTTCGGATACCTATATCGAAAAAGACGCCTCGATCAACGAGCACATCGAGCAGATGCGCCTGTCGGCCACCAAGGCGCTGCTGGAGCGGCCCGACACGATCATCGTGGCGACGGTCTCGGCGATCTACGGCCTGGGCGACCCGACGCAGTACCTGAGCATGGTGCTGCACGTCTCGAAGGGTGAGATTATCAACCAGCGCACGATCCTGCGCCGTCTCGCCGAGATGCAGTACAGCCGCAACGACATGGAGTTGCGGCGTGGCACCTATCGCGTGCGTGGCGACAGCATCGATATTTTCCCCGGTGACGAGGAGGCCCAGGCCATTCGCATCGAACTGTTCGACGAGGAGATCGAGTCCATCGTCGTGCTCGACCCGCTGACCGGCGAAATACTGAACAAGCTGCCGCGCATGACGATCTACCCCAAATCCCATTACGTGACGCCGCGCCAGGTGGTGCTGGATGCGGCGGAGTCCATCTCGGTCGAACTCAAGGAGCGCCTGGCGGTGCTGCGCGAACAGCAGCGGCTGGTGGAAGCCCAGCGGCTCGAACAGCGCACGCGTTTCGATCTCGAGATGCTGCTGGAACTGGGCTATTGCAACGGCATCGAGAACTATTCCCGCCACCTGACCGGTCGCGGCCCCGGCGAATCGCCGCCGACGTTGTTCGATTACCTGCCGCAGGGTGCGCTGCTGGTGCTCGACGAGAGCCACGTGATGGTTCCGCAGATCGGCGCCATGTACAAGGGCGACCGTTCGCGCAAGGAAAACCTGGTGAATTATGGTTTTCGCCTGCCATCGGCGCTGGACAACCGGCCGCTTCGATTCGAAGAGTGGGAGGCGCGTGCGCCGCAGTCGATCTTCGTTTCAGCCACGCCGCGCCAGTACGAACTGGAGCGCTCGGGCGGTGACGTTATCGAACAGGTGGTGCGGCCCACCGGCCTGATCGATCCGGAAGTCGAAATCCGCCCGGTCGCCGACCAGGTCGATGACCTTTTATCGGAGATCGGCAAGCGTACGGCACTGGGCGACCGCGTGCTGGTGACCACGCTCACCAAGCGAATGGCCGAGAATCTCACCGAGTACCTCGGTGATCACGGCGTGCGGGTGCGTTACCTGCATTCGGACATCGACACCGTCGAGCGCGTCGAGATTATCCGTGACCTGCGCCTGGGCGAGTTCGACGTGCTGGTCGGCATTAACCTGCTGCGCGAAGGGTTGGACATGCCCGAGGTCTCGCTGGTCGCTATTCTCGATGCCGACCGTGAGGGCTTTTTGCGCTCGGAGTCCTCGCTGATCCAGACCATCGGCCGCGCGGCGCGCAACGTGCGCGGCAAGGCCATCCTGTACGCCGACCGCGTGACCGGTTCGATGCAGCGCGCGATCGCCGAAACC
>JAVVFH010000267.1:0-4722 GCA_032250585.1 Lysobacterales bacterium
GTGAGACCAGCCCCGGATCAACCGGGTCGAAAGATGGCGCAGCTGCGCCAATTCGACCTGCAGCTTGCCTTCGTAGGATTGGGCCCGCTGGGCGAAAATGTCCAGTATCAGCGTGGCGCGGTCGAGCACGCGGCAGCCGCAGGCTTTTTCGATGTTCCGTTCCTGCACGGCGCTGAGCGAATGGCTGACCAGCACCACGTTGGCACCGCTCGCCTCGACCTGCCGGGCGAGTTCCTCGACCTTGCCGCTGCCGACGAAATAGCGCGCGTCCGGGCGGTCACGGGGCGCCGTGACGACCGCCACGACCTCCGCACCGGCCGAAAGCGCCAGTTCCCGGAACTCATCGAGCGCATCCGGGCCGGTGACTCTGAATTCAGGATGGAGGATGACCGCCAGGTCACCGCGCTCGGCACGATCAAACAAAAGATTGACTCTCGGTCTTCCGATCCGGCGTGCGCCGGACCCGCGACCCGTGGATAAAATTCGTTTCTGAAGTCCGCTTACAGATTATGTCATTCATCATCATCTTCGGACATGCGCACATTGCGCGCCGGCACGACCGTGGAAATGGCGTGCTTGTATATCATCTGGCTGACGGAGTTCTTCAGCAGCACGACGAACTGATCGAAGGACTCGATCTGGCCCTGCAACTTGATTCCGTTCACGAGGTATATAGACACCGGCACACGCTCTCTGCGCAACGCGTTGAGGAATGGCTCTTGCAGTGACTGACCTTTTGACATGTCCGCTCTCCTTTATTCTTCTTACGTTGCTGCCGCCCGCCCGGTCGCGAGTCATCCCATACGTTGGTGCACCGGCATCAATTTTCAAGGAATTTTGCGACTTCCCTGAACACGCGATGGCGCGCCTCCGAGTCGTCAGAATCATACCACAGCGCACCACTTTCCTGCCGCAACCACGTCAACTGACGCTTGGCCAACTGACGAGTTGCAGCCACCCCTTTTGAGACCATTTCCGCGCGTGTGAGTTCGCCTTCCAGAAAGGCCCAGGCCTGGCGGTAGCCGACACAGCGCATGGACGGCATATCGCGGTCAAGATCGCCACGCGCACGCAACGAGCTGACTTCGTCCAGGAAGCCCTGTCCCAGCATGAGCTCGAAGCGTTTTGCGATGCGCTCGTGCAGTACCGAACGCGGCTGCGGGCAGACGATCAGGCGAAGCACGCGGTAGTCGAACTCCCGTTCCTCGTGGGTCTGCTGCAGTTCGCTCAGCCGGCGGCCGGTCATTTCGATGACTTCCAGCGCGCGCTGGATGCGCTGCGGGTCGTTCGGGTGGATGCGTGCGGCCGCTTGCGGGTCCTTGTCCGCCAGGCCGGCGTGCATGGTGCGCCAGCCCACTTCGGCGGCCTCGCGTTCGATGCGCGCGCGCAGCCCGGGATTGGCCGCCGGCAGCGGCGCCAGGCCCCGGGCCAGCGCCTTGAAGTACAGCATGGTGCCGCCCGCCAGCAACGGCACGCGCCCGCCGGCCGTGATGCGGGCCATCACCCGCAAAGCGTCTGTCCTGAATTCGGCCGCCGAATAGTTTTCCGTCGGCTCGCGAATGTCGATCAGGGCGTGCGGCGCCCTGGCCAGGGTTTGCGCGTCCGGCTTGGCCGTGCCGATGTCCATGCCCCGGTAAACCAACGCGGAATCGACGCTGACGATGTCCAGCGGAAAACGCTCGCGCAGTTCGATGGCCAGCGCGGTCTTGCCTGAGGCCGTCGGGCCCATAAGGAAAATGGCAGGGGGCTTTGCGGGCCGGTTCGGCATGCGCTTCAGCGCCCGCGCAGGAACAATTGGTCCAGCATGCCCATGTCGAGCTGTACCCAGGTAGGCCGGCCGTGGTTGCAATGGCCCGATCGCTCGGTGCGCTCCATTTCGCGCAGCAGGGCATTCATCTCCGCCAGCGTCAACTGGCGGTTGGCGCGGATCGAGCCGTGACAGGCCATCGTCGACAGTATTTCGTTGCTTTGGGTCTCGACCCGTTCGCTGCTGCCCATGCTGCCGAGGTCGGCCAGCACATCCTGGAACAACCGAGCCGCATCGGCGCCGGCCAACAGGGTCGGAACTTCCCGGATCACGGCGCTTTCCGGGCCGGAGCGGTCGAAGCGCAGGCCGAGCGCGGCCAGTTCGTCACGGTGCCCGGCAGCCAGGTCCAGCTCCGCTTCGCTGAGCTGCGCTGCAACCGGCACCAGCAGGCGCTGGCCGCGGATGCCGTCTTCGGCATGGCGCGACTTCAGGCGCTCGTAGGTGATGCGCTCGTGGGCCGCGTGCATGTCCGTTATTACCAGGCCTTTGGTGTTTTGCGACAGCACGTACACGCCGTGCAGCTGCGCCAAGGCATAACCCAGCGGGGGAATGTCCGAGGTTTCGTCCGTAGGTTGCCCGGGTGCGCTTGACGCACTTTCAGGGCGCTCACCCAGCAGCCGTCCGTAGGCGCTCAGCTGTTCACTCACCGGCAGGCTCATGCCTGCCTGGAAGGGGCCGCTGTGCGGATAAGCGCCCCCTGCCCCGCCCCGCGCGGAGCCAGCATGCAGGCTCGTCTCGTGCCCTGCTGCCGGGCCAGCGCCCAAACCCGCATTGGGCCGCAAGGCGCCTGCGCCGACGCCCGCCAGCTCCCGGTGCAACGAGGAGAACAGGAAATCATGCACGGAACGGCCGTCCCGGAAGCGCACTTCGTGCTTTTGCGGGTGCACGTTGACGTCCACGGTGCCCGGCGGAATCTGCAGAAACAGCACGAAGGCCGGGTGCCGGCCGTGAAACAGCACGTCCTGGAACGCAGTGCGCACGGCGTGGGCGATCAACCGGTCGCGCACCGCGCGGCCGTTGACGAAGAAGAACTGGCGATCGGCCTGGGCCCGGTTGTAGCGGGGCTCGGCGACCCAGCCGTGCAGGCCGAGACCGCCGCGCTGCTCGTTGATGCGGATGGCGTGGTCGAGAAATTCCTGTCCCATGATCCGGCTGACGCGGAGGTCTTCCTCCTCTTCGCTGCCGACCGGGGCCAGAACGCTGACGCTCTTGCCGTCGTGCTCCAGTTCGAAGCCGACATCGAAGCGTGCCAGCGCAAAACGTTTAAGCAGCAAGTCGATGTGATTGAACTCGGTGCGGTCGGTGCGCAGGAATTTGCGCCGCGCCGGCACGTTGTAAAACAGGTCGCGGACGTCGACCCGCGTGCCCGGTTGCATGGGCAGCGGCGCGGGCTCGCCGATCTCACCGCGGCGCACTTGCACGACCCAGCCGTGCGCGTCACCGCCGGCGCGCCGCGAGGCGAGATCGAGCCGCGCCACCGAACCGATGCTGGGCAGTGCCTCACCGCGGAAACCCATCGTCACGACCTGTTCGAGGTCGTCCAGCGAAGCGATCTTGCTGGTGGCGTGACGCTGCAGCGCGACCGGCAGTTCGTCCCGCGCCATGCCCCGGCCGTCGTCATGGACGCGTATGGCGCGCTTACCGCCCTGCTCCAGCTTGACCCGGATCCAGCCCGCGTCGGCGTCCAGGCTGTTCTCGATGAGTTCCTTGACCACCGACGACGGCCGCTCCACCACCTCGCCGGCGGCGATCTGGTTGACCAGGTGATCGGGCAGAAGCTTGATGGTCGTCATTGCAAAGCGGTTTTGGCGAGCGTTGGCTTCAGAGTATTCGGACGGTGGTCCGCTGTCGAGAGCCGGGACATGAATCCTGGTGCAGCGGTTGTGAACCGGGCTCGTTTATGCTCAAGCCAGGCCCGCCTGCGGGGCCGTGGTGTCAGGTGGTGGGGATGAGCAGTTCGGAGCCGACGCGAATGACGTCGCCCTTGATGTCGTTGGCGCGGCGCAGGCGATACAGGCTGACCTGGTAGCGGCTGGCGATTTCGCCCAGGGTGTCACCGCGCACGACACGGTGGCGAACGGGCTGACGGTTGGCGGCGATGAAGGTACCGGGGGGCGGGCTCATGTAGAAGTAATCCTGCACGCCGTCGGTAATGGCCCGCGCGATCCGCCGCTGCCAGGCCCGGTCGTTGAGGCGTCGTTCCTCGTCCGGATTGCTGATGAAGGCGGTCTCTACCAGGATCGAGGGCACGTCCGGCGATTTCAAAACCATGAAATTGGCGTGCTCGACGTGCCGCTTGTGCGTTTTGCCGAGGCTGTCCAGCGAAACGAAGACGTGCTGGGCGACGGCGTGACTGGCTTCCATGGTCGCGCTTTGCGACAGGTCCAGCAGCACCGAGGCGAGCATTTCGTCCTTGTCGTTCAAGGTGACACCACCGACGAGGTCGGAGCGGTTCTCGCTGGCCGCGAGGCGCCGCGCGAACTCACTGCTGGCGCCCTTGCGCGACAGCACAAACACGGAGCTGCCTGCGACCTGGCGGTTTCTGAAGGCGTCGGCGTGAATGGAGACAAACAGGTCGGCACGGTGCGCGCGCGCCTTTTCGAAGCGGTCCCGCAGCGGGATATAGTAATCACCCGTGCGCATCAATACGCCGCTCATGCCGGGCTCCGCATCGATCGCGCGTTTCAGTTCGCGCGCAATGGACAGCACGACGTCTTTCTCCCGCGTGCGCCCACTGCCGATGGCGCCCGGGTCTTCCCCGCCGTGGCCCGCGTCGATCGCGATCACGACGTCGCGATTGGGTGCCTGCAGCCCCGCCAGCTGCTTACGGGGCGCCACCCGGCCTGAACCGCCGTCTGGAAACAGGTCGACAACGAGCCGGTAACCGTATTCCGCCGTGGGCGACAGCAGGAAAC
>JAVVFH010000268.1:0-4706 GCA_032250585.1 Lysobacterales bacterium
TCACCATCCTCCACCAGCTCCGGCAATGCACCGCGATCATACACAATCGCGGGACTGGAAGCCGCCATTGCCTCCAGAACCGTCCGGCCGAAAGATTCGGAAATATGCGAAAAACTGCAGACAACATCGATTCGCGCCATGGCGTCTTTCGGATCAGCGATGTAGCCCGTGAATTGGACATTGGACAATTGCCTGTATTCTGGCTTCCCGGCAAGAGACTTGACATAGGCATTGCGCGGACCGATCACAATGAATTGTGCATCGATGTCTCGTCCCTCGCATTCGGCCGCCAGCCATAGAAAATCCTCGACACCTTTCTTGGCTACATTGGAGCTGATGAGCCCCACCGCCAACCGCCTCCGTCGTCTGAAGCGCTGCCGGCCGCGCGCCTGTACCTCACGCGCAAAGCCATCAACATCGATGGTATTGGGCAGGACGAATCCCCTGCGCTCGGGATCGATCGCCTCCTGCGTGGCCTGCGAATTCGAGACGATCCGACTCGCAAGATGATTGATATGCGAAACGATCACACGCCCGTCATGGCCAACGAGCTTCTGCAGATGGATATCGTCTTCGATGATTTCGCGGCCGTGCACCAATGCCGGCACACCGCAGGCTCTCGCGGCGATCAGCGGCTCGCGCAGCGTGAACGTGTTGACATGTACAAGATCCACACCCATGCTTTCGATGATACGTTCGAACTGCTGCACGCTGCCGCCATCCACCGGTTGGCTGCGCGCCCACGGGCCATACTCATGTACAGCGATCTGGCAGGCGTGGGCCGACAATGCCCGGATATAATCGCGATTCCGCGAAGGCAGCGAAACAATGACATTGCAACCTGCACCCTCACAGGCGGCTGCAGCAAGGTCCAGCAGGCTCCGCTCGGCGCCGAACAGCCGCTTTCCTGCCGCATGACTGACGAGCAGGACCGTGGGCCTGCCTTCCTTCCTGCCGGCACCGCCTTGCAGATACTTGATGCTTCGGGCAGATTCGGCAGCAAACGGCATCCGGAAACCATCGGCGGACTGCGAGCGCCCAAGGCTGCCCAGCTTGCTCTCCGCACGTCGAATGCTCGGCACAAGGACCGGGGTCAAACGACACTCCTCGATAATCGCGAGCTCGTACCAGCGAATCGCATCCACGTAATCGCCACGCTCGAAGGCGCGATTGCCTTGCTGCACCGAAGTGGCAGCATCAGCCGTTGGGCCAGTCACCGATTGGCCTCCTGTCCCTGCTTGCAGGGGAAGGCCGGGTCCTCTACGTGAATGTAGTCACGCAAGCAGGTGCCCTCAGATGAAGTTCAATCAACCGGACTGCCCTCGCACACCGCTGATGACTCGTGTGGCCGTGTTGTCAAGTCGACACCCAGCGCACGCGTCACGGCCAATAGCGTTTTCAGTGTAGGGTTGCCTCGCTCGCTGAAGGAACGATACAACTGCTCGCGAGAAAGCCCGGTCTCCCGGGCCAGCTCTGCCATGCCTTTCGCGCGTGCGACCACGCCCAGAGCCTTGGCGACATATGCGGAATCTCCGGTTTCCAGTGCATCCGCCAGAAAAACTGCAATTGCCTCTTCACTTTCGAGTGCAGCGGCCGGATCGTAATCGTATATTTGTTCAGTCATGACGCATCCCACTCTGCTGCAAGCCGCTGCGCGGTCTCGATATCGCGCTGCTGCGTGCTCTTGTCGCCACCGCAAAGAAGAATGACGATTCCCATGTCAATCTCTTTGAAATAGACTCTGTAGCCGGGACCGTGGTGGATGCGCAGCTCACTGATCCCCTTGCCAACAGGCTGTACGTCGCCGCGCAACCCATTGGCCAAGCGGAAAATACGTGCCGCAATCAGCGCTTTGGCACGTTGATCGCGAAGCTTGCGTTCCCACTTCCGGAACGTGGCCGTTTGTTTGATTTGAAGCATAGCACAAGTGTAGTCTATAGACTACTTTCTCGCCGTGGTGAATTTCCAGCAATTGTTTGCCCGCTGCGCCGGACGCTTCTTTCACTGGATACCCGGTCAAGCCGGGCATGACAAAAGCACCGTCATCCTGTCCGCCCGCACCGTCATTCTGGGCACGCCTGTGCTGAACTCGATTCAGTAACCCGGAATCCAGAAGTTTCGCCTTTCCGTCATTCCGGGCTCGCCCCGGAATCCAGGGTTTTCGCCTCTTCGTCATTCCGGGCCTGAACCGGAATCTAGAGATTTTGTGTCCGTCTACCGCCGGAGGGTTGTTTACTAGATCCTGGATCAAGTCCAGGATGACAATCGCTTTGCGTCATTCCGGACTCGCCCCGGAATCCTCGGGAGTTTCGACCTGTTGGGTCGCGCCGCCCAGGCGCATCGCCTCCGGCACCGGGTAAGGTCTGTTGCGCTGGCCCCTATGCCGATACAGCTCCTCCGGGGTCCGCGCGCCTCGGTGCCAGCGCAAATACGCCTTGTGATAGTCAAACCTCGGGCCTTTCAGCATTGTCAGGATATGCGTTTGCGATGCCTGCGTCAGTGAATCTCCCGTAATTCGGGCGAAAGACAGCGACTGGCGCGGCGTCACACTGCCAACCGACGACTCGCCCCACGCCGTCCGCACGCGATCGATGTATTCGGTATCGGCGCCGCACGCGACCTCATCCCAATACCCCAGCGTCTCGAATACTTCTCGCGAAAACAGAAACGAGGAATTGTTCATGTGCACCCAGCCTGACCATGCGCCCGGGTGATCCCATCCGCCGAAATAAAGCTCGGGTTGCATCCGCACCCACGAGCTGACACAGCCCTTCAGCGACTGATTCGCCTGCAGATGTCGCATCTGAATTTCGATCTTCTGGGGATGCGACCAGTCATCAGCATCGTGGACGGTAATGTAATCGCCCCGAGCCAGTTCCAGGCCACGATTGCGCGCGGGATAGGCACCGCGTTGTTCCAGCAACCGTTCGAATCGCACGCGAGCATCCGTCCGGGCAGCTTCATGTACGACTTCGGCCGTACCGTCATTCGACCCGTCGTCGATCACAATTATCTCGAGATCGCGCCAAGTCTGGGCTTGAATACTCGAAAGCGCAGACTGGATTGTGCCCGTGGCATTGTAGGCCGGCACCAGCACACTTATCAGCGGACGATCCGATGATCCTCTGCCGTCGTCTCCGACAGCCAGTCGCCGCGAGGGAACCAGGCGATCCATCGGCGGAGCCTCTCCAGGGGCCAACGCGATTTGCGCCCGGCCATGATCCGCATACATCTCGTTGACTACCTGCAGCCAACCTGTGTAGCCCGATTGATTATCCTCGAAAGCCACCCGATGATTGGCTTCAAGCAGTCGGATATCGGTTACCCCGGGATAAGACTTTTTCAGCCACTCAATCGTCCGAGCCGATTCATCCTCAAGTTGCAGGTGCCGCAGCGCATCGGCATACAGCACCGCTGGCAAATGCCGAAACGCCGAACTGCCGCGTGCTCGTCGCTTCAAATCCCCTGGCTGATACAGTGCCGCCACATCAGACCAACACTGGCTCAGAGCAAAGCGGCGCGCGAGCAGCCATTGCAGGTAATCCCGATCCGGAGGCGATAGCGTTCCAGCGTCGGACAGGAACAACGAGCGCACCTGCTGGAAATGCCGATCACTGAACCACATCTCCAGGTGATCGTGGCTTGCAAACCGCCCCTCACCGCGTCCATGAAGGTGAAAGTGAATCCACGGGTCCATGCTGATTGCAGCCACATCCGGATACTGCGCCAGATACCAGTCTGGCTTGAAAAAACTCGCCGGTCGAGGCAGCAGGAACCTGCGCCGTGCCAAGCTTGTAGCTCTGTTCAGGCTACGCCGGAATTCGACCATCTGCTTCATCGGTAGAAATTTGCCTGCATTGCTCGCATCTCTTTCAATTCCCCTAATAAATCAATCGATCCGTCGCCATGCCTCTCGCCCAGAATATTCCTACAATAGTCCACTGAATCGACTGTAATCGAGGATTATGTCCATTTTAACGTTCAAGCCGTTATATCAGGAGCGCGTATGGGGAGGACACTGGCTGGCCGAAAAGTTCGGACGACGCTTGCCGGAGGGGAAGCCCATCGGGGAATCCTGGGAAGTGGTGGATCGAGTCGAAGCTCAATCGATAGAGCCTGCTTCAGGCTGGACACTCCGGGAGCTCCTGCAACAGCGTTCGGAAGAGATAATGGGCCCTGGCCACAACCCGGCCCATCCGTTTCCCATCCTGGTCAAATGGCTGGATTGTTCCGACCGGCTCAGCCTGCAGGTTCACCCGCCGGCACCGATCGCCGAGCACCTAGGCGGTGAACCAAAGACCGAGTGCTGGTACATTGCCGATGCCACAGCAGAGGCGGCACTTATCGTCGGTTTGAAGCGTGGCGTCACCCGCGCGCAATTTAAGCAGGCCATTGCCGTGGAAAATCTGGAGCCGCTTCTGCACCGCTTCCCAGTGCGGACCGGGCATTCCATATTGCTGGAAAGCGGCCGCTTGCACGCCATAGACGCCGGCAGTCTGATTCTCGAGATCCAGGAAAACTCGGATACGACCTATCGCGTCTACGACTGGGGCCGCAAGGGACTGGACGGAAAACCGCGGCAACTGCATGTCGAGGAAAGCATGCAGTCGATCGACTTCGATGACTTCGAGCCGGCGGTGACCCCGGCATCGAACGAGAGTGGTGAAACCGCCCTGACCGAATGCCGGCAGTTCCGGATCAGGCAG
>JAVVFH010000269.1:0-4677 GCA_032250585.1 Lysobacterales bacterium
CGTGACGCTGAAAAACGGCGATGATCTTTACGACCTGTCCAGGCAGCGCGAAATCTACCGCGATGGTTTTATCGTCAACGAAATCGACGCCGGCGAGGGCTTCGTGCGATTCGCCAACGATGTCACCGCGCGCGTCGGCGTGCCCCACGGCAGCCTCACCGAAACCGTCCTCAGGCTGCAGATCGAGGCCACCGTGCGCCGGCATTTCGAGAAAGCCGCGAAGCTGGAGCGCCGGGGCATCAAGGTGTTGTCGGTATTTTTCATCGACCGGGTGGCGAGTTATCGCGTGTACAACGACGATGGCAGCACCACGCTGGGGCCGTTCGGCCAGTGGTTCGAGGCGATTTACAAGGATTATTCAGCGAAACCCGAATTCAGGGACCTGTACGACTTTAAAGTGGGCCAGGTCCACAACGGCTATTTCGCCCAGGACAAGCGGGCGGTCTCGCCCTATGGCGAAGCAGCTTTCAAGACCAAAACGGCGGCCGAGAGCAGCGCCTTTGAGCTGATCATGCGCGACAAGGAACGACTGCTCGACCCGGCCGAACCGCTGCGCTTCATCTTCAGCCATTCGGCGTTGCGCGAAGGCTGGGACAACCCGAACGTGTTTCAGATCTGCACGCTGGCGGAGTCGAGTTCGGAAATCAAGAAACGCCAGGAGATCGGGCGTGGCCTGCGGCTTTGCGTGGACCAGACGGGACAGCGCGTATTCCATCGCGGCGTGAACCGCCTGACCGTGGTGGCCAACGAATCCTACGAGGACTTTGCCCGTCAACTGCAAACCGAGATGGAAGAGGCGGGTGTTGGTTTCAAGCAGGAAATGGTCCAGAACGAGAAAGAGAAGGTCAGAATCACCTTGCGCAAAGGCTATGAAACCGATTCGAATTTCCTCGAGCTGTGGAAACGCATACAGGGCCGCACCCGCTACCGCGTCAGTTACAAGACCACTGAGCTGATTCGCCAGGCAGCCGCGGCACTGAAGGACAAGATGCCCCGCCTGGACAAACCGAAAATCGCCCTGGCCAGGACTGAACTCGACATCACGGCAAGCGGCGTGACCGGCCGCCAGACCGGCTATCGCACCGAAACCGTCGAAGCCCGCTTCGTGATGCCGGACTTCGTCAGCCAGGTGCAGGCCCGAACCGGGCTCGCCAAATCAACGATTGCGCAGATTCTGCTGGAGTCCGAGCGCCTCGAGGACGCCAGGAACAATCCTCAGCTGTTTATCGAGCAGGCCGCCGAACTGATCAATACGCAAAAACGCCAGCTGCTGGTCGGCGGTGTCGAGTATTTCCGGCTCGACGGCGCCGTCTTTGAGATGCATCGCTTCCACGACGACGATTTGCTGGAGGTCTTTGAGAACAACCTCATCGCCGTGGAAAAGCAGAAAAAGACCCTGTTTTCGCATATCGTGATTGATTCAAACTCCGGCCCGGAACGCCAGTTTGCCGAAGCCTGCGAAAACAACGACGACGTGCTTTTCTACATCAAGCTGCCGCGCTGGTTCGACATCGAAACCCCGGTGGGTCGCTACAACCCGGACTGGGCGCTGATCTACAGGAACTACGGCAATCTGTATTTCGTAGCCGAAACCAAGGGCACGACGGGCGCCGCCGGAGTGCGTGAGAGCATGCTGCGGCCCCTGGAGCAGCTAAAGATTGAATGTGGCAAACGGCATTTCAAGAACTTTGAAGATGTGCAGTTCAGGGTGGTCCGGAATCTCGAAGAGTTGGTGGATTGAGCGCCCTGCTGTTCAAACGCAGCCGAGCCCGAACATCCAAGCCGATTTCCGGCCCCCGCCGCAGCTGCGGCCCGTGGCTTCTTCAGCCCGGCCCGGCGCTCAGACGCCGAGCAGGTTCGCGATGAAAATGGCCACGATCGCGATCGGGGCCACGTAGCGCACCAGACGATACCAGGCGCGAAACAGCGGTCCGTCCGGGATGCCCAGCTCATCGCGAACCGAATCACGGCTCATGATCCAGCCCGCGAACAGCGCGATCAGCAACCCACCCGCCGGTATCAACATGTTCGCCGTGATGAAGTCCAGCAAATCGAACAGCGTCTTGCTTTCGAAGGACGGCAACATCGCCAGTGGATTGAAATCCGCCAATAGATTGAAGGAAAAAACGGCCGACAGGCCAAGCAACCAGGCGACCGAGCCGATCAGGATGGCCGATGTGGAACGCTTGAACTTGCGGAATTCCTCGAATCGCGATACCGCCGGTTCCAGCATGGCGATCGACGAGGTCAGCGCGGTCAACAGCATCAGGATGAAGAACAATGTGCCGAAGAAGGTTCCGGCCGGCATCGCGCCGAAGGCGATAGGCAGCGACACGAACACCAGTCCCGGCCCTTCCCCCGCGGCCAGCCCGTAGGTGAACACCAGTGGAAACACCACCATGCCGACCAGCAGCGCGGCACTGGTATCGGCGGCGGCGATCGTGACGGAACCGCCAAGAATCGAAATCTGTTTCGGCATGTAGGCGCCGTAGGTGATCAACGAGCCGACCGAGATACTGAGGGAGAAAAAAGCCTGGCCGACCGCCATGAGGATCACCGTGCCGTCGACCTGGCTGAAGTCCGGCCTGAACAGGAAGCGCACACCGACCAGGAAATCGGTGGTGAACATCGTGTAAATCAATAACAGCAGGAGAATCAGCGCCAGGCCGGGCATCAGCAGCTTGACCGCACGGGCAATGCCGGCATTGACCCCGCGGGCGACGATCGACACCGTGACGATCAGGAACATGGTGTGCCAGAACATCAGGCGCAGCGGGTTGCCGGTCAGCGCACTGAATGCGCTGCCGGAACTTTGCGCATCAGAGTTGAGAAAGGTCCCGCGCGCGCTCTGCACGATGTAATCGAGCACCCAGCCGCCGATGACGCTGTAGAGCATGAGCCCGACGAACGGGGTCACGATCGACAACCAGCCGAGCAGGACCCAGAAGCGGCTGGCGCCTTCCTGGCGCGTCAAGACCTGCATTGTCCGGATCGCGCTTTGACCGCCGCGCCGCCCGATGGCCAGCTCGGCGGCCATCAGCGGAATGCCGATGACCAGGATGCAGCCGATGTAGATGAGCACGAAAGCCCCGCCGCCGTTGGCGCCGGTGATGTACGGAAAGCGCCAGATCGTGCCGAGACCGACCGCGCCGCCCACGCAGGCCAGCAAGAAGGCGCCGCGCGAGCCCCAATGTTCGTGTTCAAATTGTTGCGAATTATCCGTTGTGCTCACGGTCGTCTTTCTCCGGCAGAATCCCGGGCAGCTTTGTCGGGATGGTCAGTGTGACGCCCTGCCAACCCCTTTAATCAAGACCGGGTGGCCAGCAGTGCAGTTTATCAAACGAAATTCAAGCCCACGTTGCCGCCGCGAACGGCTTTTTCAATGCTCGCCCATTGGGAGTTGAGCATGCCGGTGCCCGATACGCCGACGGCGCGCTCTTCCTTGACGGTCTCGAACCGGCTGCCGTCTTTGCCAATCGCCCGGACTTCGGCGATCATCGAACAAGACCCGGGATCGGCGATCATTCTGGCACGGGTGCGGTCGAAACCCAAAGTGGCCAGGGCGCAGGTCCAGGGCAAATTTGTTCTCACGCCAATTTCTTGAATTCTGGTCATTTCCGCGCAGGCGGAAATCCAGGTCCAACAACACCGCTGGATTCGCCAAGCCGCGGATTGGATTGAAATTCCTGGATTCCCGCCTGCGCGGGAATGACAGTGCTTCTGGTAGAACAAATTTGCCTTGGGCGCAGGTCGCCATGGTATTGACGTTGCGCGGAAACAGGGTAGCCGCCTCACGGACCGAGCCGTCGAACACGACGGTTGCGGCGTTCAGCTCGGCGGGGTCGACGGCGACGCCCGACAGGTCAAGGCTGTCGGGATGCTTGGTAAAAGTCACACAAACCTCGGCCCAGTTGTCACGCGCTTCGACCAGGTTATCCAGGCCGATCAGGGCTCCGTGTGGAATGAACAGCGAGCTATCGCCCTCGGCGCAGGCCGACATCAGGGCGGCCTGCAAGCGCTCATCGGCCAGGGCAGTAACCGAAAGCGGCAGGTAATCGCACACCCGCAAAAACGCGGCTCCGTGAGCCGCTGTAACCGATGGATGCGCCATTTCAATCACCAGGTCGGGACGGCGGCCGGCAAACTCGTCGAGATTTTCCAGCGCCAGCGTCTCAGGCAATCCCGCCAGGCAGCCCGGCGAACGATTCCAGACAAAGGCAATGTCAAATTCCGGATCGGCCACGGCCCGCCGCCAGATGGCTTCGCCAATATACCCAAAGCCAATGAGGCCGAGCCGTTTTGCCATAATTCAGTCCTTTACACCCAAATCCACGGCGGCGCCGCAAGCGCAGTGTAACGGAATCCGCTGCGCCCGCAAATTGCCCAAGCCCGGCATGGTTAAACCCGGCCTGCCTAAACCGAGCATGGAGAAACCGGACATTGGGGGAACCCAGGGCAAATTTGTTCTCACGCCAATTTCCTGAATTCCCGTCATTTCCGCGCAAGCGCTCGTCATTTCCGCGAAAGCGCTCGTCATTTCCGCGAAAGCGCTCGTCATTTCCGCGCAAGCGCATGTCATTTCCGCGCAAGCGCTCGTCATTTCCGCGAAAGCGCATGTCATTTCCGCGAAAGCGCATGTCATTTCCGCGAAAGCGCTCGTCATTTCCGCGAAAGCGC
>JAVVFH010000026.1:0-23356 GCA_032250585.1 Lysobacterales bacterium
GCAGCGCCTCGGCCTGTTCGGCCAGCGCCGCGGTCGGTACTTTCAGCGCGTCCATCAGCGCCTGGTTGCCCAATGCCACCCGCCGGCCGCCGACCCGGCCCTTGACGCCTTTTCCGGTCACGGATTCGAAGTCGGTGTAGCGGTCGATCGCAACGCCCCGTTCCTCGGCACCCTGGACGATGGCTGCGGCCAGCGGGTGCTCACTCCCGCGCTCTAGCGTGGCGGCGAGCCCGAGTACCTGTTCCTCGTCGAAGCCCTCGGCTGCCACCACCTCCTGCAGCCGTGGGCGACCCTCGGTCAGCGTGCCGGTCTTGTCGACTACCAGGGTATCGATCCGGCGTAACGTCTGGATGGCCTCGGCGTTCTTGAACAGAACCCCCATCGATGCACCCTTGCCGCTTGCGACCATGATCGACATCGGTGTTGCGAGGCCCAGCGCGCACGGACAGGCGATGATCAGTACCGCCACGGCGTTGATCAGTGCATAAGCCATGGCCGGTTCCGGTCCCCAGACGCCCCAGACAATGAACGTGATGAAGGCAACCACCACCACCGCCGGTACAAAGTAGCCGGCGACCACGTCCACCAGGTTCTGGATGGGCGCGCGGCTGCGGCTTGCCTCGGCGACCATCTGGACGATCTGCGCAAGCATTGTGTCGCTGCCAATGCGCTCGGCCTCGATCACCAGCGAGCCGGTGCCGTTGATGGTGGCGCCGATGACCTTGTCGCCCTCGCCCTTTTCGACCGGGATCGGCTCGCCGGTGAGCATGGATTCATCGACGGATGACCTGCCTTCCACGACAGAGCCGTCCACCGGAACCTTCTCGCCCGGCCGCACGCGGAGGCGGTCGCCAAGCTGGATGTCTTCCAGCGGAACGTCTTCCTCCGATCCGTCCGGGCTGACCCGACGGGCCGTCTTGGGCGCCAGTCCGAGGAGCGCCTTGATGGCCGCGTTGGTTGAACTTCGGGCTCTGAGCTCCAGGACCTGCCCCAGCAGGATCAGCGTGACGATGACTGCCGCGGCTTCGAAATACACACCGACCTCGCCGCCGTCGCCACGGAACGAGGCTGGGAAGACCTGCGGAAACAGCGTTGCTACTATGCTGTAGAGGAAGGACACTCCCACGCCGAGTGCTATCAGCGTGAACATGTTCAGGTTGCGGGTGGCTACCGAACGCCACCCGCGCACGAAAAACGGCCAACCGCTCCATAGCACGACGGGCGTCGCGAGTATCAACTCCAGCCAGATACCGATCCGATGGGGTACCAGCGCCTCCATCTCCACACCCGGAACGTGTTTGCCCATGGCCAGAATGAGCACCGGCACGCTTAGTGCGGCCGCCACCCGGAAGCGCCGCCGCATGTCGCGAAATTCGGATTGGTCATCGTCATCCAGGCTGACCGTTTCGGGCTCAAGTCCCATGCCGCATAGCGGACAGGACTCGGGCTCGGTCGAACGGACCTGCGGGTGCATGGGGCACGTGTAGACCGTGCCGGTGTAGTCTTGAGGAACTGTATCGAATTCCCGGTTTTTAGCGTCAGTCAGTTCCGCTTGCTGACCACCGTGATGGCAGTGTTCGTGTTTATGGTTCATCTCGCACCTCCTGCGTCGGATTGTGACCGGTTTGACGTTCGCTCGACTGCACGGCGTGAACGTAACGGTCGCGCCGAAAACGTGTTTTCATCGTTGCTGGCATGGGTGTACTGCCTGGTTGTGGCGTCCCCTGGACATTTCACGAGTAAGCCACAATCCGGATCCAAGCAGCAGGGCGCTGCCTGCAATCATGCTGGTTCCGGGCATCTCCTCGAAGACCAGCCAGGCCAGGGTGGCCGCCACGACGGGGGAGACGATGATGTCGACCAAAGAATAGACATTGGCGCTAACCGATTTAAGCACGATACTGATGCCAAAGTAGGCGAATCCCGTCGCAACGACACCCAGCCCGACGGCCCAAAGAATCACCGGCAGCCGGGTATCCAGGCCTTCAAAAGTGACGAAGTCAAATGCCGCGCCCGGACCCGAAATAGCCAGACTGGGCGACAGTACGATCGCTGCAACCGCCATCGACCAGAAGATGTCGTTGCCGGGCTCGCTCCTACCTTCGGCGCGCAGGTAAACCACCATGGCCGCATAGACCGCGCCATCGGCCAGGGCGACCAGATTGCCCGCCATCTCTCCGCCCTTGAGCGGCCGTGCGATGATGATGCCCACCAGGGCGACCAGAAAGATCATGATGTAAACCCTGCGTGCCGGCTCTCGCTTCTGATATCGATGGCTTCAGCGCCGGATTCGTCCAGGCATTCCTGCTCGACCTGAAGGGTGGCGAAGAAGAAGTCGTATTCGGTTTTCAGCATGCTGTACGCCGCTTTAAGCACCGCGTTCCCATCAGCATCGTCGCGGGTGCGCAAGTGGGCAGAGAATACGTAACGACCGCTGGTCAATGCCCAGGCATGGACATGATGGGCATTCGCAACGCCGTCGAGACCCTCCAGTGCCCGGGTAATTTCGGAAAGTTCGACGTCGGCCGGCGTGCCCTCCATCAACAGGTGCATCGAATCGCGGAGAATGCCCCAACTGGCCCACAGCAGAACGACGCCGAAAGCGATGCCCAGGATGGGGTCGATCAGCAGGAAGCCGGTGAACTTGATCACGACCGCCGTGACGATGATCAGCAGGCTGCCGATAAAAGTCTGGATGATGTGCCAGAGCGCGCCTTTCACGTTCAGGTCGCTGCGGCTTTGCTTCCAGATGAGGCCCAGCGAAATAAATTCGGTGACCAGGCCGCCGGCGGCGGCGATCAGCATCGGTGTTGTCGGCAGATCGATCGGATCGGCCAGGCGCATCGCCCCCATGACGATCACGACCAGCGCCATGGCGAGCAGAAAACCGCCGTTGACCAGTGCCCCGATGATCTCGGCCCGATACCAGCCGAAACTACGATCGCCGTCCGCCGGCCGCCGCGCCAGTCGCGCGGCGACGATCGCCACCAACACGCCGCCGACCGCCGAGAAGGTGTGGAAGGCATCGGAGATGACCGCGATCGATCCGGTCCACAGGCCGATCGACATTTCGATGAAGAAATAGATGCCGGTCAGCCACGCCGAGATGGCCATTCCGCGCCCGCTGGACGGCAAATGACCGGCGTGTCCGCCCGGCGAGTGTCCCGATTCGCTTTCGGACTCGTTTCCTGTGCGATGATTCATGCCCCCGCGCCGTCCGAACCGCTCGGTTTCGAAGTTGTAACGCGATCCGGTTTGCTGAACCGCCGATAAAGCGGGACGAACACGATCGCAACATACCAGCCGTAGGCGTAGCTTTCGATACCGCCAATCACGAAGCCGGACCATGTCAGCCACTCGAAACCGGGCAGCAGCGGGGCCCAGGCACTCCACATGCGCATGCTATCGGGCGCCAGCAGGCCGAAGCCGATACAGAGCACATAGGAAATCAGGAACAATCCGCCGAGCGCGTTTGCAAGCGGTGTGATTCTCAGGTCTGTGATTACAGTTGACGATTGTTTCATTTTCAACTCCTTTGCCCGTGGGTAGGCCGGGGCCCGGAAAAGGCAGGGCTCCGGTCGTACCGCGAACGTGTACCGGTCATGAATCCTCGTAAATGTGCAACGAGCGGCGCTCGCGAATCCGGATGACATTTTCGACGCGTTCGAGCGCGACGATACCGTCGCCGGGTTGCCCGGAATGGGCTGCCTCGACGATCGCGTCGGCCACGGCCCGGCCCCGGGCCGTGAAGATCTCGATCTTGACGAAGGGCTTCATCCAGTCCGCCGCGAAAAAGTTCTTGTAATCGCCATATCCTTTCACCGGTGTGACCGTAATCCCGCGGACGTTGGCGCGCTGGAGATTTTCCTCCACCGCTTTCAGGCTGCTCGCACGAATGATTGCGCTGACCTTGTGAAACATTTCGGTCTCCCGCGCCCTATTCCAGGCGTGCTTCGTAATGGTTGAATACGCTTGTCTCCCCGGCTTTGTCGAAAGTCACCGCATCGAACGCCTGGCGTTTGGAGTCATATTCCATTCCGGGCGAACCCAGCGGCATGCCGGGCACCGAGATGCCGGCGACGTCCGGCTTTTCAGCCAGCAGACGTTTCACGTCCGCAGCGGGCACGTGGCCCTCGATGGCATAACCATCCACCACTGCGGTATGGCACGACCGGAGTGGGGCCGGAACATGGAACTGTTGCTTGACCGAGGCCATGTCATTGCCGGTCTCGGACCGGACAACAAATCCTTCCTGGCGCATATGCTCCATCCATTTCCCGCAGCAGCCGCAGGCGGGGTCGTGGTGGACGACCACTTCCGGGAGTGACTCCGACTGGCCTTCGGCGGGTGGTTCGGCGACAGCGCTCGCGGTGAATGACGAGGCGGCGATAATCAAGCTTGCAAAAATGTGAGTCGGTGTTTTCATGATGAAGCCTCCTTTGAAAGGCTGGTGAGTTTCCACAGGGAATACACTACCGGCAGGACCAGCAGTGCCAGAACGGTTACGGTGATCATGCCGCCGACCATCGGTGTGGCGATGCGGCGCATGACTTCCGAGCCGGTGCCGGAACCGAGCATGATGGGTAGCAAACCGGCGATGATGACGGAGACCGTCATGATGATCGGCCGCACACGCAACAACGCGCCCTCGGTTACGGCCTGCATGATGTCGGCACGATTGAGCGAGCGTTGCTGTTGCGCGGCCAGGGCGCGATAGCGGGTCATGGCCTGATCAAGATAGACCAGCATCAGCACGCCGATCTCGACGGCGACACCGGCCAGCGCGATGAACCCGGCGCCGACCGCGATCGACTGGTTGTAGCCCAGCAGATAAAGCAGCCAGTAACCGCCAGCCAGCGAGAGCGGCAGCGTACCCATGATGATCGCCACCGAAATCAAGTTGCGGAAGTTCATGAACAACAGCAGCACGATGATGCCCACGGCAGCGGGGACAACCAGCTTCAGCTTGGCCGCGGCGCGTTCCATGCTCTCGTACTGACCGGACCAGCCCAGCGCATACCCCGGGGGAAGCTCGACGTTGTCAGTCACGGCCTGTTTGGCTTTCCGCACATAGCCGCCCAGATCGGAATCGGTCACGTCGACGTAAATCCAGCCGTTGAGGCGCGCGTTCTCCGTGCGGATCAGGCCAGGCCCGCCTTCGATGCGGATGTCGGCCACCGTTGACAAGTCGATCTGCTCGCCGCCGGGGGTGACGATTGCCAGGCGCCGCAGATCGCTCAGCGAGCTTCGGAGGTCGCGCGGATAACGGAGATTGATCGGATAGCGCTCCAGTCCCTCGACGCTTTCGCCAACGCTCATGCCGCCGATGGCCGAGCGCACGATATCGTGCACGTCGGCGATGTTGAGGCCAAACCGGGCCGCAGCCAGGCGGTTGACGTCGACGGTCACGTACCGCCCGCCGGTGACTCGTTCGGAATAGACCGATGCCGTGCCCGGCACGTTCTTGAGTGTCCGCTCGATTTGCTCGCCGACATCGGAAATCACGTCCAGATCCGGCCCCGCCACCTTGATTCCGACCGGCGTTTTGATGCCGGTCGCCAGCATGTCGATGCGATTCTTGATCGGCATGATCCAGGTGTTGACCAGGCTGGGCACCTGGACCAGTGAATCGAGCTCGGCCTTGAGTTTGGCCATCGTCATGCCTTCGCGCCACTGGTCGCGCGGTTTGAGCTGGATCGTTGTCTCGATCATCGTCAGCGGCGCCGGATCGGTGGCGGTGTCGGCACGCCCGGCCTTGCCGTAAACCGTCTCGACTTCCGGCACCGACATGATCAGACGGTTGGTCTGGCCCAGAATCTCGGCCATCTTCCCGGCAGACGCTGCTGGAAAGGCACTGGGCATATACAACAGGTCACCTTCGTCGAGCTCGGGCATGAATTCACTGCCGAGCCGGGAATACGGTACCCAGGTGCTGGCCAGTACCGCCAGAGTGACTAGCATGGTCAGTTTCGGGAACTTGAGCGCCAAGGCCAGAACCGGCCTGTAAGTCGCGATCAGAATGCGATTGACCGGGTTCTTGTGTTCCGGCGTGATGTGCCCGCGAATCAGATAACCCATCAGCACCGGAACGAGCGTGATGCCGATTCCGGCCGCTGCTGCCATGGCGTAGGTCTTGGTGAACGCCAGCGGCTTGAACAGCCGCCCTTCCTGGGCCTCGAGGGCGAAAATCGGCATGAAGCTCAATGCGATGATCAAAAGCGAAAAGAACAGGGGCGGGCCGACCTCGCTGGCCGCGTCGGCGACCACGCGCCACCGCGCAGTCTCGTCGAGATCATCACCGGCCTTTTCGAGATGCTTGTGGTAATTCTCGATCATCACGATGGTCGCGTCGACCATGGCGCCGATGGCAATCGCGATACCGCCCAGCGACATGATATTGGCGTTGATTCCCTGTGCGTTCATCACGATGAAGCTGGCCAGAATGCCGAGCGGCAGGCTCAGGATCACGACCAGCGACGAACGGAAGTGGAACAGGAACAGCAGACAGACCAGCGCGACAACGATGAACTCCTCGACGAGTTTTTCCTTGAGCGTGTCCACGGCGCGCTCGATCAGTGAGGAGCGGTCGTAGGTCTCGACAATCTCGACGCCCTCCGGGAGACTTTCTTTCAACTCTTCGAGCCGCTCCTTGACCCGCTCGATCGTGGTCAACGCGTTCTCGCCGAAACGCATCACGATCACGCCGCCGACGGCTTCGCCTTCCCCATTCAGTTCGCCGACACCGCGTCGAAGCTCCGGTCCGTAGCGCACCCGGGCAACATCGCGGATCAATACCGGCACGCCCTTGCCGGTGGTCTTGAGCGGGATGTTCTCGAGGTCGTCCAGCGAGTCGACGTAGCCGGTGGCGCGGATCATGTACTCGGCCTCGGCCATCTCGATGACGCGGCCGCCGCTTTCCATGTTGCCGCGCCGGATTGCATCGCGCACCCGGGTCAGCGGAATGTCATAGGCGCGCAGCTTGTCCGGGTCCACCACCACCTGATACTGACGGACCATGCCGCCGATGGACGCGACTTCCGAGACGCCCTCGACCGTCTGCAGCTCGTATTTCAGGAACCAGTCCTGCAGCGAGCGCAGGTCGCTGAGGTCGTGTTGACCGCTGCGATCGACCAGTGCGTACTGATACACCCAGCCGACCCCGGTGGCATCGGGGCCGAGCGCGCTCCGCACGCCTTCGGGCAGTGTGGGTGCAACCTGACTGAGATACTCAAGCACCCGTGAGCGGGCCCAATACAGATCGGTGCCGTCTTCAAAGATGATGTAGACGAACGAGTCGTTGAAGAACGAATAACCGCGCACCGTGGTCGCACCCGGCACCGCCAGCATGGCTGTCGTCAGCGGGTAGGTGACCTGGTCCTCGACGACCTGCGGCGCCTGGCCGGGATAGCTGGACTTGATGATGACCTGCACGTCGGAGAGGTCCGGGATCGCGTCCAGCGGCGTGCGCAGCATGGAGATGACGCCCCAGCCGGCCACGAGAGCCGCCAGCATCAGCACCAGAAATCGATTGGCGATGGACCAGCGGATGAGTTTTTCAATCATGAGGACTCTCCGCCTCTTTGCATGGTTTCCATGTCATGACCGGAATGATCCATGGCGTCCATCTCGTCGTCGGCATGATTCATCCCTTCCATGCCATTGTCCGAAGGGGCTGAAACATCGCCCGCGTCTTGCTGCATTTCGAATGCTTCGGGCGTGCGGCCCGGGTCGGTTCCCTCGTTGATCATGCGCAGCAGGGAAGCGTCGAGGCTGGCCTCGGAGTCAATGAGAAACTGGCTGGAAATGACGACTTTTTCACCTGCGGAAAGCCCTTCCAGGATCTCGACTCGGCCCTCGCTTTCGAGTCCGGTGCGAACTTGTGCCGGGCGGAACCGGCCTTCGCCGAGTGCGAGAATCACGCGCTCGTTGGCGCCGGTCCGGATCACCGCCTGGCTGGGCACATAGGCAACATCGCGGCGCGGCGCACCGGCGACCGCGACCTGGGCGTACATGTTCGGTTTCAGTGCCAGGTCGGGGTTTTCGAATGCGAGCCTGATACGTGCGGTGCGGCTTTCCGGCCGGATCTTCGGATAGACGTATTCGACCTCGCCCACCCATTCCCGGTCCGGCGCGAACGGCAGCCTCATGCGTGCGGTCTGGCCGATCTCGACCCAGCCGATCTGGTTTTCGAACACGTCCACGTCGACCCAGACCGTGGTCAGGTTGGCCAGACTCATGATCGTCGTCCCGGGCTGGACGAACATGCCCTGGCGGACGTTGAGTTCCATCACGTAGCCGTCCAGGGGCGAGCGCACATCGAACAGTTGCTGCGCCTTCCCGCGCGATTTCAGCGCCTCGATCTGGTCGTCTTTCATGCCGAGTGCGCGCAGTCTCGTTTCGGTGGCTCGAATCAGCGTCGATTGAGCCATCCGCAGGCCCTGCAGATATTCGTCCTGCGCGCTGACCAGGGCCGGCGAATAGATTCGGAACAGCAATTGGCCGGCCTCGACGCGGTCGCCCTCCGTATCGGCCGCAAGTTCCTCGATCCAGCCTTCGGCGCGCACGTGAACGTGTTCGACGAGGTCCGCATCGGGCGTGATGTAGCCAACGGTCTCGATTCTTCGGTGCAGCGTGCCGCGTTGGACCGGCGCGGTCTTCACGCCGATGTTATTGACCACGGTTGGATTGATCCGCAACGACGGTTGCCCGGCGTCACCGGCCTCTTTCCCGTCTGCATAGACGGGCACCAGGTCCATGCCCATCGGCGACTTGCCCGGCTTGTCGCGGCGAAAATCCGGGTCCATGGGTGCGACCCAGTAGAGGACTTCCCGTTCATCCTGTCCGCGCTCCGCGCCGTTGTCGGCTTTGCCGGTCAGGGCCGGCGATAGCCACCAGCCCGCCGCGGCCCCGACGAGGGCGGCGACGGCAATTGAAATGACGATCAAAATTCGGGTCTTGTTCACGAAGGCTCTCCTGTCAGCCAAGCCAGGAGAGCCCAGGCCTTGGCAGCCTGGGTCTCCAGTTCCGCATGCTTGAGTTCGACATCCAGCTCGGCCAGTTGACTACGAATCAGTTCAGCGAAGTCGGTCTGGTTGTTTGCATAAGTGGTGATAGAGGCCTCGGCCGTTTGCCGGGCACGATGGTTGATCGCTTGGCCGTAAAGTGCAATTCGCTGGTTGAGGCGTCGCCAGTTGGCCAGTTCCTGCTCGAGCTGCCTCTTCATGTCGAGCAACAGAGTGTCGCGATCGAGGTTATGGGCACCGCGTTGGTGCACAGCAGCGGCGAGCCGGCGATCCTGACGTTTGTCGGTGAACAACGGTAGTGAGAGTGTGACGCCGACGCTGAGCAGGTCCGGGCGGTCGATCCGCAGACCATAACCGCCCTCGATTGCGAATGTCGGCCTATAGGCCTGCTCAGCCAGTTCGATGCCCAGTTCCGCCGCCGCCACGCGCTGGTCAGCGACCCGGATCTGTGGATGATCGACGAGGCGTTGTTCGAGCACAGTCAGGCCGCCCGGCTCAGGGAATGCAGGAATGGAATCGGGCAACGGCCGGAACGCCTCACGCCCGATGTAGCGGGCCAGGGCTTCGCGTGCGACATCAGCCTTGCGCTGGTGCTCGACCAGCCGGTCGTCGAGCAGAGACAATTCAAGCTCGGTGCGCAGCACATCCTGGGCATGCATGCGACCGGTTGCGAAGCGCGCGACGAGTGAGTCGATTTGGTTGCTGATCGCCTCGCGGCTGATGGTCAGGATCTTTATCGCGCGTGTCTGATAGGCCAGATCCAGCCAGGCTGTACGTGTGAGCAGTTCGACCTCGCGCAGCGCGGCCTGGCGCCGGGCGCGTTCGGCCCCAGCCTCGGCACGCCGTTGTTCACCGCGTACTTTCAGGGTCTTACCGGCCGGAAATTCCTGGCGCAGGCCGATGCGAAGCGCCTGGGTCATGCCGTCCTGGTTGAATTCGAACGAATCGGTTGGAACGTTGGCGACCTGACCAGTGACCTTGGGGTCGGGTAATTGCGCGTCCGCGACGGCCTGGTCCTCAAGCGCCTCGGCGCGCTCCGCGAAACGCTCGAACGCGGGGTCTTCGGCGGCCAGCGCCGTGGCGACCGCCTCAGCGAGGGTCAGCGGCTGCGGTGCGGCCCCAACCTCGTCAGCGGCCACTGCCAGCAGCAGGGCAAAGCCGATAAAAATGAAACAGGTCTTTTTGGCGTGTTGCATGATCGTACTCCGTGCAAATAAAGCACACGCGCCGTGACCAACGCGGCACGACGCAAATTCAGCAGTAGGGAGTACGAACTATTCGTTGAACTGGACATGGACCAGGTGTACGCGCGGTCCGGCGCGAACCGGCGGCAGGAAAACCGGTGCCGTCTGAACATGGGCCGTCGATATGAGGAATACGGGCTCGAAGGTCCGTGGTGGCAGGAAAGCAATCGACTGGGCCTTTTCCGCAAGGCGCAGGGCGTCCAGTGAATCCGGTGCATCGCAGTCTTCCGGCGTCACTTCGTGGCAGGGCCTTGGCGGACAGTTCGGGCACTCCTGCCCGGCCGCGGACATGTCGGCCTGCATGGCCATCAGGCAAGGTGCGATCGCGATTGACAGCCAGACCAGCGCGAACAGCGCGAGACTGGCCCGCGACAGGGTGCCGGTATAACGACGAAAGCGATGCAAAACGGTCATTGTGCCGGTCAGTCTACTCCAGTCGGCGACAGGCCACAATTGATCTGGCTCAACCGGATAGCAGGTCGATCAGCCGCGGGATACGGTTTTAGTTGATCTGCCTCATATGGGCTGTGCAGCGGATGATCTTTAATGAACTTTAATTAGTGCCCATCCATAAATGGATGCGCACTCATGCGGCACATGGAAGTGCCGCCATTATCAATGAGGTAAGCCATTGAAAATGTGAGCGCAGCAAAACCACGCTTTTGCGCAGCGAATCCATAACGGGCTGGGATGCCCGTTTATGGACAGATTTTAATTAAAGAACCCTCTCGGAGAAGTATGGACATGAAATTCAACTTTAGAGCAGGCATCCTGTGCGTGGCCGCCGCGGCGGTCGCGGCCGGTTCGTTTCCGGTTTATGCCGACGACTTCGACGGTCAGCACGCACCGATGGTCACCCGGCATTTTTCGGGTCTGTGGGAACAGGTCGATCACGAAAATCAGGGCATCGCGCTGCAGGTCGTGCACCAGTTCGACGGCTCGCGGCGCGCGGTGGCCTTTTGGTACACCTACGGCGCGGACCGCCAGCCGGACTGGTTCATGGGCCTCGGCGAGTTGCTGGAAAACCGTGTTGAGATGGAACTCTATCGTTCCGCGGACGTCGGTTTCCTCCAGTCGGACGACCCGCAGCGCGATCCGGTTTTCCCGATCGGTACGATGACGATGGAATTCGCGGACTGCGGGCAGGGAACGGTGAACTTCAACACCGATTACGACCCGGTCGGGTCGGGTTCTTTTCCGGTCGAACGCCTGGCCTGGATTCACAACACGCAATGCAGCGGCGGCCTCTCGGATGACTTCCCCGCCGGTATGCTGCAGGCGCGGCAGCGCCTGGTTTTGGACCCGGCGCGGCAAGGGCTGCAGGCCAGCGGCCACGCTGAATTCGAACGATCCACCGGCTACTCCGCGCTGGACGTCGAAGTGGAGGGTCTCGCTGACGGCAGCTACCGCCTGTTCGTTGGTCAACACGATCGCGGGCCGATTATCGTCAGCGGCGGCCGCGGTGAAATCGGCTTCCGCAGCCCTGCAGAGTCCGGTCACGGCCTGCTGAACTTCGACCCGCGCGGTCACGGCATAGAAGTGCGCGATGCCCAGGGCGTCGTGCTTTCTTCGGCCGGGTCTCATTTTGAAGAAGGGCATGCCAGTCAGGACCACGAGCACAATTTCGACTGTGCCGATGGAAGGGGTATGGGAGGCGGCATGGGCGGCGGCATGGGCGGTCACGGTGGCGACGATTGCGTGGAGGACGGCGACTGGATCGTCATCGCGGCGGAGTTCGTCAACCAGGGCATGTTGGCACAAGCCAAAGGTGAAATGACCTGGGAAATGAGCCACGAGCGCGTGGAATTCGAAGTTGAAATCGAAAAAGTTCCGGCGGGTATGTACCCGTTGCGCGTCGGTGGCGTGCAGGTCGGTGTGATCGAAACCATGTCGATCGATGGAACGAATGGCGGCGTGATTCACTTTCGCGACCCGCAGCGACCGGGTACGGAACACCTGGATTTCGACCCCCGTGGTCAGACCATCGAGGTCTTGCAGGGTGAGACGGTGATTCTTTCGGCCGGCCTGCCCGCCCAATAGGTCAAAGCGCGAAACCTGCAGTTCAGCGCGGCCCCTCGCGCGGGCGGATGTCTTCTTCCATGTTGCTGAAGTAGGTGTCCATCGCCGGGAAGACGTCGCGTAGTTTGCGAAAGTCCTCGGCCGCCGTCACCAGCACCCGGGTATCTTCCTTCGCGGTCAACGTACCGCGGGTCAGTCGCCCCGAGCTGATCGTGCGCTCGCCCCAGTGGTCGCCCGGCCCGAGCAGGCGGACGGTTTCTTCACCTGTTTCAGGGTCGGGAATGCGCGATTCGAGGCAGCCCGATACGACGGTGTAGAAACCGGCCGGTATCTGACCGGGTCCGACGACAACGTCCTTCGCGGCGTAACGGGCGTAGCGTGTGCTGCTGCTGGCACGGTTCGCGATCTGCACAATGCTGCGCGGCAGGAAGTAATCGAACAGCCAGTTGAGCGCCACGCGCAGTCGTGTTGAAAAGCCGGGCAGCATGCCGATGTACAGAAAACGCCAGAGTATCCAGGCCGGCAGGCCGGTGATGCGGATGCCGAAAAGCTCGGCGACGCCACGGTAATTGCCGATCGAGGCCATCGACCCCTTCGGCCTGAAATCGAATTTCTTCAGAGCATCGCCCGCCATGGCGCGGGCGATGTTTGCGGCCAGGCATTTTGCCTCCGCAACGGCGAACTGGGCCGTGGGCGGCGCGTAAGAGCCGTTTTCTTCATTGCCGGTGATCAGCGGCACGAGCGCCGCATCGCCGAGCGCCCAGACGCATTCCCGACCTCTGACCGCCAGGCAGGCGTCTACCGGGATCTTGCCGCCTTCGAGTTCCAGGCCGAGCCCTTCGGTGAACGCATGCGGGCCGTTGCCGACGGTCGTGACCAGCAGCGTCGTATCGATCCGGCTGCCGTCTTCCAGGAACACGGCAGACTGGGTGGCCGAGGCAATGCTCGCGTTGAGGCGAATTTCGACCCCCCTTTTGCTCAGCGCCCGCGCGGCATATATACCCAGACGCGCCGGTAATTCCGGCAGGATTCGCTCTCCGCGCTGCACGAGGATCGGGTGGATTTCGGAGTTCGCGATGTTCGGATAGAACCGGAGAGTCCGTTGCACCATTTCCATCAGTTCGCCGATGGTCTCGACCCCGGAAAAGCCTCCGCCGGCTACCACGAAGGTCAGCAGCCGCCGTTTGAGTTCGACGTCCTGGGTGATGTCTGCGTGTTCGAGCCGGCGGATGATCTTGTTTCTGAGTTCGTGCGCGTCGGACAGGTCCCGCATGCTCAGGCTGTGTTCGGCCAGGCCGGGGAATTTGTGCAGCATGGTGCGTTGGCCGACCGCGAGCACGAGGTGGTCCCAGCCGAGCTGCTGGGGCCGGCGCTTGCTGCCCTGCAACAGGGTCAGTGACTTGCCCTCGAAGTCGACATCCACGACCTGCGCCATGCGCACCCGCACGCCGTCCAGCAGCAGGCGCAGCGGCGTCACCGCGTCCGGGGCATTGATCGTTCCGGATGCGACCTCGGGCAGCAAAGGCTGGAAAACAAAGTAATTATCGGCATTGATCAGGTTGATTTGGGTGTTACGCGGGGCGCGGCGGCGCAGCCACTTGGCAGTGAATGCGCCGGCGAAGCCGCCGCCGATAATGACGACCCGGGCTCCCATCAGCAGCCCGGTTGGCCGGATCGGAGCACCAGCAGTTTGTCGACCTGCATGTCCTCGAAAGTGTAGGGGATGCCGCCGACGCCCAGGCCGGATTCGCGCAGCCCGGCAAAGGGCATGACATCGTCGCGAAAAGCCGTGTGATCGTTGAGCATGACGGCACTGGCGTCGAGTCGCTGGTAGAGGTACATGCCGTGCTCGACGTCGTGGGTGAACACCGCGGCCTGGAATGCCGTGGGCAGCGAGTTGGCCTGCTCCACGGCCGCGTCGAGTTCGTCGTACGCATAAACACAGACCACCGGCCCGAAAATCTCGTCGCGGCTGACCCGGCAGTCCTCCGGCGGATCGAGCAGCACCGTGGGCGCGTAACAGCTGTTGGACAGCGCACGGCCGCCGCACAGCAGCTGCGCGCCGCCGGCCACCGCCTCGTCGACCCACTCGGCGACCCGCTCGAGTTCCGCCGGGCGGATCAGCGGGCCGACCTCGGTCGCCTCCAGCGTCGGGTTGCCCACTTCGAGACCCTCGGCGGCGGCCGCCAGGGCCTTGGCAAAGCCCCGCGCGGCGCTGCGCGGAGCGAACACCCTCTGCACCGAAACGCAGACCTGGCCGGCGTGGTAGAAACCGCCCTTGAGGATCGATGCGAGGGCGAGATCGCGGTCGAAGGGCTCGGCCAGCAGCACCGGGGCGGCGCCGCCGTGCTCCAGAGCGCAGCGCGTGCCGGGTGCCAGCTTGCTGCGCAGTGTCCAACCGACCCTGGCGCTGCCGATGAAACTGAAGAAAGCGACGCGGCGGTCCGTAACCAGGCGTTCGGCCGTGTCGAGGTTGTCCGCGACCAGCGCCTGGCACCAGCCGCGGGGCAGTCCCGCCTCGTGCAGCAACTGAACGAGACGGAGGCAGGAAAAAGGCGTGTCTTCGGCGGGTTTGACGATGACCGGGCAGCCTGCCGCCACCGCGGGGCCAACCTGGTGCACGATCAGGTTCAGTGGATGGTTAAAGGCACTGACCGCGACCACGACGCCGATCGGTTCGCGGGTCGTGAACGCCGTCCGCCCGGCCGCGGCCGCCGTAGTTCCGACCGGAATGACCGACCCCGGCGGGCTGCGCAAGGCCTCTGTGCATAACCGCACGCCGTCAATTGCCCGGGTGACCTCGACGGCGGAATCCCGCAGCGGCTTGCCGCCCTCGCTCGCAGCCAGCAGCGCGAGTTCGTCGGCCGCCGCTTCCATGGCGACGGCCAGGCGCTCGAGTATGGCCAGGCGTTCATGCACCGGCAGCCAGGCGTCGCGATTCCGGAACAGGGCGTAAGCGGTCGCCAGCGCCTGGTCTGCGTGTTCGGCGCCGGCGGTGGCCGCCGTCCCCAGCAGGCTCTGGTCGTAGGGCGAGTGCACCGCCAGGGCGCCGACGGGCTCGGCGTCGTTCGCCAGCAGCAGCGGAAACTCCAGTGCGCCTGCGCGCAGGTCGGTGCTCAGATCGGACATACGATTTCTCCGAGTTTTTGGGTCAGCAACGCGTTTTCGCGATAGTCGATCGGTATGACCACGAGACTGGGCCCTTTTTCCGCCAGCGCCCGCTCGAGCGTTTCTTCGAGTTCCGCGCTTCTTGTCACGTGGTGGCCGTTCCAGCCGAAGGCCTGTGCAAGCTGCATCCAGTCCGGGTTGCCAAAAGCGAGATCGGTGTGGTGGCCGAAATGCGTGTCCTGTTTCCAGGAAATCAGTCCGTAGCCGCCGTCTTCCCAGACCATCACGGTGATGTCGCTGTCCAGCCGGCGCGCGGTCTCCATTTCCTGCACGTTCATCAAAAAACCACCGTCGCCGGCGATAGCGAGAATGCGCCGGTCGGGATGTACCAGGTTGGCGGCGACCGCTCCCGGCAGGGCGAAGCCCATCGAGCAGAAGCCGTTGGGAATCAGGCAGGTGTTTGGTTCGTGGCACTGATAATGGCGTGCGATCCACATCTTGTGCGCGCCCACGTCGGAAAGCAGGATGTCGTCCGGCCCCATGACCTGGCGCGCGTCCCACAGCGCCTTTTGCGGGCGGATCGCACCTTCGGTCACGTCGTCCTTGTGCTCGGCAAAATCGGCCTGCAGGTCTGCGCGGCAGCGGTGCTGCAGTGAGAAATCGAAATCGAAAGCACCGTTGGCCGCGACGCGTTCGTTGAGCATCCACAGGGTGTGGGCGAGGTCGCCGATCAGTTCGGTCTCCGGCAGGTAATGTTCGTCGATCTCCACGGCGAGGAAGTCGGCGTGGATGATGCGCTTGTCCCCCTTCGCGTTCCAGAGTTCCGGATGATACTCGACCATGTCGAAGCCCAGCGTGATGACCAGGTCCGCATCATCGATGGCCAAAGCGATGCGGTCGCGCTGCCCCAGGCCGACGGTGTACAGACAGTACTCGGCGTCCATGTCGACGCAGCCCTTGGCCATGAAGGTGCTGATCACACCGATGCCGGTCTGCTCGCAGAACAGCCGCAACTGCTTGCTGGCCCGCTTTCTGATGCAGCCATTGCCGGCCAGAATGATCGGGCGGCGTGCCTCCTTGAGCGCTGCGAAGGCCTGGTCGACGATCTTGTCGTCGGGGACCGAGCGTCGGAAGCGCCGCGGCGAAATGGGCAGCGCCTCCGTTTCCGCCGCAGCCACATCTTCGGGCAGTTCGATATGCACCGCTCCCGGCTTTTCGCTGCGCGCCAGGCGTACCGCCTTGCGCACGATTTCCGGAATGGTGTCGGGGTTGATCACCGAAACAGCCCATTTGGTGACCGGCCGGAACATGCTGACCACGTCCATGATCTGGTGCGATTCCTTGTGCAGTCGGCGGGTCGAGCCCTGGCCGGTCAGCACCAGCATCGGGGCGCGGTCCATGTTCGAATCGGCAACCCCCGTGATCAGGTTGCTCGCCCCCGGCCCCAGGGTGCTGAGCGCGCCGGCCGGATTGCCGGTGAGTCGCCCATAGACTTCCGCCATGAACGCCGCGCCCTGCTCATGGCGGGTCATGATGAAGCGGATTTGGCTGGATTTTTCCAGCGAGATCATGAAGTCGGCGTTTTCCTCGCCGGGGACGCCGAAAATGTACTCGATACCTTCTTCTTCCAGGCAGCGGACCAGCAGGTCGGATGCTTTCATCGGTGGCTCCTTCAGTGTCGGTTCAGCGGAGTGTGGTGGTCGCGCCCTTCCGGGACCGCCGCTGGCGAAGTATTATTTCAAAAAAATGCGGGTTCCGGGGCATCGCCGGTGTTTCGCCCCCGGTTTGACCGAATGCTGCACCGGCCGCACCTGTCCTGCGCCATCATACGGGATACGGGTGCACTGTCCGGGCTGGGGACGCTACAAACAGCTGCAATCGTTTCTCCGGCCACGTAAAATCCGCTGATGCTTCGTTTACGCCACCCCGTTGCCCTGCTGCTTATCAGTCTGTTGATTCTGGCGGGTGCGCTGCGTTCCTACTCGGCGCCCGATCCGGTTGCGGCGGATGCGTCCAATTTGCTGTTCTCAGCTGCGCGCGCCGAAGCGATACTGCGCAATCTGCTGCAGGAAAATTTGCCGCACGTGGCCGGCTCGCCACAAAACGCGGTGGTCCGCGATCGCATCGCCGAGCAGTTGCGGGCCGCCGGCTACCAGCCCGAAATCCAATCCCGGTATCACTGTAACGTTCGTAACGGGGCCTGCGGCCCGGTCGACAACATCCTCGCCGTCAAGCCCGGGGCTGAGGGCAAACAGGCGTTGATGCTCTCAGCCCATTACGACAGCGTCTGGGCGGGCGCGGGCGCCGCCGACAACGGTGCAGGCGTCGCGGCGGTCCTCGAGATTGCCCGGATGGCGGCTGATTTTCCGCCTTTTGTAAACGACATTGTCTTCCTGTTCTCGGATGCGGAGGAACTGGGTCTGATCGGGGCCGATGCCTTCGCCGAGCATCACCCGCTGTTCGAGAAAGTCCGCACGGTGATCAACCTGGAGGCGCGTGGCGTGTCCGGGCCCAGCGTCATGTTCGAGACGGGGCAGGGCAATCGCAGTCTGATCCGCGTTTTTTCGAAAAACGTCGAACGCCCGGTGGCCAATTCGCTGGCCTACGAAATGTACCGGCGCATGCCGAACGACACGGATTTCTCGGTCTATAAACGGCAAGGCCGCAGCGGTCTGAATTTCGCCTTCGTACAGGGAGTCGCCGGCTACCATTCGACTGCGGACAATCCGGAGCGGCTCGATCCCGGTAGTCTGCAGCACCATGGTGACAATGCCTGGCGCATGCTGCAAGCCCTGGGAGACCGGAATCTGGCGCAGCTTCCGTCACGGGAGGACGCCGGTTACATGGACCTGTTCGCCGGCACGCTGCTGCACTACCCGGTCAGCATTACCGGCGGCCTGGCGCTGGTGCTGGGCGTCTGGGCAATGCTGGCCATCGGACTGGCGTTTCGCCGGGAATTCCGCTTCTGGCAATTGCGCTGGGGGCTGCTGGCGATCCCCGTCCTGCTGCTGTTGATTCCGCTCAGCGGTTACCTGCTGTCCTGGCCGCTGGGCCGCTGGCCTGAGCTGCACCCGCTGGGCCACCCCTATCCCTGGGTCGCACGACTGACGCTGTTCGCCGCCCTGGCGCTTTGCCTGTTCACGACCTTGCGGCTGTTCCTGGGCCGTGTTTCCGCCTGCGCCTGGATGATGCTCGGCTGGGGGTTGCTGGTCGGGCTGGCGATCACGACGGCCACGCGCCTGCCGTCCGCTTCCCACATCGTGCTGCTGCCGCTGGTGCTGTTCGCGACCGGTTCGGTCGTCGATCTGTTGCGCCGTAAATCACCGGCGCCGCTGCTGGTCGCTTCGCTGCTGGGATTCGCCGGCGCGGCACTGATTTCTTTCTATCACTTCTTCATGCTCGGCGTGGTGATGAATTTCGATCGCAGCCATTTCATGATGATGCCACTGGCCCTGGCCGCGCTGCTGGTGATGCCAATGCTGTTGGCCTGGAGCGAGCGGCGTGAGCTGAGCTGGAAGCCGGCGAAATGGCTGTCGGTGGCCGTGCTGGCGGGCTGCTTCATCCACCTGTCGCTGCCTGGTTTCACGCCGGAGCACCCCCGTCCCATGACGCTGCTGTACAGCGAAAAGGCGGGGCAGGACCGCGGGCACCTGCTGCTGGAGAGCCCCTACGGCCGCGTAGACGCGTCTTACGCAGCAAAACAGGGATTCAACCCGACCGCGCTGGACCGGGGGCTGCCGGAGCGGGTGGAGCGTCCGACCCGCGAGATTCCGGCGTTGAATCTGCCGCCCGTCGAAGTCAGGCAAGTCGAAATTCGTCCCGAAGGCGAGGCCTGGCGGCGCACGCTGCGCGTCGTGCCGGGCGCGGACACGCTCGCGATAAGGCTTGTGATCCCCGGCGAAGTCGGCCTGGCGAAGGCCTGGCTGAACGGTCAACCGGCCCTGGACACCGCTTTGCAGCCGGATCACGAGTGGCGCCAGTACATGCTGCGTTTGACCTATCCGGCTCCCGGGCCGTCGACAGTAGAACTGCTGACCTCGAGCGCGGAACCGTTCGGCCTGTCGGTGATCAGCCGCCATCCGCTGCCCATCGCCCTGATGGCCCCGTTCACGGACGACTGGCCGGACGACGCCCGCCAGGCCGGCCTGGGTCCACGCGCCGAAAAAATCCAGCATCTGCGGATCGGGGTCGATCAGCCCGAACGTTCGCGTTAACCCGACGGGGGTTCGGGTCAGGCGGAAGGCGACTTCCCGACCCCGGTCAGCTTCTTAAGCTCCGCACAGGCTTCGTCGAAATGACGCGTCAGGCTGGCGAGATCCGGGATCGACGAGCGCCCCGCGACGAGCCCGAGGTACAAGGTTCCGGCGTAGCTGTTCGCGGTTACGTTGAGTGCCGTCAGCGGCGGCAGCGTGCTGACCGGATAGACACGTTCGATTCGTGCGCCGCGAAAATACAGATGTTGGGGCGGTCCCGCTACGTTCGAAATCACCAGGTTGATGGCGGGCGGCAGCCATTTGTCCAGTTTCAGGTACTCTTCGGCCAGCGTCATCAGCGCCACCATCAGGCTGTAGTACTGCACCACCGAACGGCTGGCGGATGAGTAGACCTCACGCGCACTGCGCGAGGATTCGTGAATCTGCCGCAGGGTTTCGAGCGGGTTGTCGTGCTCGCGGGCCAGGCGCACCTGCAGCAGGGAAATCAGGTTGCCGTCCCCTTGCCCACCCCTTTGCCCGGCCCCTTGCCCGTCATTGGCGCGCAGATTGACCGGCATGTAGGCAATCAGGGGTTCGTCGACCGGATTGCCGTGCTCCCGGAAATACCGGTTCACCGCGAGGTCGGTGACTGTCATCAGCACGTCGTTGACACTGCAGCCACGGAATTTGCCGACCGCTTTGATCTCTTTCAATGGGTAGTCGGTGATCGCGAAGGCGCGGGCCGCACCGGTGACAGCGTTGAGTGCGGTTCTGGGCGCAGACAGGGGCAGCGGAATCGTGACATCGCGCTCGAAAACTCGTCGCAGCAGTAACCGGCCGCCGAGGGTCGACAGGCCCGCAGCCGTCTTGACCCCGCCTCCGAACAGGCGCACGCCGTCGCTGAGAAGGTGCAGCAGGCCCGGTCCTTCCTCGTCCCCGTCGGCGGCTGCCGGCGGCTGATGCCAAACCGGCGGTGTTGAGCGGTTCGCGGCCGAAGCAGAGCAGGATGCGGCAAACCAGCGGGCAAAGGTCAGGCCGTCGGCGATCGAATGGTGGACCTTGGTGAACATCGCGAAGCGCCGATCCTGCAGGCCTTCGATCAGATGAAACTCCCACAGCGGCCGATCACGATCGAGCAGCGTCGAGTGCAGGCGCGCGATCAGTTCGGTCAATTGTCGGTCGCTGCCGGGATGCGGCAGAACGGTGTGGCGCACGTGGTAGTCGATATCGAAGGCCGTGTCGAGTACGAGTGCCGGCTGCAGGGGGTTGCCGGGCTGCAGTTTCTGGCTGAAGGGGAAGCCTGGACTGGCCTGTTTCATGTCGGCCAGCAGCTTGCGCAGCCAGGCCGGACCCTTGCCTTTGGGAAGACTCAGAACCAAGAGACCGCCCACGTGCTTGGGGCTGTGCTGGGACTCGGTGAGCAAAAAGCCCGCGTCGATGTTCGATAACCGGGTCATGCGCTCGTTTTCCCGGGCGGCCAGAGTGGACTTCTATCACAGCGGCCGCCGGACACTTTGTCAACCGGTCCGGCCAGGGCAAATTTGTTCTCACGCCAATTTCTTGAATTCCGGTCATTCCCGCGCAGGCGGGAATCCAGGGATTTCGATCCAATCCGCGGCTTGGCGAATCCAGCGGTGTTGTTGGACCTGGATTTCCGCCTGCGCGGGAATGACAGTGCTTCTGGTAGAACAAATTTGCCCTGCCGGTCCGGCCGAGGGGCTTGACCGCCGGCAAAGGATTCGCGCAGAGTCAGCTGGCGAAAGCCGTCACACGCGCCGCACAGGAAATTGCCGGGCAGGCGGCGGGGCTATCGAGGCCGTAAAATATTTGGTCTGTGGTCTGCTGAAAACTTGACGTGGCCCCCGGCAGGCGTTATCGACTATGGTTTAATGGGTTTGAAAGGCCTTCGCCGAAGAAAATCCGGCGCAGGTGTCTGTTGATCGAATACACAACGAAAGGTTGCCAGTGATGGAAGAAAAGACGTATCCCGTACCACCGGAATGGGCCGAACGGGCCTGGGTCGATGCCGATGACTATCGCAGGATGTACCGCCGGTCGGTCGAAGACAATGAAGAGTTCTGGGCCGACGAAGGTCGGCGAATCGATTGGATCCAGCCCTACAGCAAGGTCAAGGACGTGTCCTTCGACCGGAAGGATCTGCACATCCGCTGGTATGAAGACGGCACGCTCAACGTCTGCGCAAACTGCATCGACCGTCACCTCGACGACAAGGCGGACCAGGTCGCCATTATCTGGGAAGGTGACGATCCGGCCGAAGACCGCAAAATCACTTACGCTGAATTGCACGAATCGGTCAGCCGATTCGCCAATGTGCTGAAAGAGCTGGGCGTTGTCAAAGGCGACCGGGTGACGATCTATCTGCCGATGATTCCGGAAGCCGCTTACGCCATGCTCGCCTGCGCCCGCATTGGCGCGGTGCATTCCGTGGTGTTCGGCGGGTTTTCACCGGACGCCCTGGCCGGGCGGATCATCGACTGCGAATCGCGCCTGGTGATCACCGCCGACGAGGGGCGTCGCGGCGGGCGAAAAGTGCCCCTGAAAGCCAATGTCGATGCCGCGTCGGCGCTCGCCGGCGTCCCGGAAATCCTCGACCGGGTGCTGGTGGTGCGCAACACCGGTGGTGAAGTGGGCTGGAACGAGGATCGCGATGTGTGGCTGCACGAGCGCCTGGAAGAGGTCGGCAACGACTGTCCGCCGGTGGAGATGAACGCCGAAGACCCGCTGTTCATTCTTTACACCTCCGGCTCGACCGGTCTGCCCAAGGGCGTGCTGCATACCTCCGGCGGCTATCTCGTTTTCGCGGCCATGACCCATCAGTACGTTTTCGATTACCATCCGGGCGACATCTACTGGTGCACGGCGGACGTCGGCTGGGTCACCGGTCACAGCTACATTGTCTACGGCCCGCTGGCCAATGGCGCCACCACGCTGATGTTCGAGGGCGTGCCGAACTACCCGGACAGCAGCCGCCTGTGGCAGGTCTGCGACAAACACCAGGTCAATATCTGCTACACCGCACCCACAGCCATCCGCGCGCTGATGCGCGAAGGCGACGAACCGGTCAAGCGTACCTCGCGTAAATCCCTGCGGCTGCTGGGTTCGGTCGGCGAACCGATCAATCCGGAAGCCTGGGAGTGGTATTACCACGTCGTCGGCGAAGGCCGCTGCCCGATCGTCGACACCTGGTGGCAAACCGAAACCGGCGGCATCCTGATCACGCCGCTGCCCGGCGCGACCGACCTGAAGCCCGGCTCGGCCACCCAGCCCTTCTTCGGCGTGCGCCCGGCGCTGGTCGACGGCGAGGGCCATTTCCTGGACGGTGCCGCCGAGGGCAACCTGGTCATCACCGACAGCTGGCCGGGACAGATGCGTACCGTGTATGGCGATCATCGGCGTTTCGTCGAAACCTATTTTTCGACCTTCCCCGGCTACTATTTCACCGGCGACGGCTGCCGGCGCGACGAAGACGGTTTCTACTGGATCACCGGGCGCGTCGACGACGTGCTCAATGTGTCCGGGCATCGCATGGGTACGGCCGAAGTGGAGAGCGCGATGGTGGCGCATCCGGCGGTGTCCGAGGCCGCGGTGGTCGCTTACCCGCACGACATCAAGGGGCAGGGCATCTATGCCTATGTGACGCTCATGAACGGGGTGGAGCCGACCGAGGAGTTGCGCAAGGAACTGGAAAAATGGGTCCGCGCAGAGATCGGCCCGATTGCCAGGCCCGACCTCATCCAATGGGCCCCCG
>JAVVFH010000270.1:0-4598 GCA_032250585.1 Lysobacterales bacterium
CGGATGGCCTGGCGGCGGATCTGGGGCACATCCTGGAGCAATCGGCAGTCGGCGCCGAACTCCGGCTCGAAGCCCTGCCATGTCCGCCGGACCTGGCGGACATGGCCGCGCAGCAGCGCCAGGACCTGCAACTGGCGGGCGGCGACGATTACGAACTGTGCTTCACGATTCCTGCAGCCGAGCGCGGCCGCCTGGCGGCCATCGAAGCCGAACTGGGGATCGCGCTGACGGTGATCGGCGTCATAACGGACGGGGTGGGGCTGGTGCTGCGCGAAGCGGACGGAACACGCCGGCAACTGAAGCGCGCCGGCTACGAGCATTTCACGGGCGCCGGGCCGGGCGATGGCTAGCCTCTTCGATCCAGACCCGCGGCTGCGCCGCGCCGCCCTGGGCAGCCCGGCGGGCTTCCTGGCCTTCGGCTTTGGCGCCGGCCTGCTGCGACATGCGCCCGGGACCGTGGGCACGCTGGTTGCGGTGCCTTTCGCCATCCCCCTCAAAGCGCTGCCGCCAGGCGTTTTCGCGGCCGCGCTCGCGCTGCTGTTCCTGCTTGGCGTTTACCTGTGCGATGCGACCAGCAAACGCCTGGGCCGGCACGACCCGGGCGGCATCGTCTGGGATGAAATGGTTGGTTACTGGTTGACGCTGGCCTTCGTGCCGGTCAGCTGGGCCTGGTGGCTCGCCGCCTTCGCGCTGTTCCGCTTTTTCGACATCGTCAAGCCCTGGCCGATCCGCTCTCTCGAACGGCGGATCCCCGGCGGGCTGGGCATCATGCTGGACGATGTGCTGGCCGCCGGCTACGCGATGATCGTGCTTGCTCTGTTGACTCGAATATTGGGGCCATAACCAACCGGTGCAAAACGTCGGGGCCGGGCACTATCCCTGGCGCTTCAGTCCGTGTAGTCGAAGACCTTGACGACTTTCTTCACACCGCCGATGTTGCGGACGATTTCCGCCACCGCTTCGCCGTCATCCCGGCTGACCGTACCCATCAGGTATACCGTGCCGCGCGCGCTGATGACCTTGATGCGGGCCGCGTCCATGCCGGGCACGGGATCGGACAGCGTCAGTTTCGTGTTGACTTTGCTGGTGATGTAGCTGTTGTTGAGGCGCCCGCCCGCGTCGGCGGCCGGCATCACCGCGAGTTCGTTGACCACCCGCTCGACGCCTTTCACGGCGGCGGCGGTCTCGGTGGCCAGCACCTTGTTGCGCTCGTTCTTCACCTCGCCGGCCAACAGCACCACGCCCCTGTGGGCTTCGATTTTGACGTGGTCCCCGGTGTCGAATTCCGGTTTCGTGAACAACGCGTCGAGGACCTTCACCTCGAGTTTCTGGTCGTCGATGACGGTACCGAAACTGCGCCGGTCCTTGGCCGGGGTGCAGGCGATCAGCAGCGGTAGAAGCAGTACGGCGGCGAGCATTGCGAGCCCCCGCAAGCGGCTTGGCCGGGCTGTCGGGCGGTGGGTTCCAGGGTGGGTTTTGGTGAGGTGGTGCATTGTTTATTGATTCCTTTGCGCGGGCTCAACTGGCATCGAAGGCGTTGCGTATCCAGTCCAGCAGCGTTTCGCCGCCCTCGGTGCCGATCGAAACCACGTCGAAGCGGCAGGCCTGACTCTGATGGACCTTATGATACTGCAGAAAGCGCTGGGCGGCGGCGATGATCCGCCGCTGCTTGGCCGGCGTCACGGTGTCCGCACCGCTGCCGTGCCGATCGCTGCCGCGGTAGCGTACCTCGGTGAAAACCAGCGTGCCGCGGTCCACCATGACCAGGTCGATTTCGCCGATCCGGCCGTGATAGTTCCTTTCCAGTGTCCTGAGACCGCGCTTGTTCAAAAAAGATTCCGCAACCCGTTCCCAGTGCGTGCCTCTGTGCCGGGTGGATTCCATTCAGTCACGTCCGGCACCTGGCCGCCGGACCGGTTCTTTCAGCGCCACCGGCAGGCCCCTGCGAAATTGCGCCCAGGCCGGCTCGCGGGCGAGATTGACGCCCCGCGAGGCGCGGTAGGCGCCGCTTTGCCCGGGGAACTCGAAGTCACGGTCTTTTTGCATCAGTTGCAGCCAGGGTAGCAGGTTCCAGGCGTCCTGACCCAGCGCGTACAGGGAGCCGAGCCGGCCTTCGCGCAAGCTGGCCAGCGGCGGAATTTCGCTCATAAGGGCGTGTTCGAGCTGCCAGCGCGTCGCCGGAAAGCGCAGCCCGTCGAGATCCAGGTTCCGCGCCGGGTCGGGCCGGCCCGAGTAGATGCGCCCCGTGGCATAGACCGGGATGTCGCCCGCGTCGTGGAATCTCAGCTGCGGGCGCAGCTGCCGGGCCTGGACCGGATCGGCGGCCATGAAAATCACGTCGATATCCTGGCGCCGGATGGGCTCGAAATCCAGCGGCATTTGCAGGGTGTTTTGCAGCTGTTTTTTACGTGCTTCGCTCTCATCGATTTTCAAAAGTCTGCGCAAAATGGCGCTGTGGTCATTCTGCTCTTCCGGGTAGCGGGCCGCTGCCACGATTTGACCGTTTCCCTGTAGGAATTCGGCTTCCATCGTGCCCGCCATCCGGTCGCCCCAAAGGTTCTCCGGCGCCAGCACCGCGGCGCGCCGATAGCCCATGGCCTCGAGGCGGTTGGCGATTGCGCGGACTTCCTCCTCCTGGCTGAGCGATATGCCGAGCACGTGCCTGGCCAGCTCCGGCGGCGGCGTGAACTGCTCGGGAAAATCGTTGAGCGCAAGCACCGGCGTGGTCATTCCGGCCAGTTCCAGCATGGCCGCGACCGATTCCTTGCGCAGGGGACCGATGATGAAGTCCGCGCCCGCTTCCCGGGCGTTGAAATACGAGGCGATGGCGGACTGCGGCGTGTCCTCGGTCGGGAAAAACAGCAGTTCGGCACCGCCGGGATCTTCCAGGTAGGCGCTCAGCAGCCCGTCCCGCAGCGCCGCGCCGGCCGCTTCCAGGCTGCCGGAGCCGGGCACCAGCACCGCCACGCGCAGGGGTCGGGAGAAGGTCTGGCGGTACCGCAGCCAGGTGTCCAGCGCCTGGTTTTCGGTCAGCAAATGATCGGGATGGCGGCTTTTCCAGCGCCCCACGTCCGCCTGCAGCTCGTCGGCGACGACCAGGTTGCGGCGGATCACCAGCGCCAGGTCCAGCCAGCCGGCGAGCTGGCGTTCCGCGCGCGGGTTGGCCGCGCGCAGCGCGAGTTCCCCGCTCGGTACGCTTTCGAGTGCCGCCAGCAGCGCGATCGTCGTGTCGGGCTGGTAATGAGGCATGCGCGCGATCTGGCTCGCGACCGCTTCCAGCGATTTCGTAACCGGTTGCTCGAGGGCCTGTTCGATACGCCGGTTCAGTGCTTCGTAGCGAGGCCGTTCCGCAGCCGGCAGCTCGCGGCGTGCCCGCAGCAGCAGCGCCCGTGCTTCGGACGGGCGGCCTCTGCGCAGGGCCAGTTCGGCCATCACCATGTGCATATGGCCGCGTCCGGGCGCGTCCAGTTCTTCCGGGTCGATCCACTCCAGCAAGGCTTGCGCGCGTGCTTCGTCGTCCGCCAGCAGCCAGGCTTCGGCCGCCCGCACCCGCAGGGCCGCCGCCTCGGCCGGCGCCGCGTCGAGTGCATCGCGCTGCCACATGCGCGCCGCCTGTTCGAAGGAGCCGTTCGCGAACGCGGCCGCTGCACTGGCCGGCGGCGCAGCCTCCGGAACGGGCGTCGGGCCGGTGGCAGTGCAGGCGGACAGGATCGCCGCGGCAGCCAGTCCGGCCAGGGGCAGCCAGAGGCCGCGGGTGGCGGCGCGCTCTGTCGGTCGCCGCGGGGACGTTCGGTGGTCGCTGTGCTTCGCTGTCTGCATGGGGTCGTATAGCCTTTCCGTTCGCTTGTCAGGCCGAAATGATACCGCATGCCGGAGCGCTTTGATTCATAATGGCGGCAGTTCCGCCCGCCCTTTCCGCATCGGAGATCCATGCATGGACCCCGCTGAGTTGTTCGTCGTCGCCACCCCCATCGGCAACCTCGAGGACATCACGCTGCGAGCGCTGCGGGTGCTGGCGGAGGTGGATCTCATTGCCGCCGAGGACACCCGGCGGACCCGCAAGCTGCTTTCACACCATGGTTTGAGCGCTGCGCTCACGGCCCTGCACGAGCACAACGAGGAGCAGCACGCACCGCTGTTGCTGGAGCGGCTCAAAAACGGCGCGCGCATCGCGCTGGTTACAGACGCGGGTACGCCGCTGTTGTCTGATCCCGGCTTTCGCCTGGTGCGTCTGGCCGCGGCTGCCGGCATCCGGGTCGTGACAGTTCCCGGGCCCAGCGCCATCACCGCGGCTTTATCCATCGGCGGCCTGCCCACGGACCGCTTCTGCTTTGAGGGCTTTTTGCCGCAGCGCGCCGTCGCACGGCGCAAAAAGATCCGCGAACTGCTGACCGAGACGCGGACGGTGGTGCTGTTCGAAAGCGGCCACCGGATTCGCGACAGCCTGGCGGATTTCCAGGCGCTTCGGGCGCGGCTGATCCGGCCGACCGGCTCGAAGCGCTCAAAAAGTTTCATGCCGCCGGAATCTATACGTGGGTCAGCCTGGAGCCAACCCTTGACGTTGAAGCAAGCCTCCAAATCGTCAGGGAGACTTACGG
>JAVVFH010000271.1:0-4583 GCA_032250585.1 Lysobacterales bacterium
CTAAGGGATTGCGTCCCGGCGATCCCGTGGATGACACCACCGTAGAAAGCATCGCGCCGTCGCAGGATGCGGATAACCTGGTGCTGCAAACGCCGACATTGCCGCCATGCCGAAGAAAAAGCGTGCATGACGGCCACGCCTTACCGCGTTGCATGGCGACCGATGGCTCGCGAGGATTTGCGCGCCATCGTGCGCCACATCGGCAAGGACAACCCGACGCGAGCCAAGAGCTTCGGCCAGCAACTGCAAGGCAAGACAAAGCTGCTTGCACAGCATCCAGAGCTGGGCCGCCAAGGGCGGCCGGGCCTGTCTGACTGGCTGCGTGAACTTGCCGTACATCCGAACTACATCGTTTTTTATCGTGTGCTGGCCGAGACCCGCACCGTCGAGATTTTGCGAGTGAAGCACGCGGCGCAACAAACGCCGTGATTACCAATCCCGACGCGCTAACGCTGGTTTTTTCAGGAAAAGGGCTCTGACACGAATGGCACTTACTTTAGCGTCGTCATGCCCGCGGAAGCGGGCATCCAGCGCCTTTCGCTCATGCCCGATCTCCCAATTCACTGGATTCCCGCCTTCGCGGGAATGACTGATCGCAAAATGTCATCCTCAGCGAGAAGGAGTATGAGCGATTACTCGACGGCCCGGTCGAGAAAATCCTGGAGCAACTTGTGTCGCGGGCATCGAAGGGCCGGGAAATGAGGCAGAACGCGCCTTTCGCCGGTCTGTTGACCGAAAGCGAACGCCAGATGGTGCTTTCTTCCTGGCAGAATCAGAAGCAGTGAAATCGTGAATCGCAAGGAACTCTCACATCTGCTGCGGGCCGCAGCGAGAATAGCGGATGATCCCGAGATCCTGGTACTTGGGAGTCAGGCGGTTCTCGGCACGTATGACGATCAATGCCTGCCTGGCGCCGTAACAATGTCAGTGGAAGCCGATTTTGCATTTCGTACTGATCCAGACGAAGTGAAGGCGGATAAAGTTGACGGGGACATCGGCGCTCCAGGTGCAGTAATCACCAGGGTGCGCACGATGATTCTGCGTTGTGCGAAAAACGCGTAGATAGGTTGCTGCACGCCACGGAAATTCCATCATTATTACCCCGGTCCGAAAAAACTGGAGCAGTTTTGCGGATACAGAAACAGCGGACGAAGACTTTCTGTCTGAGCGCGAACGGCTCATTGAACCAGCCAGGGCAAATTTGTTCTCACGCCAATTTCTTGAATTCTGGTCATTTCCGCGCAGGCGGAAATCCAGGTCCAACAACACCGCTGGATTCGCCAAGCCGCGGATTGGATTGAAATTCCTGGATTCCCGCCTGCGCGGGAATGACAGTGCTTCTGGTAGAACAAATTTGTCCTGTTGAACCAGCAGAGGCCGATTGCTCCTGACGCAGACGGGTGTTACTCTGGTGACACCACCACATAGAGACTTTTCATGTCCACCACGTCATTAAAGCTGTCCGAAGAGATCAAGCAACTTGCGGCCGCGGCGGCCGAGCACCAGGGGGTCACCCTGCATGCCTTCATGGTCGACGCGATCCGGCCAGCCGCGGTAGCGGCGGAGAAGCGCGTCGCGTTCGTTTCCGAGGCGGTGGCGGCACGCAAGCCCAAGGCGAAACCTTGGCGTTGAGCAATTACGTACACAAGTTGGTTCGGCTGAAGGGCCTATTTCCTACATGGATTATCAAGTTTTGCCGATAAAACCAGTTTCCTCATTAATGATAAATTTGACTGCATGAAACTATCTACTGCCGAAACTTTAGACTTGCCAATTTCTGAGCGAATTCAATTGGTCACCGAAATTTGGGATGGTATTGCTGAGTTTCCTGATGAAATCGAATTGACCCCTTCCACACGAAAGCTGCTGGTCAAACGCCTTGCGGCATATCGTGCGAGTCCTGATGAGGGCTCTCCGTGGCAAGAAGTTAAGCAGCGTATCTCTTCGGGATGAATCTTGTTCTGGTCGTAGAGCCAGGCGCAGAAGAAGAGCAACATAAGCACCGGTTGCGCAGGGCTTGCTGGTATTCGCAACATCAGCTTTAGCGGATGCACGGGCCACGACTGAAAACCGTAGTGTTGGTAAAACTCTTTGGCGCCGTCGTGAAGTGCATGCACCAGCAGCGCTCGGATACCGGCGTTCTGAGAAACCATCACAGCCCGATTGACGGCGTCTTGCAGTACCGCTGCGCCAAGCTTGATGCCTTAGGCGCGGCGGTCACCGTTTCTGTCCTTTGGGGCCTTTAGGCAAAGTTATTCTCCAAATGCTTACCGCTAAGCATTTAACAAAAGGCCAATATGGACAACTTTTCTACACTGGTATCCATAATAATTCAGGCCGAGTTGCATGGAGAAACGCACGAACTAAAACGCGTTTTGGATGTTGGCCCAACCCCACAAATTCTCGTCAAAAACGCTGGGTTCGAAGATCTGGACATGGTTGTTAAAGCATCAACTATCTGCAAGATTTGTTTCGACCACGGCATAAGCACACCGATTATTCAGCGGCTTCCTATTATCCTGGGCAAGCCCAAAGCACTGTATGAGTCTGCCACGCATGCCGATAGCGCAGTCGTGCTGACCTACGAGCAGCAGAATACATCGCCAATTGTAGTCGCCGTGCAACGTGGCCAGCGAATCGGTAGAAACCACATATGCAATGTCGTTGCAAGCATGTATGGCAAGCAGGGACTTGATCCCGAAGTTAGGTGGAAAAGGCAGGGGTTGTTGCTTTGGGAGGCTTAAAAAAATGCCTTCTAAAGTGCGACCGGTCCGGCTCTAATTGCCATATGTGGCACCTCAGAAGGCAATATAATTATCGTAGATTCTGTCTACTTAGTCAACATGTAGTCTTGTCATATAGTCTTGTCCTGGATCGCAGGTGTCATAGTGACAAGGGTGTGAAGTGAAAAAAAGTCGGGCTTCAGGGTTGTCGTGCGTCGGAGTTTTGCCCGGAGCGGATTCGGGGTTCGTGCGGGTGGTTGTCCCGCTGGCCAATGCGGTGATCGATCGGGCGCCGGGCGGCTGATGGCCGAAGACCGGCTGGCTGCGGCTACGGACGCGCTCTGCGCGGTGCTGCGCGGCGAGGCGGTCGACTGGCCGCCGGCGGGCGATGCCGACTTCTATCGGGCATTGACCGAGCAGGCCGCTTACCACGGTGTGGATGCGCTGGCCTGCCACCTGCTGAAAAATACGCCGGCCTGGGATGCTTTGCCCGCGGCCGCGCGCGAGGCTTTGTTGCTGCGTGTGCGCCAGTACGGCGCCATCGAACTGGTCCGCCGGCACGATCTCGAAACCCTGCTGGGCGCGCTGCAACGCGCCGGCGTGGGGGTCTTGCTGCTCAAGGGCGCGGCGCTGGCGTACACGCTTTACCCCGAGCCGCATCTGCGCGCACGGGTGGATACCGATCTGTTCATCGACACGGCCGACATCGGGCCCATCAAGCGGGTCTTCGCGCAGCGGGGCTACGATCTGGTCGGGCGCACCTACAAGAGCCATCAGTTCAACAGCCTGCGCCGGGATCTCGGGCACGGCTCGATCAACTACGACGTGCACTGGCGCGCGAGCAACCGGGCCCTGTACGCGCGCGTCATCGGCTTTGAGGAGGCGCTGCGCGAATCGCTGGCGCTGCCCGGGCTGCCCTGGGCGCGGGCCCTGCCGCCGCCGCTGGCGCTGCTGCAGGCCTGCATGCACCGCGCGGCCAACCCCGAGCACGACCCGAACCGCCTGGTGTGGCTGTACGACCTGCATCTGCTGGCTTCCCACATGGATGCGGCGCAGTGGCAAAGCTTCGCGCAACGCGCGGTGGCCGAGAACCTGCAGGCGATCTGCCGCGACGCACTGGAGGCGGCCCGCGCGCGTTTCGCCACGGCTCTGCCGCAGGCCGCGCAGGCCGTGCTGGCGAGCCCGCCGCGCACGGAAGGCCCGCTGCAGCGGCGCCTGCTGAGCAGTCCGCTCGGGCTGGTGCTGGACGATCTGCGCGAGTTACCGGACCTGCGCGCCCGCGCGGCCCTGCTGCGCGAATACCTGGCGCCGCCGGGCGCTTATCTGCTCGCACGCTACGGCAAGTCGGGCCGCGCCTGGCTGCCGTGGCTGTACCTGCGCTACCTGGGCACAGGCCTGCTGGCGCGGCTGACGCTGCGGTGAGGGCCCATCCCGGCATGCGGGCGCAACGCTACCGTATTTTCGGCATCGTGCTGAGCTGCGATTTCCCGTTGCCGGAATTGCCGCCGGCCGCGGCGGGCGAAGTCGTGTTGTCGATCGCCCTGGCCGGCGACGCCGCGCCCGCGCTGGACGGTTTCGAGCGCGTCCATGAATGGGCCGGCCCCGGCGCGCAGGCGGCCTGCTGGTGCGAGCGGAGGGGGGGCGACTACCTGTTCGTGTTCCCGGGCTTCGTGCGCTACCTGGTCGGTGAAAACGACCACATCCTGTGCCTGCCCGAGCCGGGCTGCGACTTATCGACGCTGCGCCACCTGCTGCTCAACCAGGTGGTGCCGCGCGCCTTGGGCACGCGCGGGCGGCTGATCGTGCACGCCAGCGCGGTGATTTTGCCGGGCAGTGGGCGCGCGGTGGCCTTTCTCGGCC
>JAVVFH010000272.1:0-4567 GCA_032250585.1 Lysobacterales bacterium
CAGCCAGCACATCGTCTTCGAAGCGCAGTGTCACGGTTTTCTGCACGATCTTCCCGCCGCGCCGGCTGAAGGTCTGCACGTAATCCCAGCGCTGCTGATGGAAGGGATCCTTGATCGACGGCGTGCCAAGCACGAACAGAACCTGGCGCCGGTTCATGCCGATGTAGAGCTCGTCCAGGTCTTCGTCTTCCAGGGCGTTGCCCTGTTGGATGTTCTGCTTGTAAATCAGGCCGCAACCACTGAGGGCGCCAAGGGCGAAAAAGATGCAGAATAGTGAACGTATTATCATTGCCTGACCGGATCGGGGTTGTCGCGAGACGCGAAGATCGTGAATGATACAATATCTCGGTTGGGTGTACGTAGTCATCCGCCAGCGAATAGGGAGTTTGTAGATGGAGCCCAGGAATCTCAAAGAAGCAGGCCTGAAGGTGACGCATCCGCGCAAGCGCATCCTGGAAATCCTCGAAAACCAGGGCACCAAACACCTGACCGCCGACGACATTTATCGCTGTCTGATCGAATCCGGCGAGGACATCGGCCTGGCTACGGTGTACCGCGTGCTCAATCAGTTCGAGGCCGCGGGACTGGTCGAGAAGCACAATTTCGAAAGCGGTCAGGCCTACTATGAACTCGATTCGGGCGAGCATCACGACCACATGGTCTGCGTGGAAACCGGCAAAGTCATCGAGTTCGTCAGCGAAGAGATCGAGGCTGCGCAGAGGAAAATTGCGCAGGCCCACGGTTACGAAATCGAAGACCACAGCCTGGTGATCTACGTGCGGCCGAAACAGAAATGCTGAAGGCGTTTTCAGTGACGGGTTAAAGCGGTGGCCAGCAATTCACTGGCGTGCGCCCGGCTTTGCTCCGAAATGCGCCCGCCGAGCATGCGGGCGATCTCATCGACACGTTGCTCCTCGACCAGGGTCGTGGTGCTGACTGAAGCTTCCCGGCCGTCGCTGGCCTTGTGAACCTGGATCTGGTGGTCGGCATGCACGGCCACCTGGGCCAGGTGCGTGACGCAAAGCGCCTGCCCCTGCACCGACAGGCTCCTCAACAAGGCCCCCACGGCGTTCGCGGTTTCACCACCAATGCCGGCATCCACTTCGTCGAAGACCTGCGTGTGCGCGCCGCCGCCGGATTTCGTCGCCACCTTGATGGCCAGGCTGATGCGCGACAGTTCACCGCCCGAGGCGACTTTGTGCAGTGGCCCGGGTGCGGTGCCCCGGTTGGCGCCGACTTTTAGTTCCAGCCGGTCTCCGCCGCGCCGCGAGGGGGCGGCGTCCTCCTGGTAGCCGACGGTGAATTCGAAGACGCCGCCCGCCATGCCCAGTTGCTGCAGCAGGTCGGTGACCGAGGTGGACAATTGCGCCGCCCGCCGGCGGCGCGCTCGGTGCAGTGTTTCGGCGGCCTCGCGGTAGTTGTCCAGGGCGGTGTGCAATTGCGCGTCCACGGCCGCCAGCCGTTCGTCCAGCGAGCCGGCGCGTTCGAAGCGCGCCCGCAACTGACCGAGTACGTCTTCGAGTTGCTCCGGCTTCACGCGGTGCTTGCGCGCCAGGTCGTGCTGCGTGGCCAGTTCTCGCTCCAGTTCGATCAGCCGCTCGGGACTCAGGTCGAAACGTGACAGCAGCGACTGCAGGCCCGTGCGGGCTTCCTCGGCATTGATCGCGGCTTCGCGCAGCAATTGGGCCGCGTCCGCGATCTCCGCTGCCAGCGTGGCCCGCGATTCGAGCGTGCGGGCTGTTTCGTGGATGCGCGTCACCGCACCGCCGGCCTCGTCGTCGAGCGTCGTCAATGCCGCTTCCAGGACGGCGACCAGTTCACCGCCGCGGGCCGTCCGCCGGTGTTCCTGGACCAGCGCCTCCCATTCGGCCGCCGGCAGGACGGCTTCTTCCAGTTCCTTTATCTGGTAAGCCAGCAGGTCCAGGTCGCCGGCATCCAGCGGATTCTCCTCGAGCAAGGCGCGTTTTTCCTGCTGCAGGTCGGCCCAGTGGTCGTAGGCTTCGCGGACTTGCTGCAGCGGTGGCTGCAAGCCGCTTTGCGCGTCCAGCAGCCGGAACTGCTCGGCGCTTTTCACCAGCCGGATGTGTTCATTCTGCCCATGTATTTCCACCAGCAGTTCGCCGAGGCCGGCGAGTTGTTGCAAAGTGACCGGTGTGCCGTTGATCCAGGCCCGTGAGCGGCCGTTGTCGCTGATCACGCGGCGCAGCAGGCAACTGTGGTCGTCGTCGAGTTCCGATTCGCGCAGCCAATCCAGGGCGCGACTGCCTTCGCGCAGTTCGAAGGCAGCGCTCAGTTCGGCGCGCCGGGCGCCGGCGCGGATTGCACTGGTGTCCGCCCGGTTGCCGGCGAGCAGGGCCAGCGCATCGACCAGTATCGATTTGCCGGCGCCGGTCTCGCCGGTGATGCAGGTGAAACCTTCAACAAACTCGAGGTCGAGGGACTTGACGATGGCGAAGTCGCGGATTTGCAAAAAACTCAGCATGGAAACAGCGGCTGGAGACCGGCTTTCAAGCTAGCATGCAACGCCGCCGGGGGCAATCGGGCCATTGCAGGAAATCGGCTTGAATCGAAAGCTCAAAACCCCATATGTGAAGCAGCACGACGTTCAGTAACGTGATGTTCAGCAGCGCGCGACAGCCGAGGAGACCGACACCGTGACAGGACAGGAATTCAAGCCCTTCGACGAAGACACAGACAGCGGCGCCGAGTCATCATCCGCTGCAGACGAGGACGGCACGCAGGCCAACGCTTCCGCTCACGACAATGCGGCGGAGGACCGCAGCGAAGACGTTAATCTCGAGCAGGCGCTGGATGAGGCGCAGGCCGAACTCGGTCGTCACAAGGAGGCAATGCTGCGGATGCAGGCGGAGATGGAGAATTTGCGCAAGCGACTGCAGCGGGACCTGGAAAAATCCCGCAAGTTCGCGCTGGAGCGTTTCATGAAGGATCTGCTGCAGGTGCGCGACAGCCTCGAGCGGGGCCTGGGGATGGCGGATGAAACGGCCACGGCCGAATCCCTCAGGGAAGGCCAGGAGCTGACCCTCAAAATGCTGACCAAGGTAATGCAGGACTACGATCTGGAAATTATCGACCCGGTCGGCGAGCCGTTCGATCCGGAACTGCATGAAGCGGTGACCGTTCAGCCTTCCGAGGAACTGGACGAGGGCACGGTGATGGAGGTGCTGCAGAAAGGTTTCAAACTGCACGATCGCCTGGTTCGCCCGGCGATGGTCGTCGTGTCGCGCAAAGCCTGACAGTCGCTGCGCTTGATTGAAATCGCACTGAACAACCCCATCTCAGGAACATCGAAGCTTTTACACCCGGAAAATCGGAGAAATGGAACATGGGCAAAATCATAGGCATTGACCTGGGCACCACCAATTCCTGCGTCGCAGTGATGGAGGGTGGCCAGCCGAAGGTAATCGAAAACGCGGAAGGCGACCGCACCACTCCCTCGATTGTCGCCTTCACCAAGGATGACGAGGTGCTGGTCGGCCAGCCCGCCAAGCGCCAGGCGGTAACCAACCCGGCCAACACGCTGTTCGCGGTGAAACGGTTGATCGGGCGCAAATACAACGAGGAAGTGGTTCAGAAAGACCGCGACCTCGTGCCGTACAAGATCCTCGAGGCCAGCAACGGCGACGCCTGGGTGGAAGCCGGCGGCAAGAAAATGGCACCGCCGGAAATTTCGGCGCGCGTGTTGATGAAGATGAAGAAAACCGCTGAGGACTACCTCGGCGAACCGGTGACCGAGGCCGTCATTACGGTACCGGCTTACTTCAACGACTCCCAGCGCCAGGCCACCAAGGATGCCGGTAAAATCGCCGGTCTGACGGTCAAGCGCATCATCAACGAGCCGACCGCGGCCGCGCTCGCTTACGGCATGGACAAGAAAGGTGGCGACCGCAAGATCGCGGTTTACGACCTGGGCGGCGGCACCTTCGACATTTCCATCATCGAGATCGCCGAAGTGGACGGTGAGCACCAGTTCGAAGTGCTGGCGACCAATGGCGACACCTTCCTCGGCGGCGAAGACTTCGACAAGCGCGTGATTGACTACCTGGTCGAGGAGTTCAAGAAGGACCAGGGCTTTGACCTGCGCAACGACCCGCTGGCGCTGCAGCGGCTCAAGGAAGCCGCCGAGCGCGCCAAGATCGAACTGTCCGCCGGTCAGCAGACCGAGGTCAACCTGCCGTACATTACGGCCGACGCCAGCGGTCCCAAGCACCTGAACATCAAGCTGACCCGCGCCAAGCTCGAGTCGCTGGTGGATGACCTGGTGAAGAACACCATCGGACCCTGCCGCACCGCCGTCGACGACGCCGGGCTGAAAGTGTCCGATATCAACGACGTGATCCTGGTCGGCGGCCAGACCCGCATGCCGCTGGTGCAGGCGGCCGTGGCCGAGTTTTTCGGCAAGGAGCCGCGCAAGGACGTCAACCCCGACGAAGCCGTGGCGGTAGGTGCGGCCATTCAGGCCGGCGTACTGTCGGGCGAGGTCAAGGACGTCCTGCTGCTCGATGTGACGCCCCTGTCGCTGGGCATCGAAACCATGGGCGGGGTGATG
>JAVVFH010000273.1:0-4523 GCA_032250585.1 Lysobacterales bacterium
AGCGATCGCCAGAAGATTGCATTGATCTCAGTTACTGATCGTGCCTTTCTGCGGCTGCGATTTGGTATTGACTATGAGGACTTTCCAGAGGTTATGTCGACCGCGCCGATCCAAGTACAGGAGTTTATTTACGCAGCCGAGCGACTGGCCCCAAGTTTGCAGGCAGATACGCGCAAAAAATTAAAGGAGTATTTGTTGAGGCTTCAATAATTTCGATCTTGGATTCAACGGTGAGGCGCAACACCACTAAAGGGTTAGCGGAGGTGATGGGAACCCTTTAACCTACCTTGTTAATGCGCTGCAACGCATCGGTCAGCACCCAGCCAGTCAAGTGGAAACGCCCACGCCGAGAGTCCCGAATGAGAGGTTTGACGCCAAACCGTTGTTGTCCGACCTGGACCGGGTTTGTCAAGAACGGCGCGATTTGAACGCTTACACTTCGCCGGCAGGGGTCCGCTCATATCAGACGTGCAGTGGATCGATCAATAACGACCCGGTTAGGATTCGACGCCACTTTCCTGGTGGATGAGATACGACGGGGCATCAAAAAAAGGGGCCAACACGATTGTGTTGGCCCCATCATAGTCCACAAATGATTCAGTGGATCGTCAGACGCTTTTCCAGTTCGTGAATCCTGGATTCGAGTTCTTGGTTGCGCTTCAGTAGTTCCTGACTGGCAAGCAGGGATAGTGACGCCAAGTCCGAAGGCGCTATCTGAGTTGGGCGGCCGCCATAGCCGAAAATCTCATTAAAATCTTCCGCCATTGGCCCGATATGAGTCTGGTTCGGGCTTGTCCGATACGCCCACTGTCGGATTGGCATCTTAAGTAGACGATCCATGTGAGACTCGACCTCCACATCGACTATATTCGTTTTTATTTCCTTGCTAGATCCCGTGAAGACCGTACCGGCAACTGTTAAGTTCCCGTTTTTATTAAGGTTTAGCTCACTCTTGCCGGTTCCCACTAAGCTGATGAGAAAGGCGTCAGCAGTTCCTGAAGGCCCCCCGGTTCGGAATTGCCACAGAGACCCATCGCGGGTATTGTCAAATCCGAACCCGCTATTGCCATTACTGCTCATCGTGAGCATTGGATTGAGGTCGATGGCTTGCGTTTCTTCCAGCAGTATTTCTGCTGTGCCATCAGTGCGTCTTACATGAAGCGGGGCCTGCGGGCTATCAGTCCCAATCCCCACACCATTCGAAGCCACGACCAACGAATTGGCCGGCGCGCCATGGTTGAACTTCACGAAGGGGTTATCCGCATTGTCATGAAACCAGAGTCCTGTCGTGCTGTGGTTGATGCGGAATTCGCGGACCGAGGTGATTCCTGTGATAACGTTGAAAAAGGAATTGGTTAGCCGAATATCAGATGGCGGGAAGGAAAAGATATTGCCGGCCGTTCGGATATGGAGTTTTCCCTGCGGAGCTGCGGTTCCGAGACCCACATTGCCGGAATCAAGGACTCGGATTGAATCAGCTGGAGCGTTTCCATCGATTCTGAACGGGTCCCGATCGAGATCGACGTTCTTGATCGCAAAATAATTTTCGGGGGCGCTTCCGGGTCCCGCATTTGCGATCAGCGCCCAGTCAACCCAACCTGCGTTGGTGTTCTCAAAGAGAATCCTGCTCGGAGCGTTCCGCTTCAGCTTCAATGGGGCAAACCAACCGTCGATGATGGGATAGCTCTCAGGTTCTGCGCAACCATCATTAACGCACACTCTGCTAAATGAGTCCGCCTGCGCGGAAGGGACAAGGAAATCGAGCACTGCCCCGGCCAGGCGCTGGACTACTCCGGGTTCGGCTTCCTGCGTCACCCCTTCATCAGTATCGACTTGTGCGGCGGGCGCTTTCTGAATAGCAGCGCCGCCTTCGACCCGAAACTGGCCACTGACACGGTCTTGCGTGCCGTCCTTGGCAAAGGTTTCCAGTTCATAGGTGTAGATGCCGTCGGGAAGCCGGTCCCGTAACTGCAACGCCCCGTGATCCGGCTGCTGCCGGAGGTCTACGGGCGCGGCGTCGAATAGCAGGTCCGCGGTGATGGTGGAGCCGGCGCCGGGCAGGTGCAGGGTAAGCGCATAGCCGTCAGGGCCAGAAATTCGCAGTGTTGCCGCCTCGAAAACCGCCGGGATCTGGATGTCGATGAACTCGGCGCCCACCTGGACATCCGCCAGTTCCAGGCGCGGCGCCTGCTGGGCGTTCGCCGGAACCTGGGCCATTGGGCCCAGCACGATGGCTGCGAGAAACGCCGTCGCGATAGAAAAGGGTATTAGGTGCAGCTTTTTCATCTGATCGCTCCTCTGATTGGGCGCTTGCGCGCCGTTTTTTAAACAACCGGTACGAGCTGAAGTTGGTTTTAGGCTTTGATATAAGTGAATTATATCACATCTGCTGCCGTAGAATGTGCTGTTCCTGCTAGCTCTAGCCCCGAATTTTCAGCCTTCTACCCATACCATACGTAAAATAGGTGTGAATCAGGCCACATCAGTGAAAATTCCTTGCGCCGCAAGCCCGTATCAGCGTGTCTCTCGCGGAACTATTGATTCAGCGATCGGTTCTGCCTGGCAGCACCTGGTCGACCCAGACCCGCGGATTGCTGGCAATGCCGCCGGCATGCATTTCCCAGCGCAGCATTGGTCCGGCGACCGCGCCGGTCTGCCCGACCGATCCGATGCGCTGTCCGCGCGCGACTTCATCCCCGATCTGCACGCCGGTGTCCGCCAGGTGGCCATAGACACTGATGACCCCGCCGCCATGGACGATCGCTACGGTGGTGCCGCGTATCGGCAGATCGTCGATAAGTGCGACCCGGCCGGCATTGCTCGCCACCACCGGTGCACCGGCTTCGGCTTCGACTTCAACACCGGGCAGCGGGCGAGTCGGGCGCAGCACCGAATGGACAATGCGCTGGCCGAAATGCTGAACGACGTTGCCGTTGACCGGGGCGATGAAGGACTCGTCCCACAGCGCTTCATTGATCTCCAGCGATTGCCCGACAACCGGTCCCAAGCTGCGTGCCTCGCGCTCGAGATTGGCGTCGGAATACAGCTCGAATACCTCCACGGAAACTTCGCGTGGCGCCGGGAGTTCCGCGGGACTAGCGCGCTCGATGGACCGATTGCCCACCAGTGTCTGTCCGTAGGGATCGGTCGCGCCGACGATGAGATCCAGTGCCGCAGCCTCGATATCGAACGGCATGGCGCCGAGGATCCACGCGCCGTTGCTGGCATCGATGATGCCCAGCGGCTGGCCTTCGAGAAGCGCGAAAAAGTGCTCCGGCCGGAAATCATCCCCTTTCCACTGGATGGGGATTGCAAAGGCCTGACCGCCGGTTACTCTGGGCGGGGGGTCCGCGGTAAAGCTGATTTCCGGCAGCTCGGCCGGAGGATACACATCGGGCGGTGCCTGTCCGGTTTCGATCCTTCTGACCCAGTTCCGTGCATAGCGCGGTAATGCCTCAAGTCCAAAGAGTGATGCAACCAGGCGGTGAGTCTCCAGCGGAGAAAGACCTTCGCCCAGGTGCGCTGAGCCCTTCGGTGACCAGAGTTCGAAATGCAGGTGCGGCACCGGCTCCGGCTGGTCCTCTGTCGGCGGGATCCCGGAGTTGCCCATCAGCCCGATGATCTGGCCCTGTTTGACGGTGTCGCCCAAGCTCAGCTCGGGATTGACCGCGGACAAGTGCGCGTAGCGAGAAACGTGGCCTTCGGCATGGCGGATCCAGACCTGCCGGCCGCGCAGGCGATCAAGGGCATACTCGCCCAGGAAGCCATCTTCCGAACTGAGCGTAGTCCAGAACTGGAGGGCTTTTGCCTCTTCATCCGGCGCATTCTGGTCGACGCGAATGATCTCGCCCGCGGCAACGGCCACGATGGCCTCATCCGGGGCTATGGGGCGGCCGGCACTGCCATTGAAGAAATCGAAGCCCTGGTGCACCCCGTCGCCGTATTCGCGCGGCGCGCCGGGCAGGTGCGATGCGGTCATGCTGAAGGTCGCGCCGGAAATCGGAGGGGTCAGTTCGGAAGGCCAGAGATCGACTTCGAGATATTCGGCGGAGTCTATGGCGGGCTGGCAACCGCTTACAATCGCGGCGATGGCGATCAGAACCAGAGTGACTGAGGTTCGGAGTACTCGAACAGTAGCAACAAGGCCCGATTGCCGTAACTGCAGGTTCCATGGGAGCATGAGGACTCTCTCGCAAAGTAAAATCGGTAATAATGATATAAGCAACACGGTCGACTTTGCAAAGAAGGAAAATTGATGTGATGAAATTGGATCAAATCAGGGGGGAAACTGTTTTGGCAGGGGTTTTCGCGTGAAAAAAAGGGCACTCGTCACTGGGATCACCGGCCAGGATGGCTCTTACCTTGCCGAATTGCTGCTGGAAAAAGGCTACGAAGTCCACGGCATCAAGCGCCGGGCGTCTTCGTTCAATACCCAGCGGATCGATCACATCTATCAGGATCCGCACAGCAATCACCAGCAGCTGAAGTTGCATTACGGGGATTTGACCGATAGTTCTAATTTG
>JAVVFH010000274.1:0-4516 GCA_032250585.1 Lysobacterales bacterium
GTGCTCGCCCTTTCCGTGCTGGCCCAGTTCCTGTTCAAGGTCAAGGGCTATTTCGGCGTGGACGGATGGGCTTCGGCGCGATTTACGGTTTCCTGTCCTGCCTGGCGATGGTTCTGTTCGCCAAGGCACTGGGCTGGTTCCTGAAACGCGACGAAAACCACTACCGGGAGCGCGGCGATGATTGATTTTCTGCCCCCGGCGCTGATCATGCTGTTCGGTGCGCTGCTGATCGGACCGGCGCGCGGTACCTGGCGCACCGCCGTCGTGCTGCTCACCCCGCTGTTGACGCTGGCGGCGATCTGGCAGGTGCCGGACGGGGTGGTTGCGACACTCACGTTTCTCGAATACCCGATCGAGCCGATCGAAGGCGGCCCGGTACGGCGGCTGTTCGCGACCATTTTCGGCCTGATGGCCTTCGTCGGCGGCTTGTACGCCTACCGCCAGGCAAAATGGTACGAACTGGCGGCCGCTTTCATTTACGCCGCCGGCGCCATCGGCGTCAGTTTTGCCGGCGACCTGATCAGCCTGTTCATTTTCTGGGAACTGATGGCGCTGTTCTCCACCGTGGTGGTCTGGTGCGGCGGCACGCCCGGCGCGCGCGCAGCCGGCATCCGCTATGCCATCATGCACTGGCGAACAATTTCGACAGCTGGATGATACTGATCGGCATCCTGATCAATGCCGCCGCACCGCCGGTCTCCGCCTGGCTGTCAGACGCTTACCCGGAATCCAGCCCCACCGGCTCGGTGTTCCTGTCCGCTTTTACCACCAAGACCATGATCTCGCAGGCGGCCGCGGACGAGAGCCTGGTTGCCGTGTATTTTCTGCTGGCGGCCGCATCGGCGGGCGTATTTTTGCACGCCGGCCTGCTGCGCATAGCCCGGGCGTCGCAGTCATTGCTGCAGCACGCCGGAACCGTGATCGGCGCGGGAATGTCGAGGGCGCTGCAACGGCTGGGTGTAAAAGCCCGCGGCGTCTTCGCCCGCGCCTGGCCGATTGGCACCACCGCCCTGTGGATCGCGGTGCTGTTGACGGCCTACGTGATTTTCTACTACATGGCCTGAGCGATTCGTGGGTGTCCACAAATAGAACATCTCACGACGGAGTGGTCACCGTGGAGCCCTGTTTCTGCGCCCGTCAAGACCTGGTCGTCGGGCCCCGGATTCGTTCGAGCGGGCTGGAGATGCGGACCGTTCGACTCGCCCCTGGCGTGGCGTTTGCGCCCGGCGCGCGCGTGACCGCTCAGGCGAACGCGCACGGTTCTGAGCGGCAACACGGCTTTGCGCAGCGCTGCGCGCGAGGCTTGGTGCCGACCCCACGGCGGATGGTGCCCGCGCCTTATCTGAAACTGCTCTGGAAGAGCGACTTGCGGGCCCGGCCGTGACGGCGGGCCTGCGGTTTGCCGCCAGGTCTTTCTCGCGTTGCCGGCTACGCTGCAATGCCTGCCTGCGATCATCGCCGCCGCGAGCGTCCCGCGAGCGCAACGACCGCTCAACGCGCTTTAAAGCGGCGGCGCCGTCGCGATGGTTGTCACGCGACACGGCCGTTCGAAGCGTGCCGCGGGAGGTCTCGACCGGGCGTCCCGCCGACGCGAAACGGCTGCTGTCGACACCGCGCCGATAGCTTACACCACGACGGTGGCGGGGCTCGTGCCGCCAGCGACGGGCGTCCTCGTGACGAACGATATCGCGACCTGAACTGAAGCCCCGGTAGGACCGCCCATAATGACGATCCCGTCGGTCGTGGTGCACGACCACGACCTGTCGCCGCGGCCAGTGAAAAGAACTGAAATAGAAAGCGGGTGTGATGCGGTACCCGCTGCCCCAGTAAAAACCGAGATTCAGGGAAAAGCCCGCGGGAGCGTGCCAATAGACCGGCGGATAGGCCGACCAGCGCCACGCGCCATAAACCACGTATGGATCGTAGTAAGGCAGGTAGACGACCTGCGTTCGCGCCGGCTCGATGTAAATGTACTGCGTCTCGCGCACTACCTGGACCCGTTCATTGGTGTGCAGATTGCCCTCGGCATAGGCCTGCTGGCGCAAGTACTGGACCGTGCCCAGCACCTGTTCTTCCTGGAGCAAAAAGGCGTCGCCGAGCCGCTGGGTCCATTCCAGATCACGATCCATGCGGTCCAGCAGGTCGGGAAAAGCCGCCAGCGCCTGCACGCTGGGGTCCCAATCCATGACGGCAGCGCGCTCGAGCGCTTGCGCACCGCTCAGGCCGGGATGGGCGCGCGACCAACGCGCGGCCTGCACGACCTCGAGCGGGTAGGTCGCCGCGATCAGCAGCTGCGACAAGACGGTGTCCGGATAAAGAGCGACCGGCGCCAGCATCTGGTCGAGTTCCGCCTGGCTGAATCCCTGAGACTCCGCCGCCAAGCTGTCTGCCTGCAATCCGAACCCGAGCAGCAGCCATGCCGACAGGAACAGTGAGTTGAGTGCTTTTGACATCGATACCTCCCGGCGGCGCAATTTGCCGTCCTGTACTCTTTCTACGCGGGTATCGCTGACCGTACGCTGAACGGGCGGGTCGGCAAAACGCCTCTACGAGCAGTTTGAATCAGTACCTCAGGCTCGACATCATCCTTGACGGCGCCATGCCCATGAAAAACGGCCGATCATACTCCAGTGCCTTCAACTGCGGCTTCAGATGAAACCGGGAACCGGCCAGCACCAGGTCCTGCACCTCGTACGGTAAGACGACCGGCTTAAGCTGTTCCCCGTCGATGAACAAAGCCAGACATCATGTTTTGACCTGCCCGACATCGCTGCCCGACTTTTCTGCGGGCTTACAGACCGAAGGGGAACGTGTCGGGCATGCCCACTCCCGACTCCGGACCCAGTGCATCTACGGCCTGTGTGCTGTTGAACCAGATGTACTCGTCGAACTGCTGCGGCAGTGTAGCGCCGAAATAATGGCTTGCCAGTTCGGTCTCGGGCCGGTAGATCACGCCGATGGCCCGTTCCAGGCGCTGGCGCCGCAAGCCCTGCACATGCGGCTTGTCGCTGCCGCGCAGCCCCAGCAGAAAGGCCTCCACGCCGCTGTCGTGACAGACTCGCTCGTAGCTCGCGGGATGCGAGGGACGCACGGTCTTGATTTCCATCGGCGCGCCCCAGTCGGAAGCGGCTGCGACCGTGCCATCGTGGGTGCCGAAGCCGACGAGGCAGGCCTGCTCCGAAAATGCCTGCCGGCAGAGATAACCCAGGTTGATTTCGCCGCGGGCGCCCATGTCGGTGGCGGCCGCGTCGCCCAAGTGGGAGTTGTGCGCCCAGACGATGGCTTTGCCCTGTGGCCCGTGAAACTCGAGCAAGTGCCTGAGCGTGTCGAACATGTGCTGATCACGATGATTCCAGGACTTGACGGAGCCCTCGTACATGACTCGGTAATATGCTTCGGCGTCTTTTACCAGCCGTGCGTTGGAGACCGCGTCCAGAAACCGGCGGCCGTCCTGTTGCGCGTACTCCAGTCTTTTTTCCATCAACCGGTTGAGCATCTCGATCACCTCACCCTCACAGCTTTTGTGCGCGCTGCGCAAGGCCATCGCACCGTAGGTAGCCGGGTCGCTTTCCCAGGGGGTCAGACAGCCGTAACGCCGACGGGCCACGCTGGCGGCCTCGGCGTCGACCTCGTCAAGGTAGCCGATCACTGACTCGATCGAAGCATACAGGCTGTACAGATCGAGACCGTAGAAACCCACCGCTTCGTCGGGGCTGCTGAAACGCCGATTGTAATCGCGCAGCCACTTGACGAACTCCAGCACCTGCCGGTTCGCCCACATCCAGCTGGGAAAGCGGCCGAAAGTGGGTTCCTCGGTCGGTTCGAGCCGTGTGCCGCGAATGAAATGATCGATCTGGGCAGCGTCCGGCCAATCCGCCTCGACCGCCAGAAAACCGAAACCCTTTTTCTCGATCAATTCGCGGGATATCCGGGCCCGCATGTCGTAGAACTCGGCGGTCCCGTGGCTGGCTTCGCCGAGCAGCACCAGGCGCGCGTTGCCAATGCGTTCCATGAGTCCGTCCAGATCCGCGCTCACAATCGATGAAAAAGGCGTGGCGGCTTTTGCGATCAGGGTGGAAACCGGCTCCGGACCGCCCAGGGTTTCGGTGCGGCGCCGCGGCCGTGACTCCTCTTCTTCACCCCAGCCCTGTTCACCGATCAGCGGCACAAAGCGCACGGCGCCCAGTTCCTCGACCTCGACTTCTGTGTCGCTGGTCCTGGTGATACGCAGCAATTTCTGCTGCGCTTTGGTCGTTCCGGCCGGAATGATCAGCCGGCCGCCGGGCACCAGCTGCTCGATCAGTGCGCGCGGCGCCTCGGGACCGCCGGCGGCGACAATGATGGCATCGAACGGTGCATGCTCGGGCCAGCCGAGCGTGCCGTCGCCGCAAAGCACCTGGACGTTGTCGTAGCCCAGATCACGCAAACGCTTATCGGCCTGGTGGGCGAGTGCGCCGTGACGTTCGATCGTGTAAACCTCGCGCGCGATCCGCGACATTACCGCGGCGGCGTAGCC
>JAVVFH010000275.1:0-4513 GCA_032250585.1 Lysobacterales bacterium
AGTCATGGATCGCGCCGACCGCGCCATGTACCGCGCCAAGCGCGCCGGGCGCAACCGGGTCGAGACTGCCTGAACGTTCGTGGGAGAGGCGCGTTTGCCGGCGATGATTTGCGTGATCCGATTGGCGGGCACGTCAATCAGTCGAGCAAGTTCGGATGCGCAAAGTGCAGGCGGTTGTCGCAGGCGGGCGAGGTGACCGATTCACGCAGCACCAGGCGGCCGATCCAGTGCCATTCGGCCGCGGTCTTTCCGGCATCATGCTCTGCCGCGACTTCGATCCGCCACTCCATTTGCCGATCCGGATAATGCTCCAGGCTCAGCTCATCGCGGAAATCCGCCTCATCGACCCGCAATGTGTTCTCCGCGGCGCGCAGCCGCAGCCAGCGCGGGCTGACCGCGGCGGCAGCATCCCCGACCACGGAGAGCCGGGTGACCGGCCGATAGGTCGCATCCGGTTCGCGTGCCCCGGCCAGTGCATCGGCGGTTTCCAGGTCGCGCAGCATGCGGCGGGCCGTCAGCAGTTGCCGCAAGGGTGGCAGCCCGCCCAGCGCCGGTTCGTTATCCATGACCGCATCGCGGAAGTGCTCGGAGCGCAAGCCGCTCAACCGGTCCATCAGCAGCACGTTCACGGTGCGTACCTGCGCGTCGGGATCGAGCGTCGGAAACAGCTTGACCGCGAAAGCGAAGGTCCGCTTCTTCCCCCGGCGGGTCTGCCCCAGGGTCACCGAGGCGCGGCTGATCGCCAGGCTGCGGCTACCCGTCGCCAACAGGCCGGTGTAGGGCGATTCACGGTTGATGATCCACTCACCGGTGAAGCAGATGCCGTTGGCCTGGATCAGCTTGCGTCCTTGAGGAAACGGGTAGAGATCGTCCTCGATACTCAGGGTGCGCCTGGCGGCGGCGAGCAGGTGGTTGCCTTCAGCATTTCCGCCGCGGCCGAACAGTTCCCGGCCGACGGAGTAGGTCGGGCGATCGGCATAGGGCACCTGGAACACGGCCTGCCGCACCTCACTGAAGCGGCTGCCCTGATAGCCTTCGCCGGCTGCATCGGCCACGACCGCGCAACACCCCAGCAGAAGCAGGCACAGTTTCATGACCGGGCGCAAAAGGCCGACGGGGTGCCATTCGCGGGAAATATATCTGGCGGGAGGACGGTCTCTTTGCAGTATCGATTTTCGGTGCAGGTGTCCACAGCCGCTAGGTTAGCAAACCACCCGCGCGGCTGTGTGGCAGCGCGAACCGGTCGATCGGCATATATGCTCTTTTCATCGCGAGGACTTTGGACGATGAGACAGCTCGCCACAGCATCAATGATCCTGGCTGCAATCGGCTGGGTGCCGGCGGCCGCAAGCGATTACGAGGCGGCGCTGCAGGACTGGGAAGCGGTCTTGCAGCAGTTCGTGGACGAGCAGGGCAGAATCGATTTCACGGCGCTGTCCGCCGCGCACGCCGAACTCGACCGGTTTGTGGAATTCATCGCCAGGTTCAGTCCGGCCAGTCACCCCGATCTGTTTCCTTCACGGGCCGATCAGCTTGCCTATCACCTCAATGCTTACAACGCGCTGGCGATGCAGGGAGTGATCGACCGGGGCATTCCGGAGGACTTCGATGGGTTCTTCAAACGCCTGTCTTTTTTCAAACTGCGCAAGATCGTCGTGGGGGGCGAAAAGACTTCGCTGTACGACTACGAAAACGGGGTGATTCGGCCCCTGGGCGAGGCGCGCGTGCATTTCGCGCTCAACTGCATGGTCCGGGGCTGCCCGCGCCTGCCGCGCGAGCCGTTCCGGGCCGGGTCGCTGGAGCGGCAACTGCAGGACGCCACGGTAGAATTCTTCTCCCGGGAGAAGAACATCCGCGTCGACGCCTACAAGGGGACCGTCCACCTGTCCTGGATACTGGACTATTACATGGATGATTTCATTGGCGCAGACAAGCGGCGGGCGCTGATTGGATACGTGAACCGCTATCGTGCCGTGCCGGTGCCGGAGGACTATCGGGTCAAGTTCATGCCCTATGACTGGACCGTCAACCGGCAGCCGCACTGACGGGCCTGACGATCCCTCGCGATGTAAGCCACTGAACAAGGCGGACTGAGCGGCGGCGCAGGCGGGCACCAGGTGCATCTGCAGGGGTGCCGGCGAATGCCTGGTCAGGTCGAGGAGTGTGGTTTGCGCTGCAGCGTCGAAGCCCGCTCGCGGCCCCGCAGCAGCTTTATTGGAATGCCATCCTTCGCGTCGGCGCGCAACGGCTGCCAGACGCCGTCGCGCAGCGGCAGCGGCCGGAGCAGGTAATCGTCCCGGCGCGCGTTGTAAAGGCACATGCTGAGTGGGCCATCCTGCGACATCGCCATGAACATGCAGGTGTCGATCCGTTGCGGGTCGAGTTGGCACGCATCCATGAAATTGTGGATGAAGAATGAAAGCTTGTGCACGCGCCCGCGCGCAGCGATCAGGTCATGGCGCATCCGCCAGGCAAGGCCGAACGTCCAACGCAGGCACGCCTGCCAAAGCCGGGGGTGCCGCAGCAGCACACCGAGCAGCTCAAGCGCCCCGCGCGTCGGCGTGCGCCGGTCGATCGGTGTCTGCGCCGTAGCCTGCATGAAGCGGCGCACGAAACTGCTGTCGGCGTATGCGTCGAAAGCCTTGTCATTCGTGATCAACGCAACTGCACAGCGGTTGCAGTCCCGGTGGCCGGCTGACAGTGCATCGAAATTCAGCGGTGTACCGACGCCGCGCGACAGGCGCGCCGCGATGCCCTCGATGTTGATCGGGGAAGGCCGCGTTCCAAGGATGCTGCGGCCCGTGTCGGCCTGGAGCTGGAAGGAAGTCAGCCGGACGATGTCTGCGTGGGCGGAAAAAAAGCGTGCCAGCATCGGCACATCCTCGAGGTTGCCATCATGAACAGTGGTGTTGAAGAACACCCCGATGCGTAATCCCCGCGCGCGCTCGATATAGGTTTCACGCAGGGTATTGAGCTCCTCCTCTGTGCGATACCCGCGGCGTTGTTGCGTGGTATCGACGTGGAAGGCGACATCTTGCAACCCGGCGTCCGCCAGTTCCGCGAGGAGTTCGCGCGAGGCGTGGATGCCGTTGGTGAACAGCGTTGCGCGCAGGCCGGCACCGGTCAGGCGACGAATGATGGCGACGAGCTCGTGGCGGCGCCGCAGGGTGGGTTCGCCGCCGGTCACCTGCACGTCCGTCCCCGCGCCATAGTGGCGAACGATCAGGTCGATGCGCCGATAGATTTCCTCGACTGGTATGTCCCTGATCGCCTCGGCCGTGCTGCTCAGGTAACACAGTGTGCAGTCGAGGTTGCAGCGCTGCGTGATTTCCAGCGCAACGCAGCCGACCGGCCAACGGCGTCCGGCCATCTGCCCCGGGTGCCACTGACCGGCGGCTTGCAAGCGTTGCCGCGTATCCGCCAGGGATGCCATGCAGGAGCCGGTTGTGCCGCCGGGAGGCGCCGCCGATATGCCAGCCGAAGCTTGAGTCGGAAGGGGCGAACTCATCGTTACTGTGACCCGGTCGAACTGGAAAGTATTGCATGCCGCCCTAACATGGTCGAAGCATCGAAGCGGAGGTGAGGGCTGTGCTGGAAGAAGCGTCAGGCCGCAGGGGCGGCTGAAATTGGGTTCGCGGTCGAGAAGCTGCCGACTATCTCGTCGGCCGTGTGCGCCAGGCCGGGCAGTTCCAGCCGCGCGCGTTGGAACTTGCCGTCGCTGCCGGCAGCCGGCACCTCGATCAGTCGGGCAAGTTCGGATGCGCTGATGCCGATCTCTTCCAGTTCGTCGGCGAGGATTTCGCCGGGATGGATGGGGGTTCTTGCCACAACGCGTTAATCAAGCCGCTTCGCGCGGCTTGATCTTGCGGTAGTTACCTTGGCCGCGCGCAACGGACAGCTCGTGTGCGCTCTGAAGGTTCATCCAGAAACGTGCTTCCATGCCAAAGAAACGTTCCAGACGCAATGCGGTGTCGGCAGTCATCGCGCGACGACCGGCCACGAGTTCCGAAATTCGGTTGTGGGGGACATCGATTTGACGCGCCAGCTCCCTCGCGGACAGGTCCAGCGGCTTCATGAATTCTTCAGCGAGCATCTCGCCGGGATGAGTGACGATTCTGGTCATGATTCCTGCCTCAGTGATAGTCAACAATTTCGACATCGGAAGGGCCGTCGTCGGTCCATTTGAAGCAAATCCGCCATTGGTCATTGACACGAATGCTGAATTGTCCGACTCGATTGCCCTTGAGCGGCTCCAGTCGATTGCCAGGCGGAATGGCAAGTGATTTCAGGATCGAGACGTTATCGAGCTGGTCCAGCTTGCGCAATGCGACCGCGTGAATGTTGGCGAACCGGCGCGATTTTCCGGTCTCGAACAGCCGCCTGGTTTCCGAACAGCGGAAGCTCTTAATCATTTGTCATGATGGTACGTCTCGCGTACCATGTCAAGGGTCTCGCTCAAGGCAACTCCTTCAACACCCCATGTCTTGGCAGGTACAGCGCGGTCCTGATGTCG
>JAVVFH010000276.1:0-4487 GCA_032250585.1 Lysobacterales bacterium
CTGAAGCAGAAGGCAATCTACTATTGGGGCGATATCGATACCCACGGCTTCGCCATTCTCAATCAGCTGCGCGGGTTCTTTCCCGACACCGTGTCGTTTCTCATGGACCGGCGGACACTCTTGGAACACCGGCCATTATGGGGCGTTGAGGCACGGCCTGAAACGGGGAATCTCGCACGCCTGAATGCCGGGGAAGGCGCCCTTTACGAGCAACTGCGCCAGAACCGTTGGGGTGACCGGGTCCGGCTCGAACAGGAGCGGATTGGATTTGATTTTTTACTTGCTGTACTGCAAACGTTGTAGCCGTCAAACATCAATCAATCTCGAAAATCGAAGAAAAGAATTCGAAAGAATTCGAGACACCCATATCGCTTCGGAAGAGTTCGAGACACCCATATCGCTTCAGCTCTCGCAACGGAGAGTTCTGGGTGTCCTGATTTTCCTGTTCGTCCTGGGTGTCCTGATTTTCCTGTTCGTCCTGGGTGTCCTGATTTTCGCTCTGATTTTCGCTGGGTGTCCTGATTTTCGGCGAAATTGCAGCTGAATCTCCCCTTGCGTGCGACCTGCGTTCCCTGGCAAATCACAAAAAAGGCAGGGCCCGCTGGCCCCGCCTTTTCTATCCCGATAGCCGGGTTTACTTGATCGTAACGTTCACCTGGCACGCCGGATCGATGACGTACTCGGTCAGGTCGCCCGAAACCACGCTGACGACGTATTGCCCCGACGCCAAGCTCTTGGTCTTCATGTTGAAGCCCCATTTGCCGTCATCAAACACGAACATATTGCCTTCGTCGCCCCGGCCAGCCGTTTCCACGCTGTCGAGGTCGGCGTCGCCTTCATATGTGCCCTCATACGTCACCTGCAGGACCGGGTTGGCCTGAAGGTCATCCCCGCCCAGCGGATAGCCAAACTCATCGAACAGCGCCATGCGCAGCGGCAGGACGCGGCTGGGTTTGTTCACGGACACGTCCGCGTGCAGCGGGGGTTCGAATCCTTCACAGGCCAGTATCGGGCCAGCCGCTTCCGCACCCCCGATCAGGACCTGGATGTCGCTTCGCGCGACCACCGCTCCACCGGAATCCTTCGCGAGCAGGTAGATGGCATATGTCCCGGGGATGGCCGCGTCATAGCCGTCCAACGGAGGAAACGGAAAGAACGCGTACCGCCACGATTGCTGCAGCACGTTGTTGTTGGCGATCAGATTCGCGTAAGTCACGGCGTCGCCGGCGTCCGTCCCGCCACCGTTCGGCGTCGAATTATCGCCGATGCTGTGATCGAAGAACGGAGTGGCCAGGCTCGGCGTAATCGGATCGAACGTCAGAAAGTCCGTGCCCAGGCCCGGGTCGCCGTCCATGCCCAGCTCGTAGGTGAAGTCATTGATCTTGAAGCCGGTGCCGCCAAGGAAATCCGTATTGACGGCGAACTCGAAATTCCAGCGGTTCGCGGTCGCGGGATTGCCGTCGTGGTCGGTTTCGGCCAGGCTGTAGCTGTACGTCCCATCGCCATTGCTGTTGAGGATGCCCGCAAACGGAACCTTGGCGCGCAGGGCGAGTTCGATTCCGCTCTGGCGGTCCGTGGTGAAGCCTCCGTTCGTATTGCCGGTGCCGAAGATCACGTCGGGCGTAACGTCCTGGTCAAACTCGACGTCCGCCTGCGCCAGGCCGGGCAGGCCAATCGCCGCACAGCCAAGCAGGTTCAAACTCAATACCATCAACTTGCTCATGAAAAATTCTCCTTTATTGCGCCCGATTGTCCTTGTTTGGCGGTAATCGGGCGGTAACGCTCCACATGCAAGCGCATCGTTGCGGGGCACTCGGGTGAATTTCTGAAAAGCGGTGCGAGCGATGACTGGCGTGAACGGTAACGTCCTTGTACGCAGTGCAGCAGGCACGTTCGGCTGATCCATCAGTGTACCCCTTGAGTCGCAACTCCTTCGACTGGACACTCCTTAGAGGTTTCCATCGCCGGAACCGCGAATGTACGACGTCATGATCCGCCCGTTCGGCTCGAGGCACACCTGTAAAACCTGACAGCTATAGGGCGAACTAACTACGAGAAAAACTCCGAACACTCAAAAAAATCCCGCGGGTTCCGCTGGAAGAACAGACAGGTATGGATTCCGCACGAGAAAGTTTGCGGATGCCTGACTTTCGGGCCTTTGTGGGAGAATGGTTTGGGTGTCCTGATTTTGGTGCGCTGATTTTCGCGGATCCAGGCCGACCCGCTGTTCAGGCGCTGCGCCCTGGCCATTGTGATCAGTGACTGATTGCTGTCTGTCTGGAATGGCGTAACAGATTTGCGGGGAGCGGGGGTCAAATAAACCGGGACAATGGAGGAGTTCGACCATGACGAAGTTACTCACATGCGTGTTTGTGATGGCCGCTGGCGCGGGTATTTTGCAAACCGCCATCGCCATGTGCGCGGCCACCACGCAAAACCTGGTTCGCCTCGAAGTTAGCGCTTGCCAGCAAGTGAAGATCCGAGCCAGCGATTCGCCACCGGCAGCGCACCGCATGCACCGGCGTGGAAGCTGTATCACCGGGGCGATGGTAACCGGCCGGGTTATCTCGAGCACGCTGGTTTGGGATGGCGACCCGGGCCGCGCAGAATATCTGGTCACGGGCGGAAAGTTGCCTACCGACGCATTTGGAACTTTTTTCCTGGGCGCCAATGCATCGAAAACGTGCCCGACCTTACTGGGAACGGAGGCGACGCTGGTGACCAACAGACCCTGTTGTGACATGTTGCCCGCGGATGGTCTGTGTTTGGTGCCTGCGGCAATCCCGATCGCCCAGGTAGAAAAACAGCCGGAACGTTGGATCGAGTGGGTGCCTCGCCACTAGTGGCCGGGATCGTGATCTCGAAAGCGTGACGGGTACAACAGAGTTTACAATGACCGCGTGAACGCACCGGGATCAGCCATCGGACACCGCCTTCGAAACTTCGAAGGCGCCTGCCTGAGCTTCAGCATCGTTCTGGGTCTGCTGCTCTGGCTGACGGCGCCCGCACTGGCAGACCGCCTGGCGCTGCCGGCGGACGGCAGCGACGTAATCGGCTGGGAGGCGACGATAAAGGCCGCGCCGGAGGACACGCTGGCCGACATCGCGCGCAGATTCCGGGTCGGCCATCAGGCGATCCGCCTGGCCAATCCCGAGGTCGATTTCTGGTTGCCCGGCGGCGGCACGCCGGTGGTCCTGCCGACGCGATTCATCCTGCCGGACGCGCCGCGCGAAGGCATCGTGCTGAACGTGCCGGAAATGCGGCTCTACTATTACGTGCCGGCAAAAAATGGCGCCGGCGGCCGCGAGGTGATCACCCACCCGGTCAGCATCGGACGCATGGACTGGTCGACGCCACTGGGCCGCACGCACGTCAGCGCCAAGGTCGAAAACCCTTCGTGGACACCGCCGCAATCGATCCGCGCCGAGGCCGCCGCGGCCGGCGAACCGCTACCCAAGTATATTCCGCCGGGCCCCGACAACCCGCTGGGCAGTCACGCGCTCAGGCTGGCCCTGCCCGCTTACCTGATCCACGGCACGAACCGCCCATACGGCATTGGCATGCGCGTCACCCACGGCTGCATCCGCATGTATCCGGAAGACATTGAGCAGCTATTCCCGGTGGTGGGAGTCGGTACACCGGTTGAGATCGTCAACCAGCCGGTCAAGGTGGGCTGGCTGGGCGACACGCTGTTCATCGAAGTGCATCCGCCGCTGGAGGAAGATGCCTCTGCGGCGGCAAACTTGCACCAGTCCGCGCTGGAGCAGATCGAAGCGGCCAGCAGCCAGCGGCCTGTCGAGTTGATCGGGCGAGCGCTTTTGCAGGCCCTGCGGGAACGGCGCGGCCTGCCGCTGGCGATCTCGCGAGGAACCGAAAAGTAGCCGGCTGACACGGCGCTCCGAAACGCGATAAACTGGATGCATCCTTGCCGCGCGCCATCACGACCTCATGTTCCTGCGTTTTTTGATCCTGAGTTTTTTGGCCATGACCGCCTCAGCCTTGCTGCTTTCGTCCTGCGGTGCCAAACGCGACGCGGAGCTGATTTTCATCGGCATCGACGGCGCCGAGTGGGATCTCATCGATGCGCTGATCGACCAGGGCGAACTCCCGAACTTCGCACGCCTGAAAGCCGAGGGCGCATGGGGTCACCTGATCAATACCGGTCCCTTGTCCTCGCCGGTGGCCTGGACCACCTTTTCCACCGGCCATTTCGCCCGCCAGCACGGCATCCTGGACTTCACCTACCCGTACACACCCGGCACCGATAAACGGCCCGTCAATGCGCTGGACAAGCGCAAACCCGATTTATGGGACATCGCGTCGCGCAACGGTCGCCGCATCTCCGTCGTCGGTTATTTCGTCAGCCACCCCGCCGAACCGATCAACGGCGTGATGATCTCGGACCGCGCCACGCAGTATCTGCCGGGCTCGGTGACGCCGCCCGCCGCGGTCAGGACGGCGGAAATCGACTGGGCGGAAAAGGGCGC
>JAVVFH010000277.1:0-4480 GCA_032250585.1 Lysobacterales bacterium
GGCGGCGGCACCGTGATAGTGAAATCGCGATAAACCTGGAACCGGCCGTCGGAGGCAGCGAATTCCAGCGCGAGATCGCCGACCTGATCAGGCGAAGGCGTGAACGTGAGCTCGCCGGTCAGCGAGCTGAACTGCATGCCGTCGGGCAGCGGCAGCGGCTCGACGAAATAGCGCAGCGCATCGCCATCGGCATCGAAGGCCGCCAACTGGAACGTCGATGTCCGGCCCAGCGGCGCGCTGAGCGCCACCGGCCCCTGCCATTCCGGCGGCGTAGTCCCCGGCGTGGCCGACACGCTGACGGTAAAGCTTTGCTGGTCGGCAAGTCCGGTTGTGTCAAGCACCTCCACAGTGACCTGGACCGACTCGACCTCGGCTGGCGTCCATTCGACCCGACCGGTTGCCGGATCGATTTGCATGCCGACCGGGCCTTCTACCACGCGGAATAAATCGATATTGTCGTCCGGGTCCTCTGCCTGGATCGAATAAACCCACGCCTCGTCGATCGATGCCTGGACCGGCGGTGTCGAGGTGATGGTCGGGGGCGCATCGTCGGACGCTTCGACCGCGAGTGTGAACGCTTGAGTATCCATCGCACCGCTCGGATCCTGGACGCGCCATTCGACCGCAAAATTTCCAGCCATTTCAGGCACCCAGTCCATTCGGCCGGTCTCCGGATCGATGGTCATGCCGACCGGTGCGGTATCGAGTGCATGGTCCAGTAATTCCAGGTCAGGGTCCACGACCTCAGGCAAGTATTGCCACGGCTGGCCGGCCTGCGCCTCGACCGGCGGCATCGACAGGATCTGTGGTGGGCTGTTCTCGCCGACGGTCAGGGTCCAGGCCTGGGTATCGAAGCCGCCGAAAATGTCCGAGACCACGACTTCGATCGAGTGGGCGCCAAGCATGGGCGAGGGCCAGGCGAGCTGGCCGCTGAACAGGTCGATCTGCATACCCACCGGCCCGGCTTGAAGTGCGAACAGCAGCGGATCGTCTTCGGCGTCGAAGACCTCGACCGGATATTCATACGGGTGCAGCGGCGAGGCGTAGCGGCGCGCCGGCGAGACGATCTGCGGTGCCTGGTTGCTCTCGAAGCTGTTGATGAACAGCAGGTCGAGCAGTTCCTGTTCGTCAAGCTCCGCGCTCGTCGCAGCAGCTTGTGGCGTGTGCCTGCTCAGACTGGAGTCCGGGGCACGGCCTTGTGAAACAATCGAAATTGTCGCCACCATCAACGCCAGTATTGCCGCCGCACCGGTCACAATCTGGCCTGTGTTTCCGGGCATGGACGTTCCATCAATGTGTTTTTTTCCGTCATGATTCAGTCCCCACTGTTGAACCCGCAGATCAGTCCAATCGCCGATCCTGCACCGGATGCGCACTCACGGTTGCGAAACCAGGACCGGGCGCCCGAGCTTGGCTAAAAATCCCCAGCACTGTTCGACCAGATCCGCTCGAAGCGCACAGCTGAAACTCTTGCCACTTTCTTTCGGCAACCTTACGAACTGGCCCGGAGGTGGGCTCGCCTGGCCGGTGTAGTCCGCGCCCCAACATTCCAGGCGTCGATCCGGGCGCAGTCCGCAAGTGTGGAATCTACCGGCACTGATCTGGCTGAATGGGCCTGCCGGTGGGCTGGATTGCCCATCCCCATTGCCGCCCCAGCAGCCAACACTGCCGTCTGGACGCAATCCGCAGGTGTGTTCGCCTCCTGCGGACAGAACAACAAATTCCCCGAACGGAGCGGTGGATTGCCCGTCATCATTCCGACCCCAACATTCGGCGCGGCCGTTGGCACGCAAGGCGCAAGTATGAAAGCTACCGGAGCTCAGTGAAATGAATTCTCCTTCGGGCGCGCTGGATTGGTCGTCCCTGTTGCTGCCCCAGCATTCAATGCCGCCATTAGGACGTAGGCCGCAGGTATGTTCAGCGCCCGCGCTGAGCTGGACAAAACTGCCGGAAGGCGGGCTTGATTGACCGCGAAAATCATCTCCCCAGCACTCCACGCCGGCGTCGGGGCGCAAACCGCATGAATGAAGCGCCCCGGCTGTTAGCTGGATGAACTCCCCTGCCGGCGGGCTGGACTGGCCAGCGTGATTCGCGCCCCAGCACTCGGCACGGCCATCCGGTCGTAAGCTGCACATGAAGTATTCGTTTCCGACACTGAGCTGTATCGAACCCACACCTGGCGGGCTCGTTTGCCCGTATCCGCTCAAGCCCCAGCAAGCGATGCTTCCGTTCAGGCGTACGCCACAGGTGTGTGTGGCGCCGGCAGCAATCCGCATAAATCTGCCTTCCGGCGGATTGGATTGCCCGTCACCATTCTGTCCCCAGCATTCAACACTTTCGTCAGGACGCAATCCGCAAGTGTGGTCTCCGCCGGCGGAAAGAGCAATGAACTCACCGTTCGGCGGCGTGGCTTGTCCGAAGCCGTTTGCCCCCCAGCACTCAACAATGCCGCTTTGTAACACGCCACACGTATGGTCGAAGCCGGCGTCGAGCTGAACAAACTCACCCACAGGTGGGCTGGCTTGCCCATGACGGTCGTCGCCCCAACAAACGATATTGCGGTCTGTGTTTATACCGCAAACATGGCTGCGACCTGCCCGAAGTTGAAAAAAAATGGTCCTCGATCGGGCTCGATTGACCGGCATTATCCTTACCCCAGCACTGTGCGCCACCGTCAGACCGAATGCCGCATGTAAAACTCACTCCTGCCGTAAGCTGACTGAATTCTCCCACAGGTGGGTTGGACTGGCCGTCACCGTTATCGCCCCAACACACAACTGTGCCATCGGCGCGCGAAGCGCAGTTGTGGTGAGGGTTTCCTTCACTGAGCTCGGTGAATTCACCGGCCGGAGGGCTGGACTGACGGTCAACGATGTTGTATCCCCAGCAGCTTATCGAGCGGTCCGCGAGAAGGGCGCAGGTATGCAAGGCACCGGCCGAGATGGATTGCACCGGCAACGGCTGGCGCATAACCGATACTAAATGCTTCTCTTCGTTAGTATCCGGATATTCTTCAAAACGTACCTCCAGCTCGGTAGTACCCGCGCTCAATCCTCTGACGATCACTGGTACTGAGGGAGCAAGCTGGCCTGATGGAACTGTCAGTTCAGTCGGCATTGCCTCCGCGATGACTGAATCAGGCGTCACCAAAGCCAGCACAAGATCTCTGTCATCCTGGCGATCAAATCGAACCGAAAGCTCTCTGGCCTCGCCTTCGGCAAGCACGGAATGCTCAGGATTTACGAGTTGTGCTGCAGAGACAGTAAGCCTGGGCAGAGCCGCGCGTACCTCGATGCCGACCGTGGCAGGACCCAGCGAACTGGATAACGTGACGGTCGCGGGTCCGGGAGCGATTCCAGCGTCGGCTTTCAGTCTGAGGCTAACGCTGCTGTTCTCGGTCTGAACATTGGAAAGATCCAACCCCACGCGATCAACATCGACCAATACACCGGCCAGATTTTCGCCGAAAATGGTAAATTGCTTTTCGGTGCCGCCAAGGATGATCCCAGGCTCAATCCCGGTAATTTCCGGCGGCCCATTCAGCAATTCCCGATCAATACCGATGACGTGGCCGGCTTCGTCGTAAACATAGCGCTCGATCTGGCGTGTCTGGGGCCATGCGCTCAGCGGCACAAGCAGCAGAACGGTCAGGCTTGATGCCAGAATCCGGAGAGAAAAGTTGAAGCGAAAGAAGCGTGAGCCAATTGCTCGTTGCTGAACACTGTTACTTGAGAGGTTCAATGTTCTGATCCCAAGGCAGGGCAGAACAGTGGTCGAGAGCTGTCGAAACGTGACCCTCAACCCGACTCGAACGGGTTGAATCCACGGTTTTCCTCGACGCGGCGCGCTCCCAACGCTACACGAGGGCCAACAAATGATCTGCCAACTGTTATGCCGTGATTACCAATCCGATCCATTCATTACGAATATGCCATCCGAATGCTCCCCCAGATTGATCATTTTCAGCATCCGCGGTAATAGTGTTCCATAGCTGCGCCGCGTAAGTCAACCCCCACGGTCAGCTGGCCTGGATACCCGGTTCGACGCCGCGCCGATTGCCGTTCCCGGTGGTTCGCGGCTGGTGATGACCACCAACGAGTTTACCGTCCATCCGCTGGAGTTTCCGGGCGGCCCGGCGACACCAAGGTATTGAACAAGGGCGAAGGCGGCGGCGTGTACCTGGCCACCTATCCTGCCGGGCTCAGCGTTCGGCGCGTTCGCTGGCCGCACCGATCAGCGGAAGCACCCGCGCCGGAACATAGCGCGCCATCAGTCAGCGGTCTCTTGCGGCAGCAATCCGGGCAACTCGTCGGCATGCGCACCGTACGGCGTCAGCCCCTGAAGCAGGTCGTCCTCGGACCAGGTTCGTTCGGGCGCTTGCCTCTTACGAATCAGCAAGCCCTCCGGGACCGCCTCGATGGTCACTGGCGTACCGCGCTCCAGACCCGCCATTTCGGCGACCGCGCGCGTGATCCTGAGC
>JAVVFH010000278.1:0-4479 GCA_032250585.1 Lysobacterales bacterium
GCTTGGCTCCGCCTGACGCAGGATCCCCGGCGCCGAGCTGATCTCCTGGCTCCGCTGGCGCGTGTCGGGCGTCTGACGGCCGAGCGCGGAGCCCCCTTCGCGGCTGGACTCGCCGCGTTGATCGCGTTCGCGAGCAACTTCAGTCTGTTGACCATCGTCATGGTCGCCGCCGCGGCAGCCGCCACACCGTAGCAAAAGGCTTCGCGCAGCGGCTTGCCCTGCGCCAGCGACAAGGTCAACAGCGCGACGAAACTGTCTCCGGACCCAACCGTGCTGACTTCGTCGATCCGCGGCGGACGGGCGTGCACCAATTGCCGCGGAGTTGCCAGCATCGCGCCGGCGTCACCCAGCGTAACGATCAGGTTCTCCATGGAACCGCGTGACAGCGCACCGGCGACCTGGTCGCGCCGCGAGGCATCGTCGCTGGCCAGTTTTTCGCCGTACAATTCGCTGAATTCAAAGCGATTGGGTTTGATCAGATAGACGCCTTCCTCGAGCGCGGCCGCCAACGGCGGACCCGAGGTGTCGAGGATCAGGCGAATGTCCCGGCCGTTCGCGAAGCGGGCCACGCGGGCATAGAATTCCGCGTCGACACCGCGCGGCAGACTGCCGCTGGCGACCAGGTAGCGCGGCGTGGGTTCGAGTTCCTGCAGCGCCTGCAGACAGCGCTCGGCTTCCTCCGCGCGCAACTCCGGGCCCGGCAGCACGAAGTGATAGTGCTTGTCGGCGTCGGCCACGTGAACCACGAAACTCTCGCGTGTCTCCGCAGCAACCCGCATGGCCTCGTGACTGATTCCATCCTCGTTCAGGCAGCGGATGAGCCGGTCACCGTTGCTGCCGCCCGCCGGGAACAGGGCGTGAATCTCCTGGCCGAAGCGGTGAAAAACGCGCGCGATGTTGATGCCGCCGCCGCCCGGAAAATAGCGGACGGTTTTACTGCGCAGCTTGTTTCCCGGTACCAACTCGTCGACTTCCAGCACCAGATCGAGCGAGGGGTTCATGGTCAAGGTAACGACTGGTTCCATTTGAAAATCCCTGCTATTTACATAGTACTGGGCGGCCTGCCCTCCCGGCATCTGCGGCGCTGCAATATTCATGCCTTCACGGCCTTCGACGCGGCGAATCGAAAGGCAAACTGGGCTTCTGGCACGCAAAATACATCTTTAGCCATTATGAACCCGCATCCGCCCGTCGCCAAGGCTGCCGATGACTGAGCCGCTGACCATCGATCAACTCTATCTGCTGGCGATGGACAACACGGCGCGCTCCGACAGCAAAACCTTCGCGAACCCCGGCATCGATCCCGAATCGGTGCTGGACTGGTTGGAGCACTGCCTGCAAGCCGACACATAAACCGCTGCGGGTCTCCTTTGGCGGGTTAACCGACCTTCACCGCAATGCCACCGACAACAAGCGCAGTAGCCGTTTGGCAGTCGAATTCGCAGCTCGCGGAAAGCTCGCGATCGCCACACCCGCAAGCGCACTGAGGACCAGTGCTTCGCGCGGGTGACGCTTCACCCAGTGAGCAGGGCCCGCCCGCCGCGCGGCGGTGCGCAATTCCTGCTTCGCCTGCGCAACGCTCAACGGCCGAGTCGTTGTGCGACCCATCCCACTATTCCTGCCATCAAAAGCGCGATGAACGCCGTCGCCAACGTGGCCGAAGCGGGCTCCATGGCGGGGGCCAGGTACTGATATACGGCCCACAGGCACAGGCCCAGCGCCGCCGTCACCAACATCACCACCAGGATCAACAGCCCCAACCCGAGGCCCAGGCGCAGGGCAGAGTGCCGCAACGCCCGGCCTTCCGCTTCGAGCAATTCGACGAAGGCGATGACGATATCGATCAGGCTGTTCAGTGCCGATCCCCCAGGCCCATCAGCTTGGCGACGATAAAGCCGAGACCGAAAGCAGTCACCAGGCTGCTGACGGGGTGCTGCTCAACGCCGCCCTCAATGCCTTCCACGGCCTCGCCCACCACGCGGCGGCCGCTGCTGCGCGCCTCGTTCAAAAGCCGGCGCAGTTCCTCGCGCTGATGACGAATCTCGTCTTCGACAGAGCTCTTCATCCCGGCGGCTTTCTCCGAGCCTCTTTCCTTCAGGCTGCCCATCAGGGCGCTCATGTCGGACTGCAGCGTTGAAAGATCCGCCCGCAACTGCTTCAGTTCTCTCTGCACGTCGTTTTCAGCCATGAAATCTTCCTCCGTAGTGATGGTTCACCGGGCTTTGAATCGATCACCCGGAACGTCGCCGCTGCTCCTCTCGCGTCGCCGGTGCATACGAAATTTGCTGCATCACCGGCAGAGCGAACGAAACGAGCAGCCACCCATGGATATCAGAGCACGCGGGGTTCCACAGATCATTGATAAATTGCAATCGCAGACACGATTCAACGGCGGCCGCAGGGCCTGGCGCGCGAGCTGGTATTGGAAAACCTTACGAAACGCCGCGTCAGAAAATGTCTTGCGAGCCGACCCGCCTCATGGCCGTGGCAACGATCATCACGGCAACGCCGCTCAACATTAGATCGAGGCCGACCAGCACGCCGATCACCCAGGCCCCGGACAGCGGCCACTGGCTCCAGAGCAGGTAGACGAAGACCAGCGAAAGCAGGCCGCTCAACAGCATCCACAACCAACCGTTGAAACGGCGGAAACGATACGCCACGGCGAGCTTCCAGAAGCCCTGGGCAGCGAAAAAAAGCATCAGCAGGGTCGCGAGCAAACCGGAACCGATGCCGGGATTGAACCAGACGAGAATGCCCAACAAGGCAATGACCGCCCCGAGCGCCGTCCAGATCAGTCGGTCGGGTCGAGCGGTGGAACGGTAGGCATGGAACAGTTGCACAATCCCCGTGACCACCAGTATCAAGGCCACGATCTTGACCACCGCGCTGCCCGCAGCCACCGGTGACAGCAACGCCACCGCGCCGAAAACAACCAGCAGAACGCCTGTTACCATCAGGAGGTTGGCGCCGGGCAGCGATTGTCTGATCATGGCGAGTCTCCTATGATTCTCGGGGGTGGACGATTGACAGCGCGCCTCCATTATAGCGGAACCGAATCGCTGGTCATCGCGAAACAATCCCGATGGGCGAGGCAATCGCGCTCGGCGAACAGGAGGCCTAGAGATCCCTCGCAATACGGAAACCGACGCGTGCATCGCGCCGCTCGGGCCGGGCCGACAGGCGGGACGCAGAGCGTGCCTGATCGGGTCGGCTGGCCCAGTAACCCCCGCGTATGACCCGCCGTTCACAACCGGGATTGATCCAGGCCGAACCGTCATCCGGTGCCCGCAGGTAGGTATCGTGCCAGCAGTCGCTGACCCACTCGGCCACGTTGCCCGCCATGTCGTGCAAACCGAACGGATTGGGCTCGAAGGAGCCGACCGGTGCCGGACCCCAGAAGCCGTCCCCGTAGCCCTTGAAATAGGTCGACCACTGTCTGTCGCCGCGGGAAACATCCCGTTCACCGGTCAGGTTTTCCACCACGCGTTGCGGGGCCTCATCGCCCCACCAGTAGCGGTTGCTGCGGCGACCGCGCAGCGCGTATTCGAATTCCGCCTCACTTGGCAGCCGGTAGGACTTGCCGGTACCGCGGGCCAGCCACGTGACATAAGCGCTGGCGTCGTTCCAGGACACGTGCAGCACCGGCTCGGTTTCTTTCGCTTCCCCGCCGTCGTAGCTGTTTCTCCAGTTCACGCCGTCGCGCCTGGCGAGACGGCCCGATGAGTGATGGTAAATCATCGAAAAACCGTGCTGCTCGGCCTGGGTGCGATAATCGGTCTGGTTCACGAACTCGCGAAACTGGCCGACGGTCACCTCGGTTTTACCGATCGCGAAACCGCGTCTGAAGGTCACGCGGTGCTCCGGGCCTTCACTTTCCGCACGGCCTTTCTCGAAAACCGGCGAGCCCATTATGTAACTTCCCGCCAGCACCACGACCGAATCCGGGGTCCACAGGCCGCGCGTGAGGAAATTATCGCGCAGGACCTGTCCCGGACGAAACCCTCCGTACACCCTGGCCTCTTCCATGCGCCGCCGCAGTTCATTGACCGTGTTCCCGGCATTGCCGAGTGCGACCAACTCGACCAGGATGCGCTCGGCCCGGCCGAAATCCGCCTCGTCCATCGCCGCCACGGCCCGCGCTTCGAGTTCAGCCATTCGCTGTGCCCGGAAACCGCGGATTTCGCGCCTGGCGGCGGCGATCCGTTCTGGAGACTCTGTCACCAGCGAAGCATCCTCGAGTACGCGATCCGCCGATTCAAAGTCCAGTTCGTGTGCGTATTCGATAGCTCGTTCAATCAGTGTGTTTTGAACCTCATCCAAACCCTGTTGCGCGACCACGTTGTCCGGGGCCACATCGAGGACACCCCGGAAGTAAAACCAGGCGCTGTCATTCGGCGGTTGGTCGATACGGCCGGCAGCCAGTGCTGCCTGCCCGGCACGCAGCTGGTGCGCAAGCCGTTGCTCCTGTTGCGTTTC
>JAVVFH010000279.1:0-4473 GCA_032250585.1 Lysobacterales bacterium
CGATCCGGTCGGGGCAGGAGGAGGCCGTCGTCACGTGGGTCGGCACGCAGCGCTCGTCGCGGGAGCTCGTGGCCGAGGGCGAGCGGCTGGCCTCCCGCGCCCGGTCCCGCTCGAGGCTGCTCGCCTTTCTCGCGGTGGGCGGTTTTGTTCAGGAGGGGCTGCGCGCGGCGCTGGCTCCGCCGTGGGGCACGGCCTCTTTGATCGGCCAGGCTTTGGGCGACCTGTTCGCCGCACTGGGCGCCAACAGCCCCGGTGGCGTCGTTGCCTACCAGGTCCTCTGGTGGGTGCACGCTCTGGCCGCACTGGGCTTGATCGCGCTCATCCCCTACACCCGCCTCTTTCACCTGGTGACCAACCCGCTGAACGCCTTTTTCTATCCCCTCACGAACGCGGCCGCCCTGCCGGCCATCGAGGACATTGAAGCGTGCGAGATCCTCGGTTCGGCCCAGTTGGCCCACCTGCCGCAGAAGCGCCTGCTCGATTACGAGTCGTGCACCCGCTGCGGGCGCTGCCAGGACGTCTGCCCGGCCTACCTGGCCGGCCAGCCGCTTTCCCCGCGCCAGGTGATCCTGGACCTGGATTCGTTCATGCTCCAGCGCGGCCAGGCGCTCGTCGACGGCCGCCAGGTAACGGGGGTAATGCGCCAGCCGGCCGCATTCCAGGTCAGCCAGGAAACCCGGGTAGATCATGTCCTGCAGCTGCGTTGATATATCCGTATGAGCGGCCGGCCAACGAGTGGCGACGCGGCCGTTCAGTGCCCGCTGCAGCCGCTGGTAAACCGGCAGGAAGTCGTTCAGCAAAGCCGCCAGCCGCAGGCCGCCGAGGACGATGCCGTTGCGAACCCGCTGTAGCAAGTCCTCGAAAGACGCCCGGTCGCGCACATCCAGCTCGTCACCGGCGCTGTCCAGCAGGGCTTTATGCGCGAGGTCCGCGACCAGTTCCCCGGCACTGCCGACGTGACTCCAGGCCAGCAGCGCCGCGGGTGTCAGGCCGTGATGCTTGCGCAGGTATTTAAGCTTGTCCTCGAGCTGCAGCGCGAGCAGGCGCAGCACCCCCGCGGCGTGGTTGACCAGTGCCTCCTCGCGGGTATCGAACAGCCGCAACCCCACCGCCGTTTGCTGGTCCACCAGGGCCGGCCAGGCAACCGTGCCGTCGGCGGTCGCCACCTGCCCGGGCAGGCTGGCGAAGGTCCATTCGGTCTGCCCGTCGCGGTTGAAGCCCTCGCCGCGCCGATCCATAAAGCGGCGCTGCGCGCGGGCGCCGAGCTCGGCGCGGATGGCCGCCAGGTCACGCCCGCCGGCCAGTACGCCGCCGTCCTCGTCCGTCACCTCGATGTAAAAGCGCAGGTGCTCGGGAAGCCCGCTTTCATCCAGCTGCTGCCCGGAGACCTCGAGGCCGGTCATGCGCTGCAGTTCCTTCGCGCAGAGCTGCAAAAGCGGTTCGTCCTCCCGCCCCCGGGTGGCTTCCAGCAGCGCGTCGGCAAAGCGCGAGATCGGCGTCAGCGACCGGCGCAGCGGCTTGGGCAACTGCGCGATAAGGGCCTCGAGCTTGTCGCGCAGCAGACCCGGCACCAGCCACTGCAGCCGGCCCTCGTCCAGCGTGTTCAACAGTTCCAGCGGCACCGACAGCGTGACGCCGTCGCGTTCATGGCCGGGCTCGAAGCGGTAGTCGAGCGCATGGCGCCGCCCACCCAGTTCGAGGTGGTCCGGGAACGCGTCGGCGGGCGCGCTGCCGGCGTCTTCGCGCGTCAGCACGTCGTGGCCCAGGTACAGCCGCTGGCGGCCCGCATCGCCCAGCGCCTCCAGCCACTTTTCGAAGCTGCGGGCGCTGTTGACCTCCTGCGGAATGCGCGCATCGAAAAAGTCGTAGACGGCGTTTTCGTCGGCCAGCACGTCGCGCCGGCGCCGCTTGTGCTCCAGCGCCTCGACCTCCGCGCGGATTTTCTCGTTATGCTCGCGAAAGCCCGCGCGCGTATCGAGTTCGCCGCGAACCAGCGCCTCGAGAATGAAAATCTGCCGCGCTTGCGCCGGGTCCAGCGGCGCGAACCGCAGCCGCCGGCGTTCGACCAGCACCAGCCCGTACAGCGTGACCTGCTCCCAGGCCAGCACCGCGCCGGCGCGCCGCGACCAGTGCGGGTCGAAAACATGGCGCTTGAGCAGGTGGCTGCCCTGGGCCTCGATCCATTCGGGCTGGATGACGGCGTTGGTGCGCGCGTAAGGGCGGGTCGTCTCGACGATTTCGGCCGCCATCAGCCACTTGGGCACGCTGCCGAACAGGCCGGAACCCGGGAAAATGTAGAAGGTTTTCGCGCGCGCACCGCGGTAGCTGCGATCCTCGGGGTTGCGGTTGCCGCAGTGGCTCAGCAGGCCCGCCAGCAACGCGCGGTGCACGGTTTCGTAGTCGCCGTGGCGCCCGCTCAGCTGCAGGCCGGCTTCACGCGCCTGGTCGCGCAGCTGCTGGTACACATCGAACCACTCCAGCACCCGCTGCCAGTTGAGAAATTCGCAGCCGCAGAGCTTGCGGAAGCGGTTGCCGGAGACCGACTTGCGCTGCTGGCGCAGGTATTGCCAGAGCTTCAGCAGCGCGACGAAATCGGACTTCGGGTCGCTGAAGCGCGCATGCGCCTCGTCGGCCGCGGCCTGGCGGTCCAGCGGGCGTTCGCGCGGGTCCTGGATGCTCAGCGCGGCCGCCAGCACCAGCAGGTCCTCTGCGCAACCCAGCCGGGCGCCCTCCTCGACCATCCGCGCCAGGCGCACATCCAACGGCCAGCGCGCGAGGCGCCGGCCCAGCGCCGTCAGATTGCGCGACTCGTCGACGGCCGCCAGTTCGAACAGCAGTTGGCGGGCTTCATTGATCATGCGCGGCGCCGGCGGATCGATGAACGGGAAATCCTCCACCGCGCCCAGGTCCATCGCCAGCATGCGCAGGATCACCGCCGCCAGCGAGGTGCGGAGTATTTCCGGCTCGGTGAACTCCGGCCGCGCTGCGAAATCCTCCGCACTGTACAGGCGTACGCAGGTGCCGGGGCCGAGCCGCCCGCAGCGGCCGGCGCGCTGGTTAGCGCTGGCCTGCGAGACTGGCTCGATCGGCAGGCGCTGCACCTGGCTGCGGTGCGCGTAGCGGCTGAGGCGCACCAGGCCCGAATCCACCACGAAGCGGATGCGCGGCACCGTCAGCGAGGTTTCCGCCACGTTGGTGGCCAGCACGATCCGCCGCTGCGGGCCGGGGTGGAACACGCGCCGCTGCTCGGCCGACGACAGGCGCGCATACAGGGGCAGGATTTCCGGCGCGTCGGCGCCGCCAAAGCGTTGCTGTTGGCGCTGGCGGCGCAGGTAGTCGCCCGCTTCGCGGATCTCGCGCTCGCCGGACAAAAACACCAGCGCGTCGCCGCGCGGGTCGATGCGGGCCAGGCTGCGCAGCGCCGCGGCGATGCCCTCGTAGAGGTCCCGGTCGGTCGGTCCTTGCGCTTCGGCTTCCTCGTTCAGGGGTTGATAGAGCACATCGACCGGGTAACCGCGGCCCGCAACCTCCACCACCGGGGCGTCGCCGAAATGGCGCGAGAACTTTGCCGTGTCGATGGTGGCCGAGGTGACGATCAGCTTCAGATCGCTGCGCTTTTCCTGCAAACGCCGCAGGTAGCCCAGCAGGAAATCGATGTTCAGGCTGCGCTCGTGGGCCTCGTCGATGATCAGCGTGTCGTAGGCTTCCAGCAAGGGGTCGCGCAGCGATTCGGCCAGCAGAATGCCGTCGGTCATGAACTTGATGTAGCCGTCCGGGCTGCAGCGCTCGCGAAAGCGGACCTGGTAGCCGACCGCGCCGCCGACCTCGGTCTGCAGTTCTTCGGCGACCCGCTCGGCCATCGCCCGCGCGGCAATCCGGCGCGGTTGTGTACAACCCAGCAAGCCACGCAGCCCCCGCCCGGCATCGAGGCAGAGTTTCGGCAGCTGGGTGGTCTTGCCGGAACCGGTCTCGCCGGCGACGATCACCACCGGGTGCTCGCGGATGGCGTCGATGATTTCCTGCCGGTGCCGGCTGATCGGCAGCTTCGCATCGTAGGAGGTCGCGGGCCGGCCTGCCCGCCGCCGCTCGACGGCCTGGCGGGAGGCCTCGAAGCGCTTGCGCAGTTCGCGCAGCAGGCGGTCGGCGGGCTGACAGCTTGCCAAACGGCGCTGCGCGACGTCCAGGCGACGGCGAATCCAGGCCGTATCGACGGCCATCACCGCGTCCAGCCGGGCGGAGGTTTCGTCGATCAGGGCCTGACCATCCATCGCGGCGCATTATCCCGCATCCGTCAGGCGGTGGGAAAGACGAACCCGTTTATACCAGGGCAAATTTGTCCTCGCGCCAATTTCCTGAGTTCTCGTCATTTCCGCGCAAGCGCATGTCATTTCCGCGAAAGCGGAAATCCAGTTCCAACAACAGCGCTGGATTCGCCAAGCTGCGGATTGGATCGAAATTCCTGGATTCCCGCCT
>JAVVFH010000027.1:0-22970 GCA_032250585.1 Lysobacterales bacterium
CTGGCCGTCTCGCCGATCGATCCGGAAATCGTCTACGCGACCATCGAACTCGGCGGGCGCAAGGGCGGTTTCTGGCGTTCCGAGGACGGCGGCGAGCACTGGGAAAAGCGCAGCGATTACCTGTCCGGCGGCACCGGGCCGCATTACTACCAGGAAATCTTCGCCAGCCCGCACCAACTGGATCGCATCTACCAGATGGATGCGACCCTGCACATCTCCGAAGACGGCGGCAATACCTTCGAACCCCAGCCGCACGGTTACAAGCACGGCGATCACCACGCCATGGCCTTCGATCCCGAAGACCCGGATTACCTGATGTACGGTACCGACGGCGGGCTTTACGAGTCTTTCGATCTCGGCGAGACCTTCCGTTTCATCGCCAACCTGCCGGTAACGCAATTCTACAAGGTCGCCGTCGATTACGACGAGCCGTTCTACAACGTCTACGGCGGCACCCAGGACAACAACACGCAGGGCGGTCCTTCGCGCACCGTCAGCGTCAGCGGCATCCGCAACGCGGACTGGTTCGTGACGGTGTTCGCGGATGGCCATCAGCCGGCGGTCGATCCGACCAACCCCGACATCGTCTATTCCGAGTGGCAGGAAGGCAACCTGGTCCGCTACGACCGCAGGACCGGCGAAGTCAGCCACATCCAGCCGCAGCCCGAAGCCGGCGAGGAGGCGGAGCGCTTCAACTGGGACGCACCGATCCTGATCAGCCCGCACGACCCTGCACGGCTTTACTTTGCCAGCCAGCGGGTCTGGCGCTCGGATGACCGCGGCGACAGCTGGAAACCGGTCAGCGGTGACCTGACCCACGCCCGCGACCGCCTTGCCGAGCCGATGATGGGCCGAATCTGGAGCTTCGATGCGCCCTGGGACCTGCTGGCCATGTCCGTTTACGGCAGCATCACTTCGCTGTCCGAGTCACCGCTGGTCGAAGGCCTGCTCTACGCCGGCACTGACGACGGGCGCATCCAGGTCAGTGAGAACGGCGGCCAGAGCTGGCGCGTAGTCGAACGGCTGCCGGACGTGCCGGACGACTTCTTCGTCAACGACATCAAGGCCGACCTGCACGACCCGGACACCGTCTACGTGGTGGTCGACGACCACAAGTCGGGTGATTTTTCGCCCTACATCCTGAAAAGCACGAACCGCGGCAGTACCTGGACCAGCATCTCCAAAAACCTGCCGGAGCGGCACGTCGCCTGGCGCATCGTCCAGGACCACGTGCAGCCCGGCCTGCTGTTCACAGCAACCGAATTCGGCGTTTTCTTCACCATCGACGGCGGCCGGGAGTGGGTCAAGCTCAGCGGCGGCGCCCCGACGATCGCTTTTCGCGACCTGGCCATCCAGACGCGCGAGAACGACCTCGTCGCCGCCAGCTTCGGGCGGGGCTTCTGGATACTCGACGATTACACGCCGCTGCGCGAAGTGTCGTCCGGGCAGCTGCGCGATAAACAGCTGCTGTTCCCGGTGCGCGATGCCTTCTGGTACATCCCCGAGCGGCCGTTGGGCGATTTCGAGGCCGGCGGCAAAGCTTCCCAGGGCGATGCGTATTTCGTCGCGCCCAACCCGCCTTTCGGGGCCGTGTTCACCTACTACCTGAACGAGGGCCTGAAAAGCAGCCGCGAAGCGCGGCTCGAGCAGGAGCGCGCAATGGCCACGGAAGGCGAAGACACTCCCTACCCCGGCTGGGCGGCGCTGCGGCGCGAGGAGGCCGAGGAAAGCCCGGCGGTCGTGCTGACCGTCCGCAACAGCGACGGCCAGGTCGTGCGCCGCCTCGAGGGCCCGGTAAGCGCCGGCTTCCACCGCGTGGCCTGGGACTTGCGTTACCCGCTTTCGAACGCCTGGACGCCCGAAGCGGCGGGTGAAAGCTACATCCGGATTCCGGGGCCGCTGGCAGCGCCGGGGCGTTACCGCGTCACGCTGGCCACGCGCATCGACGGAACCATCAACGACACGGGACTGGAGCGGGAATTCGAGGTCGTGCCCATGCGCGAACGCGCCCTGCCCGGCGCCGCGCCCGAGCAGGTCGCGGCCTTTGCTTCCGAACTCGACGACATGTCACGCCGCGTGAGCGGCGCCGACGCGGCGATTTCCGCGCTGCTGACCGAAACCGGCGCCATCAAGGAAACGCTGCTGCGTTCGGACGCATCCATGCAGTTGCGTGAACAGGCCCGCGCGATCGAACTCGACTTACTGGGCCTGCAGCAGGCGATCCGCGGCAACGAAAAACGCGCCCTTTACAACGACCCGGGCCCCGTGTCGATCAATCAGCGCGTCAACGCCGCGATGATGGGAACCTTCCTTTCGACCTACGGGCCGACACCGACCCACCGCCGCTCGCTGGAAATCGCGGAATCGTCCTTCGCCGAGGTCGGTGCGTCGCTGGACTCCATCGTCGACCAGCGCATGCCGGCCCTGCGCCAGGCACTCGATGCAGCCGGCGTGCCGTGGACGCCGGGGCGCGGCATTCCCGCCAGCGACTGATCATGGCTTTTTTACTGAAACGGGAGGGACTCGCCCCGCCCCTGGTCGCTTTGCTCGCCACCCTTTGGGCCGGCTTTGCGTCGGAGGCGCGGGCTCAGCAGGCCCCGTCCGGCGACGAAGCCGCCATCGAGCGCGTGATGGAGCTGGTCCACGTCACGGCCATGAAGCGTGAGGCAAGTCTCTACGAAGTTACCGAAGCGGTGTCCGTGATCGACGCCGAACAGATCGCACGACGAGCGCCCGACATGATCGCCGAGATGCTGCGCGGCGTGCCGGGCGCCTTCTTCCAGCAAACGACGCCGGGCCAGGGCATTCCGATCATCCGCGGCCTGAAGGGCTCCCAGGTGCTGCACCTGGTGGACGGCATGCGCCTCAACAACGCCTTTTTCCGCAATGCGCCGAATCAGTATCTCGGACTGGTCGACGCTTACGCGACCGATCGGGCGGAGGTGGTGCGCGGAGCCGCGCCTTCGCTCTACGGCGCCGACGCCATGGGTGGCGTGCTGCAAATCCTGACGGCCGAACCGGAATTCGAGGGTGCGCAACGCAGCAATTCGGGCCGCCTTTACGGCAGTTTCAACAGCGCCGATACCAGCTTCGTCGGCCGCCTGGAAGGCGCCACCGGCAATGAGCGCCAGGTGCTTTCCGGTGGCGTCACCTACCAGAGCCACGACGACCGCAGCGTGGGTGGGGGCGAGACGATCCGCCCCAGCGGGTACCGCGCACAGGCCGCGGATATCAAGTGGCGCGGGCAACTCGGAGCAGATTCCGAACTGATGCTTTCCGCCCAGTACCTGGAACAGCCCTCCACGCCACGCGTCGACGAACTGGTGGCGGGTTTCGGCCAGCAGCACCCCAGTTCCGAAGTCTTCGAATTCATGCCCAACCGCCGCGAATTCCTGCATGCGCGTTACCGGCTGCACAGCGATTCGCGTTGGTTCAGCCGCTTCGAAGCACACCTGGCGCGACAAGTCATCACGGACGACCGCCTGACGCAGGAATTCGGCAGCGACGAGCAAGTCCGCGAAGCGAACGAGAGCGAGCTGGACGGCTTGACCCTGCAGTTCAATTCGCCGTGGGAAGGGGCCTCCGTGAGCGGCGAAGCCGTCTGGGGCTTCGAATATTACAGCGACGATATCGCCAGCAGCCGGCTGCGGATCGACACCCGGGACGGCAGCGCCAGTCCGGCACGCGGACGATTTCCGGACGGTTCGACGATGGACAGCGCCGGCCTGTTCGCTTCCAGCCATTGGAGCTGGGAACGGCTCAGCCTGGACGCGGGCCTGCGCTACAGCTGGTTCGAGATCGGCCTGCCCGCCTCGGAGGAAGTCGCAGCCGTGCGCCTGACGCCTTCCGATCTCACCGGTGACGTACATCTCGGTTACGAACTGCGCCCTGGCCTGCAGCTGGTCGCCAACATCGGGCGCGGTTTCCGGCCGCCGAACATTTTCGACCTCGGCACCCTGGGCTCGCGCCCTGGCAACCGCTTCAACGTGCCCAATCCCGGCCTCGAACCCGAATCGGTCTGGAGTTACGACATCGGCATCAAGAACAGCGGCGAACGCTGGCAACTGGAAGCTTTTGCCTGGTATTCGGACTATCGTGACAAGATCAGCTCGCGGTTCACGGGCGAAGTCACGCCCGAGGGCCGCCTGGTCGTGCGCAGCGACAACCTCAACTCGGTGGAGTTGTACGGCCTCGAATCGGGCTTCAGCTACCAGGCTGCGGAGCGGATCGAAATCTACGGCGTCGTCAATTTCACGCGGGGCGAGGAAACCGAGCCGGGCGGGGTGACGGAGCCCGCCGACCGGATTCCACCGCTCAATGGCCGTCTCGGTGCCGTTTACGCGGCACCGGCGGGAGTGCGCCTGGAGCCCTACCTGGATTTCGCCGCGCAGCAGGACCGGCTCAACCCCCGTGACGAATCCGACCCGCGCATCAATCCGCTGGGCACGCCCGGTTGGGCGACCGTGAACCTGGCGGCCAGCTGGGAGACCAACCCGGGGACGGAGCTCGGTCTGCGCCTGCTCAACCTGGCGGACCGCAATTACCGCGAACACGGTTCGGGAATCGATGCGCCTGGCCGCAGCCTGGGCCTCTGGTTCAGCACGTCCTTCTGACGCCCAGCCCCGGCGGTGGACTCGCGCGGCCGTCCGAATCGGCTATAATGAGCGCTTGCAGCAGGAAATCAAGTTGAATAAATTACATTATTTACAGATATTTATTTTATCTTTCTCACTTGTATTCTTAAGTTCTTGCAGCGACGACAGCGCGCGCGAACATCCCGGGCTGGCCGAGCAACTGCCACCCTCGGAGGAACTGAACTTCCTGATCGTCAGTTTCGATGCCCTGCGCGCCGACGCGCTCGGGCTTTACGGCTATCCCCGCGAGACCTCGCCCCGGCTCGATGCCTTCGCGGAACAGGCCCTGGTATTCGAAACGGCCTACACGGCTTCCCCGACCACGCCCACTTCTTTCGCCTCCGCCTTCACCGGCCAGTATCCCTACCGCGTGTTCCTCGGCTGGAAGCTGATCCCCACGACCACCCTGGCCGGACTGATGCAGGCCGCGGGCTACCACACTTTCGGGCTGTTCCATAACATCCAGCTGGTCGCCGAGCGAAATTTCGACCAGGGCTTCGATCGTTTCGAAGTGGGCACCTGGCCCGACGAAACCGTGCTGGAAATGGCGAAGGAATGGTTGAACGACACCGGCGACCGCCCATTTTTCGGCTGGGTACACTTCATATCGCCGCACACGCCCTACGACTACCGCGAAATGTCCGCCCACCTCGCCGGGCCGCAGGAAGAAGGTCGTTACGCGCAAACGACGGGGGGCGATTTCGACGTCGCTTCGGACGAAGAACTGCAGCGCGTGCGGGACCTCTACGACGGCGAAATCTATTTCGGCGACTTCCTGTTCGGGCAATTGATGGACCATCTCGACAGCCTCGGCCTGTCCGACAACACCGTGGTCATCGTCACCAGCGATCACGGCGAGGAGTTCATGGATCACGGCCAATTGCAGCACAACGCCTTGTACGAAGAACTGATCCGGATTCCGCTGATCATCCGTCATCCCGCCATGAGCGCGGCGACGCGCACGGACGCCCGCTACGTCAACGTCGACCTGCTGCCGACCGTTGCGGCCATGGCCGGCCTCGAGACGCCAGACAGTATCGACGGGATCAATCTGCTGGAGCCCTTCGATGCCGACCGCTACCGCCTTTCGGCCGGCATGACCAACGCCAAGCGGCAGGAGATGGCGAACGAGCAAGCGGCGCTGAAACTGATCCTCAGCTGCAGCGATTACAGCGAAGAGCTGTACGATCTGGCGAGCGATCCCGGCGAGAAAACGGACGTCGTCCTCGACCGGCCGAGCGAGGCGGGCCGCCTTTACGACGCCATGCTGGGCATCACCATCGCCGATCCCTGCAAGCTGCTCAAGAACGCCAATCGCGGCCGTGCCCCGGAAGACCTGCTCACGCCCGAGCAGATCGAGGAACTCCGCTCGCTGGGCTACATCCAGTGAGGCCGGAAAGGCCCTGCGCATGGCGGCGCGCGCCAGGCCGGATTTCCAGCCTGCTGGTTCTTGCCCTTTCTCTCGGCGCCCTTTTTCTCAGCGCCTGCGGTTCCGACGGCCCCCCAGCGGAGAGCCGGCTGATCATCCTCGGTTTCGATGGCATGGATCCCGTGCTGGCGCAGCAGTGGATGGATGACGGATCGCTGCCGAACTTCGAGGCCCTGGCCGAAGCCGGCAGCTTCCGGCCGCTGGAGACCAGCAACCCGCCCCAATCGCCGGTGGCCTGGTCCAGTTTCGCCACCGGCACCGGTCCGGGTGAGCACGGAATTTATGATTTCCTGCGCCGCAATCCGGAATCCTACAATCCCGCCTTCTCGATTTCGGAAAACATACCGCCGCAAAACGTGCTCCCGCTGTTCGGCATGGAGTTGCCCCTGGACAGCGGCGAAATCCGCAACCGGCGCCGCGGCGAACCGTTCTGGAGCGGTATCGAATCGGACGGCGGCCGCGCGACCGTACTGCGCGTCCCGGTGACCTTCCCGCCGGACCCCATCCACCGCATGATGGCCGGCATGGGGGTCCCTGACTTGCTGGGCACGCAGGGCACCTACACGATTTATTCGACCCGGCCGACCGCCACTTCCGATACCAGCGGCGCGCGTTCGGTTCGCCTGCGCCCGAACCGCCAGGGGCATATCGAGACGCGCCTCGAAGGCCCGCCCCACCCACTCAAGCCCGACGCGCCGCCGCTCAGCGTGCCCATGCTGCTCGACCCCGGCGGCGACGACAAGGTGCGCGTGCGCCTGGGCGATGGCGACGTGGAACTGGCAAAGGGCGAATGGTCCGAATGGATCACGGTCGATTTCGACTACTTCGGGCCGGCCGGCGTCAGCGGCACCGTGCGCCTGTATCTGGTCGAGGGCTATCCGCGGCTGCAGCTATATGTCTCGCCCATTCAGATCGACCCGCGCGCACCCGTGGTGCCGCTGTCTTCCCCGCCGGGCTACGCCGAAGAACTCGCGGAGCGTTTCGGGCTCTACCACACCATCGGCATGCCCGAGGAGACCTGGTCGCTGAACGAAGGGCATCTCACGGACAGCGCCTACCTGGAAATGGTCCGGACCACGCTGCAGGAGCGCGAGAACATGTTTTTCGATGCCCTCGACCGGCAAGACAGCGAAGTGGTGGTCGGGGTATTCGTGCAGACCGACCGCGTTGCCCACATGTTCTACCGCGGCCTGGACCCCGAGCATCCCCTTTATGAAGAAACGGGCCCCGAAGCGCGCGATGCGGTCCACTGGATCTACCGCGAGGCCGATCGAATTCTCGGCGAGACGATGCGGCGAATGGGCCCCGACGACCGGCTGATCGTACTCAGCGATCACGGCTTCGCGCCCTTCCGGCGCGCCGTGCACCTGAACCGCTGGCTGCGGGAAAAGGGGCTGCTTACGCTGAGGGACGGCGAGCGCGAATCCGGCATCGGTTTCGCGGCCGTCGACTGGTCGCGCAGCAAGGCTTACGCGGTCGGCCTGAACAGCATTTTCATCAACCGCGCGGGACGCGAAGCGCAGGGCATTGTCGATGACAAGGCGGCCGCAGCGATCAAGCGCCGCATCATGAGCGAGCTGCCGGCCATGACCGACCCGGTCAGCGGCCTCTCGGTGGTCCGCGAAGTGTACGACGGCGCCGTGATCTACGCGGGCAACGCCAATAACGACGCGCCGGACCTGGTGGTCGGCTACCAGCCCGGCTTCCGGGCTTCCTGGCAAACCACGCTGGGCGGGGTTCCGGCGGAACTGCTCGAAGACAACCGCAAGAAGTGGAGCGGCGACCATTGCGTGGCCCCTGATGCCGTACCGGGCGTGCTGTTTACGTCCTTCCGGCCGGAAACGCCGATGTTGTCCATTCCGGATGTGGCCCGCTACGCCCGCGGGCACTGGAGCGCCGCCCAGTGAGCGCTCGCTCGTGAACCTGTCTTTTGAACGCTGCCTCCTGAACGCTGCCCCATGAGCGAGAGTTGTCCAGGCGCCGCGGAAGTCCATGTCCCTTCCGGCCTGCACGCCCAGTCGCGTTTTTTCGCAGCCACACGCGGTCTGTGGCTGCGCCTGGCCGCGCTGGAAAGCGCCGCCCTGGGCGATGAAATCCGCGACATTCCAATCGACCGGCCTGTCTACGTCACCAGCCTGCCCCGCTCCGGCACCACGATCCTGGTCGAGATGCTGGCGCGCCACCCGGCGCTGACCAGTCACCGCTACAGCGATTTCCCCAACGTCTGGACGCCCTACTGGCGCAATTACCTGCTGCAGAAAACCCGGCGCCAGGCGCCGCCAAAGCAGGAACGCGCGCACCGGGACCGCATCGAGGTCAGCGGCGACAGCCCGGAAGCCGTCGAAGAGGTCCTCTGGATGCATTTTTTCCCGGACAGCCACGATCCGAAAAGCAGCAGCGTACTCGACGGCTCCCGGCGCAACGCGACTTTCGACACCTTTTACCGGGATCACATCCGCAAGCTGCTGGTGGTTCGTTCGGCATCGCGCTATCTGGCCAAGGGCAATTACAACCTGGCTCGGATTGGCTACCTGCGCGCGCTGTTTTCAGACGCAAAATTCCTGATCCCGATCCGCGATCCGCTCCACCACGTCGCCTCGCTGGAAAAACAGCACCGGCTGTTTTGCCGGGCCGGCGCGCAGGACCCCCGCGTGCCGTTGCAGTTGGCGCTGGCGGGACACTTCGAGTTCGGGCCGCGCCGCCGGCCGCTGAATCTCGGCGACGACGCCCAGGTCGATGGCATTCGCGAGGCCTGGGCGGCCGGGCGCTCGGTGGATGGCTGGTCGCGCTACTGGGCCATGACCTACCGCTACCTGCTCGACCTGCTGGAGAGCGACCAGGACGCAGCCGACGCCTGTCTGCTGTTTCGTTACGAGACGCTCTGCCAGTCCTCAGCCACGGTCATCGACCGCATTCTCGAACATTGCGAATTGCCGCTCGCGGGCTTCGAGCAAACCCGGGAAAGCTATTGCAGGCACCTGAAACTGCCGGACTATTACGCACCGGACTTCAGCTCCGACGAGCAGGACCTCATCCACGAAAACTGCACGGCCGTCTACGAGCGCCTATGCCGATGGATCGAGAAACCGGTATGATCGGCCGGGCTTTGCCGCTATACTTTTTCGCCGACATTCCCCACCGCGACCCTGATCATGTTTAAAAAAACCTTCTCCACCGCATTTGTCCTTTTCGCAGCCACCCTGCTGGCCGCCCCGCTGGAAGCCTATGTCGGGCCGGGTGCGGGCATCAGTGTGCTCGGCTCGCTGCTGGGCATCCTGGCAACCATCGTGGTCGCCATCGGTGCCGTCATTTTCTGGCCGGTGAGAAAAATGTTGAAGCGCCGCAAGGCCAATGCCACCGCGGCACAGGAAACCGCCGCGGACCCGGCGGCCGGGAAACCGCCGTCTACTGAAGCCTGAGGGTGGGCCTGCTCGATCTTCCTGCGCCGATCCTGGGCGCTGTCGACGGCGCGCTCGGCACGTTCTTGCCGGGTTTCCTGCGCCTGCTGCTGTGGGGCGTGCTGGCCGGCTGGCTCACCATGATCACCTATCGGCGCCTCTCCAACCAGGAGAAGATAGGCCGGCTCAAGGTCGAACAAAAAGTCCAGCAGAAACTGATCGCCGACTTCGACGGCGAGTTCAATGAACTCCTGCCGCTGATCCGCAAAACCCTCGGCACCGGCTTCCGCCAGCTCGGCCTGGCACTGGGCCCGGCACTGCTGGCGACCGTGCCCGTGCTGTTCCTGGTGGTGTGGGTCGCGGGACGCTTTGCCTTCGACCAGCCGGAAATTGGCGCAACCGTCTCTTTCACGCCCGAGCCGGCGCGCACCGAACTTCAATGGCAGCCGCCTGAAGCGGCAACGGAAAGTGAAGACGGGTGGTCCGTTGAATGGCCGGCTCCCGGGCAGAATGTTCGCCTCAGCGACGGACGCAACAACGCTCTGCTCGAACTCCCGCTCGAGCACGCCGTGCCGGTGATCCACAAGAAGCATTGGTGGAATGCGCTGATGGCGAACCCCATCGGTTACCTGCCGGATGAATCGCCGGTCGAGGTCGTCCATATCGGCCTGCCCAAAAACATTGTGATTGCCGCCGGTCCGGGCTGGATGCGCGGCTGGATGTTCACCTTTTTCCTGTCCTTCCTGCTCGCTTCGGTTGGCTTCAAGTTCGTTTTGAAAATCGACTGACGGGCTTCGTCGTCAGGACGGTGCCGCTTTTCGCCGGTTCCGAAAAAAAACCTTCAGCAGTTCCCCGCACTCGTCGGCCAGCACGCCGCCACGCACGCTCAGGCGGTGGTTGTGCGCATGGATTTGCGTCAGGTCGAAAGCCCCGCCGAGCGCGCCGGTCTTCGGATCGGGCGCGCCGAACACCACAGCGTCCAGCCGGCTGTGCAGCGCGGCGCCCACGCACATCGCGCAGGGCTCCAGCGTCACGTACAGCGTGCAGCCGGGCATCCGGTGGTTCCCCAGGCGCCGCCCCGCGGCGCGCAGCGCGACAATTTCCGCGTGCGCGCTGGGATCGCCCAGCTCGATGTTCCGATTCCAGCCTTCACCGACCGCTTCGCCGGCGCAGACCACCACCGCCCCGACCGGCACTTCGCCCTGCGCCCCGGCGTCCCGCGCCCGCGCCAGCGCGCGGCGCATCCAGTGTTGGTCCTGCTCACTGAAAGTCTGCATGCTGCTTTCTCCATGTATTCGCTGCGCGATCGCCCCGCATTTCCGACCACTCCCACTCCATTGCGAATTAACCTTTAACCCACGGGGCCAGTTGACTTAGCTGAACTCGAGGCATATGCTAAGACATATGCCTAATAACCGAAAGGATATTCAAATGTCAACTTCTGAACGCCACGTACGCCTCTTTCGCAACGGGCGCAACCAGGCACTGCGCATCCCTCGCGAGTTCGAGTTCGAAGGTGATGAAGCACTCATCCACAAGGAGGGGGACCGGCTGATCGTGGAGCCGATCCGTAAAGGCAAGCTGCTGACGCTGCTGGCCTCTCTGGAGCCGTTGACTGAACCCTTCCCCGATATCGATGATGACCTGCCTCCACTGGATGACCAGCAGTTGTGAGTGCCAAGCCGAGGTATTTACTCGATACCAACATCCTGTCCGACCTTGTGCGCAATCCGCAAGGCGCCGTCGCAGCGCAGATCACCAGGGTGGGCGAGACGACTGTCTGCACCAGTGTCATTGTAGCGGCAGAACTCCGCTACGGCGCAATCAAGTCAAACTCTGCAAAAATCGCAGAACGCATTGACATAATCCTCTCGGCGCTGGAAATCCTCCCACTGGAAACACCCGCCGACCGCCAATACGCGTCATTGCGCCATCACCTCACAGGCCAGGGAACACCCATTGGGCCAAATGATCTGCTGATTGCGGCACATGCTCTCGTAAATGACTTTACCGTTATCACCGCCAATGTCGGGGAGTTCTCCCGGGTGCCCGGGCTGAAGGTGGAGAACTGGTTGCAGGCATAGTCTGCGACGCCTGCCCAAAATACCTTCCACCGCTGACCCCGCGTCTCGACTGAGCGGTTTCAGCGCGAGGGCGGGGCTTTTCGGCGGTCGCTGCACCTTTCGCAAAGAGAAACTTCGCGCTCTTCCGCTTCGACGACGGTATTACTCTTGCCCTCACGAATCCGGGCGATGACTGGCGAGAAAAAGGGACCGGTCCGTTGATCATGAGGGATCTGTCAGATGATCTTCAGTGGCTTGCGAGTGGTCCTGGATTGTACTTGAAGGCAACAGGTCTTCGAGAAAAAACGCCGACAGCTCAGAGCGACCCGCCAGCCCGGCCTTGGCGTAGATAGCCATCGATTGTACGCGCGCTGTTTTTTCCGTGGTTTTCCTGACCATGGCAATGTCCTTCAAGCTCAGGCCCTTGAGTAACAGAAACGCGACTTCGCGCTCTGCCGGGGTCAAACCCCAGGCCGTGAGTTGTTGATCGATCAGGCTTGAAAGACCCTCCAGGTACCTTTTCGAGCGTGTCTGCCATTGTTCCGCTTCAACCTTGAGTGTGGCTGACAGCTTGCGCTCCCGGCTCAGGTCCCTGCGCAGCCTGATCATGTCTTTCAAAATGAAAAACGTGCCCCCCAAAGCCAACAAGCCGGCAGTCCCTTCGGTAAGAAGATGCCAAAAAGCGACCCCTTCACGCGAATCGATGACCAGGTCAGTGGCGATAATCGCGGTGATTGAGATCAGAGTGGCGAGCAGGATTATGTGATCACGTATGTTCATCGTCAGACTCAGTCGTCGTCCTCTTCACGGTCATCGTCGTGACCGCGTCCATGATCGCCATCCTCAAGCTCGGTGAGTTGCAAGGTATTGCCAGCAATTGACAGGGTCCGGCTATCGGGATTGTAGTTGCCGACAAGATAAACGCCACCACCAAGGCTCAGCGCCAGCACCAGCAATCCAACAGCCGTATGCGAAGTTACCGGTATTTCCGTGTCAGGGACATGCTGCTTGCGGCCGTTAATCATGCTTTTTCCGATCGGGTCTTTGTGTTTGACGGTGTGCAGCATAATACCGGCAACGTGCAGCAAAACGACGACGATAAAGCTGTTCGCCAGTACTTCATGCACATCTTCCAGGCTTTCACCCGCCGGGCTTGAAATCATGAGGTAGCCGGTAATGCCCAGACCCAGCGCCAACAGCATCATGATAACAGCCGCCCAGCTCGAAGCCGGGTTATGACCAGACCAAAAGCGGGTCATGCCGATCAGTGCGCTTTTCAGATAGTTGACCAGTGCTGCGGGCCGTAGTGAAAAATCCTTAAAGCGGGCATGCGGCGAGCCAATAACACCCCATACGATCCGCAATATCACGGCAAAAACCATCACCATGCCGGCAATCATATGGTAAGAAAACCCTGTCCCATCATCGTCAACGGTATTGGCAATTGCAAAGGCTGTTAAAAAGCAGCCGGCGAATATCCAGTGAAATACCCGGGTTGGCAGGTCGTATACACGCTTTCCGTTCATGGTTGTTCCTCATCGCTTGCATTAAATTGATGCCAGCATGAACAATGACGGTGATGAGTACTATTGACCAAAAGACCTACAGCGGTGCTGACGGGGTTACGCGGCTTTAATTATCTGCCCAGGGTGCTTACCGGAGTGAAATTCAAAGATGGGATCGAGGTAATAGACTTCGACCAGGCCGCCGCTTGGATGAGACGGCCAAACACCGGATTTGACAACAGCTCGCAAGCCTCTTAAAAAAGCCTTTGCCGATTTTCGAAAGCTCGTCAAGGAAGGTACTGAGTGAAACGCTGTCGCGTCCGGCTTGCCGAGGATGCAGAACAGGACCTCGTCGATATCTACCGCTATATTGCTCACCACGACCCTTTAGAGAGTGCGGACTACCTACTCGGTCAGCTGGAATCCCTCTGCTCGCGACTTGCCGAACTGCCCGAACGAGGACAGGTTCCACCAGAACTCGATCGAATCGGTATGAAAACCTACCGGGAAGTCCATTTCAAGCCGTACCGTGTCATCCATGAAGCGATCCGTCAGGACGTTTTCGTTCACTGCAATCTCGATGGCCGCAGGGATATGCCTTCGTTACTTCAGCGACGACTGATACGTTAGACAGTCGTCGCTCACTCCCACTCGATGGTGGCGGGCGGCTTCCCGGAAATATCATAAACAATCCGTGAAATACCATTGATTTCATTGGCTATCCGCAAGGAAACCTGCTCGAGGAATTCATAGGGCAGCCGGGCCCAGCGCGCCGTCATGAAATCCACCGTCTCCACCGCGCGCAGCGCGACCACGTATTCGTAACGCCGCTGATCGCCGGTCACGCCCACTGACTTGACCGGCAGGAACACGGCGAAGGCCTGGCTGACGCCATCGTACAGGTCGTTCCTGACCAGCTCTTCGATAAAAATGTGATCGGCGCGGGCCAGCAGGTCGAGGTACTGCTCCTTGACCTCGCCCAGCACGCGCACGCCCAGCCCGGGGCCGGGAAACGGATGGCGCTTAACCATCTCCGGCGGCAGACCGAGTTCGACGCCGATCTTGCGTACCTCGTCCTTGAACAGTTCCCGCAGGGGCTCGACCAGTTTCATTTGCATGTAATCGGGCAACCCGCCGACGTTGTGGTGGGACTTGATGACGTGTGCCTTGCCGGTTTTGCCGCCAGCCGACTCGATGACGTCCGGGTAGATGGTCCCCTGCGCGAGCCAGCGGGCGTCGCCCTGCTCTTTCGCCTGCTCTTCGAAGACGTCGATGAACACGCCACCGATCACCTTGCGTTTCTGTTCCGGGTCCGTGACCCCCTTCAGCGCACTCAGAAAACGTTCCCGCGCATCGACACGGATCACGTGCACGCCCATGTGGCGCGCGAAAGTCGCCATAACCTGTTCCGACTCGCCGAAGCGCAGCATGCCGGTGTCAACGAAAATGCAGGTCAGCTGATCGCCGATCGCGCGGTGCAGCAAGGCCGCAACCACACTGGAATCCACGCCACCGGAAAGCCCGAGGATGACCTTGTCGCCGCCGACCTGCGCGCGCACGCGATCGACGCGGTCCTCGATGATGTTCTCCGGCGTCCAGTGGCCCGCACAGCCGCAGACCTCGTGCACGAAGCGCTCTAGAATGCGTTGACCCTGGGCTGTGTGCGTCACCTCGGGATGAAACTGGATGCCGTAGAAACCGCGGCCGTCGTCGGCGATGGCCGCCACCGGCGCCGACTCCGTGCTGCCGATGATTTCGAAGCCGGGCGGCAGCTCCACGACCTGGTCGCCGTGGCTCATCCACACGTCCAGCTGCTGTTTTCCCTGCGCGTCGATGTGGTCCTCGATGTCCTGCAGCAGTCGCGAGGGCTGCTGCACCGTCACGCGCGCGTAGCCGAACTCCTTGACCGCGGAAGCCTCCACGCGGCCGCCAAGCTGCGCAACCATCGTGTGCAGGCCGTAACAGATTCCGAGTACCGGTACATCGAGACGGTAGATGATCTCCGGCGCCAGCGGCCCGTCCTGCACGTGCACGGACTCAGGGCCGCCGGAAAGTATGATGCCGCGCGCGGCGAACTGGCTGATTTCGACGGGATCACTGTCCCAGGGCCAGATTTCGCAGTACACGCCGGCCTCGCGCACGCGGCGCGCGATCAGCTGCGTGTACTGCGATCCGAAATCGAGGATCAGGATTCGATGCTGGTGAATGTCTCGGGACATGGCCTTCTTTCGGTTCGCGGCAGGACCCCTGCCCGCAGAGGGTGTCAGGACAGCTTGTAGTTGGGCGCTTCCTTGGTAATCTGTACGTCGTGCGCGTGGCTCTCGCGGATTCCCGCACCGGTCACCCGCACGAATTTCGCCTGGCTGCGAAATTTTTCGATACTGTCACAACCGGTGTAACCCATCGCCGAACGCAAACCGCCGATCAACTGGTGGGCCACGCCCGACAACGGTCCCTTGTAGGGCACGCGGCCCTCGATGCCCTCGGGAACGAGCTTTTCCGTCGACACGTCGTGCTGGAAGTAGCGGTCTTTCGAACCCAGCTGCATCGCGCCCAGCGAACCCATGCCACGGTAGGACTTGTAGGAACGGCCCTGGTAGAGCTCGACCTCGCCCGGAGCTTCCTCGGTGCCCGCGAACAAGCCGCCGATCATGACGGTCCAGGCGCCGGCGGCAATCGCCTTGGCGAAATCGCCGGAAAAACGGATGCCGCCGTCCGCGATCAGCGGCACCCCGCTACCCTCCAGCGCGGCCGCGACATTGGCCACGGCCGTGATCTGGGGAACGCCCACCCCGGCGACGATGCGGGTCGTGCAAATGGAACCCGGCCCCTGACCCACCTTGACGCCATCCGCACCGGCATCCACCAGCGCCAGCGCGCCCTCGCCCGTGGTCACGTTGCCGCCAATGACCTGCACATCGGGGTAGGTACGCTTGATCCATCGGATGCGGTCCAGCACACCAAACGTGTGCCCGTGCGCGGTGTCCACCACGACCACGTCGACGCCCGCGCTGACCAGTGCCTCGATGCGGGCCTCGGTGTCACCGCCCACACCGACCGCGGCGGCCACCAGCAGGCGCTCCTGTGAGTCCTTGGCGGCGTTGGGAAAGTCGGTGGATTTCTGGATGTCCTTGACCGTCACCAGCCCGCGCAGCTCGAAATTGCCGTTGACCACCAGCACTTTCTCGATGCGGTGCTTGTGCAGCAGGTCGAGCACTTCGTCCTGGCTGGCGTCCTCGCGCACGGTAATCAGGTCCTGCTTGGGCGTCATGATGTTGCGCACCGGGTCGCCGAGGCGCTTCTCGAAGCGCATGTCGCGGCTGGTCACGATGCCGACCAGTTCGTCGCCATCCACCACCGGGACCCCGGAAATGTTGTGTCGCTGCGTGATTTCCTGCACTTCGCGGATCGTCGTGTTGGGGTTCACCGTGATCGGATCCTTGATCACGCCAGCTTCGTACTTTTTGACGGTATGAACCTCCTCCGCCTGCTGCTCGAGGGTCATGTTCTTGTGGATCACGCCGATGCCGCCTTCCTGGGCCATGGCGATGGCCAGTCGGGCTTCGGTCACGGTATCCATCGCGGCGGCCATCAGCGGCGTATTCAGCCCGATTTCGCGGGTCAGGCGGGTGTTCAGGGCAACCTCGCCCGGGAGGACTTCCGAGTAGGCCGGTTCGAGCGAAACGTCGTCGAAGGTCAGGGCTTCACCGATCAACTGCATGATGGACTATCTCCTCCCTTTCGGGCTCCGGGATACGTCGACGCCCGGCGAAAACCGGGCGTCGCGGGGATAATCGGTTCATTATATCCCGACGGAGGCGCTATTTGAATCTCCGGGTGACGATTCGGACTCGTTCTGCGCAAAAAAAACAGCGGCCGTCGCCCCGTGTCCGCAACGCGCCTGCGGTGCGTTACGAACCGCGTCAGTTTATCATCAGTGCATGGAACTTCGCGCAGAACAGGTTTATACCCCCAGTGAACTGAACCGGGAAGTGCGCATCCACCTGGAGGCGGGCTTTCCGCGGGTCCTGGTCGAAGCAGAAATCTCCAACCTGTCGCGCCCGGCATCCGGCCACTTGTATTTTACGCTCAAAGACGACCGCGCCCAGATCCGCTGCGCCCTGTTCCGTTCCGCAGCCGGCCGGCTCGCGATCCGGCCGGCCAATGGCATGAAGGTACTGGCCAGAGGGCGAATCAGTCTGTACGAAGCACGCGGCGATTTTCAATTGATCCTCGACAGTCTGCAGGACGCCGGCGAGGGCGAATTGCAGCGTCAGTTCGAAGCCTTGAAGAAGCGCCTCGAACGGGAGGGTCTGTTCGAGGCCGCGCATAAGCAACCCCTGCCCCGCTTCCCGTATCACATCGCGCTGATCACCTCCGCCAGCGGCGCCGCCGTCAGGGATCTGCTGCAAGTGCTGGAGCGCCGCTGGCCTTTGGCACAGGTGCGCCTCTACGCGGTTCCCGTGCAGGGCAGCGAGGCGCCCCCGGCCATTTGCCGCGCCATCGCGGCGGCCAATCGCCACGGCTGGGCCGAGCTGCTGATCGTCGGGCGCGGCGGCGGATCACTCGAGGATCTTGCTGCCTTCAACGACGAGGCGGTGGCGCGGGCGGTATTCGCCTCCGCCACCCCGACCGTCTCGGCGGTCGGGCACGAAACGGACTTCAGCATCTGTGATTTTGTCGCGGACCTGCGCGCACCGACTCCATCGGCGGCCGCGGAACTGGCCACCCCCGACCAGCACGCCCTCCACGAGCGTTTCGAAAAATACCAGCGCCAACTGCGGCGCGCACTCGACAGCCGCCTGATTCAGCAGGTGCAGAAACTCGATCATCTGTCGCACCGGCTGCAGCAGAAGCATCCCGCGCTGCAGCTGGCTGAACGGGCTCGTGCGTTGGCGCTGCTGCAGGACGGGCTGCAGCGCTCGCTGCGCCGGACGTTCGAAAACCGGCGCCTGCGGCTCGATTCGCTGTCACGGCGTCTGGTCGCCACGCATCCGCAGCGGCGCCTGAGCGAACTGGCCCGGCGCACCGCCGTCGCCCGGGCCAATCTCGACCGCCTGATGCGCAATGCGCTGCGCTTCAGGCAGCAACAGCTCCGCGACCTGGCGCGCACGCTGAACGCGGTGAGCCCGCTGCAAACCATCGGCCGCGGTTACGCCGTGCTGCTCAGCAGCGACGGGCAGCGCGTTATCAGCAGTGTCGCCGCAGTCGAATCGGGCGATGCGCTGAGCGCCCAGCTGCAGGACGGGCGCCTCGAATGCCGCGTGACGGCCAAGAGCGGCCGTTTGCCGGGCGAGCCGGAGGGTTGAAACCAGCGTGCTCACCATCGCCCGGCCCGCCTCGGTAGACAGCGAGATCAGGCGCAGCCGATTCGTGGCGCACGCAGCCCGGGTGGATGATCTCGCCGCGACCCGGGCATTTTACGCGGCGGTCGCCGACCCCGCCGCAACGCACAACTGCTGGGCCTGGCGCCTGGATCACCAGTACCGCTTCCATGACGACGGCGAGCCGGCCAGCACGGCCGGCAAGCCCATCCTGGCCGCCATCGAAGGCAAACAGCTGGATCACGTCATGGTGGTGGTCACGCGTTACTTCGGCGGCGTCAAACTGGGTGCCGGCGGACTGATCCGCGCCTACGGGGGCAGCGCCGCGAAATGCCTCGACCGCGCGGGGAGCCGCGAAATCGTGCGCCGGCTGAACTGTTTCATCCGGGCCGGCTTCGAGTGGACAGGCGAGGTTTACGCCGCCCTGGAAAGCTGCGGCGCACGGAAACTGAGCGAGTCCTTCGCCGAGCAGGGAGTGATGATCGAAGCGGAGGTTCCAGAATCGCGGCTCGCTTGCCTCAGGCGCTCGCTGCGCGACGCCACGCGCGGCAAGGTGACCGTGCGGCTTTGCGACTGACCGATGCTGCACCGATGGCCGCGCCCATTTCAAAAAAGACTGCCTTGCTCGCGGGTGTCCAAAGCCGCATCGTCGGCGGGCGCCTCTTCCTTGTCTCCAGGCGTTTTTTCGGCTCTCTGCCAAACCGACTCCGCGGCAGCCTGGCCGACGTCGGCCCCTTCCTTGCGTTCGGATATCTGTTGCGGCAGTTCAGGGCTCGGCTCAGCGCGTTGTGGTGCCGGCTCGGCCGTCGACTTCTCTGCGCCCACAACGGCTGCCAGCTCATCGGGTGAAGCCCGAGGCAGCGACTCCGGACCGGCGAGCAGCCTGAGCAGCTGGCCGACCGTGCACTGCGACTGCAGGCGATGGCGCAACGCCTTGCGCCGGTTGATGCGGTAGCGATTGCAGCGGCCGTGCCGGGTGACGCTGAGGTAGCCCGCGTCGACCAGGTCGCGTACGATCTTCTGAGTCGCCCGCTCGGTGATGCCCACGCGGGCGGCCACATCGCGCAGGCGGACGTCCCGGTCCCGCGCCAAACACACCAGCACGTGTCCGTAATTACTGAAAAAAGTCCAGTCACTCATGGCAAAGTCTCTCGTGATGGGCTCGAAACGATCAGCATCAATGCGCTAATCAGGAATTATATTTCGTGTATCGGTTTTCTTCAAACCAGCTTCGGCACGAAAATGCCCCTTGCGGCCCGGTTCGACCCGGTTCCGGTGCCCGCCGGACCAGCCAATCGCGCCGCGCTCAGCTGCAACGGTCGATGAAATCGACGAAACCGCTGACGAAGGTTTCCAGCTGCCCGGCGAGATTCTCGTCGCTGAGCCCGCCGTGCTCATCAAAACGCTCCGCGGCGGCGGCGACCAGCAGGCGCCTGCCCATCCAATGCTGCGCTGACAGGCCCCGGAATACACTCAGCCAGGCGTCCTGCGACAGGATGGTGCCGAAATGGCCGGGGCTGGCGCCCAGCACCGCGACCGGCTTGCCTCGAAAGGCGTTGTCAACGCCCTGCGATGGCCGCGACAGCCAGTCGATGGCGTTCTTGAGCACACCGGGAACCGAGTTGTTATACTCGGGCGAGGCGATCAGCAGGCCATTGGCTTGCAGCAGGCGATCTTTCAACTGCTGCACGCTGTCCGGAAAGCCCACCTGTTCCAGATCGCCATCGTAGAGGGGGATGTCGCGGATGCTCGCGACCTCGATGAGGCCCGGAAATCGCTCACAGGCGGCTCGCAGCAGGGCCGTGTTATACGAACCTTTGCGCAGGCTGCCCGAAATACCCAGTATTCGTGTCATGGTCACTGCTCCTGTTGTATCGATTGCACGCGCTGGTCGTCTGCGCGGCGCTCAGATCGCTGCAGCCAGTTCCGAACCCTGCTTGATCGCACGCTTGGCATCCAGCTCGACCGCCACGTCTGCGCCGCCGATCACATGCACGGTGACGCCGGCCTCGCGCAGCGGTTCGTAAAGTTCCCGCCGGGAATGCTGGCCCGCGCAGATCACCACGTGATCGACTTCGAGCAATTGCTCTGCGCCGTCGTGTTCGATGTGCAGCCCCTGGTCGTCGATGCGCCGGTAGCTTACGCCCGCCAGCATCCGCACCCCGCGCTGGCGCAGATCGAGTCGGTGGATCCAGCCGGTAGTCTTGCCTAGGCCCTTGCCGGGTTTGCTGTGCTTGCGCTGCAGCAGGAAAATATCCCGCGCCAGCGGCGGCGGTTCGGCGCGCACATCGGCCACGCCGCCGCGGGCCGTGAAATTCATGTCGATGCCCCAGTGCCGGGCGAAAGCCTCTGGCGATTCGGCCACCGGGTTCTGCCGATTTTCTTCACCAAGAAATTCAGCGACGTCGAAACCGATGCCGCCGGCGCCGATAATAGCCACCCGGGGGCCAACCTGCGCGCCACCCGAAAGCACGTCGATGTAGCCCAGCACCTTCGGGTGATCGATGCCCTCGATATCGGGAACCCTGGGCAGCACGCCGCTGGCGAGGATCACTTCGTCGAAACCGGCCAGGTCTTCGGGCACCGCCGCGACACCCAACTTCAGCTCGACGCCCTGCACTTCCAGCTGGCGCTGGTAATACTTCAGCGCCTCGTAAAACTCCTCCTTGCCGGGAATGCGTTTAGCCAAGTTGAATTGCCCGCCGATACGGTCGGCCGCTTCGAACAGGGTCACCCGGTGGCCGCGCTCGGCGGCCGCGCAGGAAAAGGCCAGACCCGCAGGCCCGGCGCCCACCACGGCCAGCGATTTCGGCTGCGATACCGGGCGATAATTCAGCTCGGTTTCGTGACAGGCCCGCGGGTTGAGCAGGCAGGAGGCGACCTGGCGACTGAAGCTGTGATCAAGACAGGCCTGATTGCAGGCGATACAGACATTGATTTCGTCCGCCCGGCCCGCCGCCGCCTTGTTCACGAACGCGGCGTCGGTCAGCAGCGGTCGGGCCATCGACACCATGTCGGCATGACCCTCGGCGAGCACCTGCTCGGCCACGGCCGGCGTATTGATGCGATTGGTCGTCACCAGCGGAATGCTGACCTCGCCTTTGAGCCGGGCGGTGACCCAGCTGAAGGCCGCCCGCGGAACCATCGTGGCAATGGTCGGGATGCGCGCCTCGTGCCAGCCGATGCCGGTGTTGATGATCGTCGCCCCGGCGGCTTCCACGGCCCTGGCCTGGGCAACGATTTCCTCCCAGGAATTGCCGTCCGGCACCAGGTCCAGCATCGACAGGCGGTAGATGATGATGAAATCGGGGCCGACCGCCTCCCGGATGCGGCGCACGATCTCCACCGCAATGCGATAGCGCCCCGCGGCGTCGCCGCCCCACTCGTCATGACGCTTGTTGACCCGCGGGGTGGTGAATTCGTTGATCAGGTAGCCTTCTGAACCCATCACCTCCACGCCGTCGTAGCCGGCCCTGCGCGCCAGCCGCGCGGCCCGCACGAAACCGCGGATTTCACGCCGCACGCCGCGCCGGGACAGCGCCCGCGGCTTGAACGGCGAAATGGGCGAGCGGATAGCGCTCGGCGCCACAGCCAGCGGGTGGTAGCCGTAACGGCCCGAATGCAGGATCTGCATGCAGATTTTGCCACCTTCGGCGTGCACCGCAGTGGTGACCAGGCGATGGCGCCGCAGCTGCCAGGGAAAAATCATCGAAGAGGCGAACGGCGCCAGCCAGCCGCGGATCGTCGGCGCCATGCCGCCGGTCACGATGAGGCCGACGCCGCCGGCGGAGCGCTCCGCGAAGTAGGCGGCCAGTTTCGGGTAGTCGCGGGCGTGGTCTTCCAGGCCGGTGTGCATCGAACCCATCAGGACACGGTTCTTCAGCGTCGTGAACCCCAGATCCAAGGGCGCCAGCAAGTGCGGCCAGGATGAGTTCATGTGCTCACGACCTCGTTCAGATCTGCGCCGCGACGGCGGCGATCAGTGTACGCACCCGCTGCATCGGCTCGCGCAGGGTTGCGGCGATGTCGTCTTCGGAAATATGTCCGTCACCGACGCCTGCGCCCCAGTTCGATACCACGGCGATGCCGGCGTAATCCAGGCCGAGTTCGCGCGCGAGCCCCGCTTCGGGCAGCGAGGTCATGCCGGCCATGTCGCAGCCGTCGCGCCGGGCCCGCTCCACTTCGGCCGCACTTTCCAGCCGGGGTCCCTGGAACACGCCGATGCAGCCCCCGTCCAGCAGGTCGAGGGAAACGGATTCGGCCGCCGCCAGCAGCGCACGCCGCAGCGAGCCTTCGTAGGGGTTGGTAAAATCCACGTGCACCAATGGCACCTCGGCCGAATCGCTGTAGGTGTGCTCGCGGCCCCAGCTGTAATCGATCAGCTGGCTCGGCGCAACCAGTGTGCCGGGCGCGCAGCGGCTGCTGACGCCACCGACCGCGCACACCGCCAGCACGTGGTCGGCGCCCAGTTCGTGCAGGGCCCACATGTTGGCCCGGTAATTGACCCGGTGCGGCGGCAGCCGGTGCGGGTTGCCGTGCCGTGCCAGAAACAGCAGCCGCACCGAGCCGGACCGCAGCACCCGCAGCGGCGCGGAGGGCTTACCGTAAGGCGTGTCG